>NZ_JAWHOO010000004.1:0-334879 GCF_032586855.1 Pseudomonas syringae group sp. J254-4 | reverse complement strand
CATTGGCACGATGGTGTTCTGACGATTATCGTTCCGCACGCTCCAGCGTGGGAATGCCGTTCTGGACGCTCTGCGTCAGCTCTTGAATGCGTGCCTAACGCGCTTTGGCGCTGCTTTTGCCACTGGCGCGCAGGATGTCGTTCCAGCGGCGGACCAGGTAGTTGTGTTCGTTCATGACCGAGTTCCACACCGCGATGTGGCCCATGCGTTCCTCGTAGGAACCGCCGTCGCGGATCTCTCCGGCGTCGATCAGTGGCAGGCCGTCGCTGCCGAGCAGTTGCTCGCGGGCAGGCAGACCGGCGTACCAGTAATCCCATTCGGCGGCGCTCAGATGATCACGACTGCGCGCCGGATTGCCGATGTAATACCCCTGCCGTGCCATTACTGCGCCCGGCCAACCGGACAGCCACCAGTTCAGGTAGGCGTAGGCTGCATCCAGCACCGGGCCTTTGGCGTGGCGTGATAACGACAGCCCGCCGAACCAGCCGCGATAACCCTCTTTGGGCACTGCAACACGGTACTTCACACCTGCGCGGTGCAACCTGACCAGGGTCGGTGACCAGAGGCTCTGAATGTCGATGGTCGGGCTGAGCATCAGTTCGGCGGCTTCTTCGTCGTCTGACCAGAACGCGCCAAAATGCCCTTGCTGCTGTTTACGCACCAGCACGTCGGCCAGCACGTCGATTTCTTCGATGCTCATGTTGCCGATGTCCTTGAACGCCGCCAGCCCCGCGCCCTGCACGGCCAATGCGGCATCCAGAGCGCCGATGGCAGCATCGCTCTGCAAGGCGATGCGCCCACCCCACACAGGGTCGAGCAGCCAGCCCCAGCTTTCGTCAGCAGGGCTCAGCCCATCCGGCAAACGCTCGGGGCGATAGGCAAAACTGTCGGCGTTGTGGGTCAGCGGCAACATGCTGATGCGCTCAGTCACCGTACTGCCCAGGCTGCCATCATGCTGCACGAACAAACGTTCACTGGGCACACTGCCGCTGCCCGGTTGGTCGGTGGGTCTCAGTCGCCCCTGTTTGGGCAGGTCATTGATTTCATGCCAAAGCGCGATGCGCCGCGTGTCGATGGGTTGAATGGCCCGCGCAGGCCAGACGAAATCAACGTTATGAAACCACTGATCGTAAAGGTCGTAGCTGTCGGGCTGCATGACCGCGATGCGTTGCGCGGTCTGCACGTCATGGATCTGATAGATCAGCTTGATGCCCAGCTCCTGCTCGGCCCGCTCACGCAAGGACTCCAGCAAGGTCACGGACGTACCCAGCACACGCAAGGTAATGGTCATGCCGCAGACTCGCTGAGTGACGGCGCGAAGCTGCTGGAAAACACCTCAAATGAACGGCGCAGCAACTCGGGATCAAGACCGCGCAGGATGAACACCAGCCGGGAAGTACGATCCTCTCCTGGCCAGGCTGCAAGATGCACCGGCGCATGCAGGCAATGCTGCACACCATGAATCACGATGGGAGCCTGGTTGTCGTTCACGTTAAGCAGTCCTTTGACACGGAGGATTCGTTCACCGTGGCATCTTAACAGCATCGACAGCCACACCCCGAAACCGACCCAGTCCAGAGGCCGCTCGAACGTCAGGCAACAGACTTGTGCATCCCCATGCCGCGCGGAGGTCGACGACACCCTGTGCAGTTGCCAGCGCGTCACTTCAGCGGCCGGTTCTTCGCTGCGTATGCCCTCACCCAGCAACAGTTGATCGCCACTGTGGATCTGCGCCGTATCCCGCAGCGGCGCAGAGAAATTCAGCGCTTGCAGATGCTGACGAAGCGCGTCCAGTGCGGGCTGATCGACCAGATCGGTCTTGCTCAACAACAGCCGGTCCGCCGCCGCGATCTGAGCCAGCCACTCCGGATGCAGACGCTCTTGCAGTGTCGCGTGGCAGGCGTCCACCAGCGTGACGATCAGGCCGATATGAAAACGCCCGCGCAGTTGCGGATCATTGCTCAGCGTGGTGAGAATCGGGGCCGGATCCGCCAGGCCGGTGGTCTCCAGAATCACCCGGCGAAACGCTGGAATCTCGCCACGATTACGCCGCTCCAGCAGGCCGAGCAACGCATCTTTCAGTTCCCCCCTGACGGTGCAGCAGACACAACCGCTGGGCAGCAGAACGGTATCCGGGGCAACCTCTTCAACCAGCAGATGATCGATACCGACATCGCCGAATTCGTTGATCAACAGCGCAGTTTCGCCCATGTCTTCATCGGCCAGCAGGCGTTTGAGCAACGTGGTCTTGCCGCTGCCGAGAAAGCCGGTAATCACATTGAGAGCAATGCTCATGAGGACCTCTGCAGGTGGTCGAGCAAACGGGAATCCAGCGGGTCGAGCGGGCGACCAATCAGTAACTCGGCTTTCTGCCAGAGCTGCTCCAGGCCGGTCGCCAGTTCCTGCTTGCCGGTAGCCCCCAGCAGAAGGTAGGAAACGCCCTGAAAGTCCTCGACCTTGAGACGAAACGGCGCCACGACCTTGTTGATCGCAGCAATACGCCGCAAACGCTCACGCCGCCGGGGCAGCTCGGCAGCCAGCGGGTCGCTCCAGTGCACGTCTTCGCCCAACAGCCCGCACAATCCACACATCAGGTGTTCTCCAGCAGTTTGCTCATGGCATGACGTCGCCTGAATTGGGGCCAAGCGTCTGGCCGACGAACAGGTTGCCACCCGGCTCGCTGGCCAGCAGCACAGCCACCGGCGCAACTTCCTCGGCCAGACCGAAACGTCCCAGCGGCAACTCGGCAGCCTTGGCGGTTTTCCACGCGCTGCTGATCCCGGCAACCAGCGGTGTTTCGATAGGACCGGGAGCGATGGCGTTGACCAGCACGTTGTCCTTGGCGACTTCCAGCGCCAGGGATTTGCTGAAACCGATCACCCCGGCCTTGGCGGCGGCGTAATGGGTCAGTTCGGCACCGCCCTTGATGCCCAGTTGCGAAGCAACATTGATAATGCGCCCCCAACGCTGGGCAATCATGTGCGGCAAGGCGCGCTGGCTGGCCACGAATACGCTGGTCAGGTCGACGCGCAGCATGTCGTTCCACATCTCGATGCTCAGGTCGACGCAACGTGCCTGGGTCAGCATGCCAGCGTTATTGACCAGAATGTCGATGCCGCCGAAATACTCGACGCAGGCATCGACACTGGCCTGCGCACCCTCGACGCTGCCGACGTCGGCCACGCACTCCTGCACCTGCGCGCCGAGCTGACGGCAGTGTTCGGCAACCTTGGCCAGATTGACCGGATCACGATCGCCCAGCACCAGGTGCGCACCTTCACTCGCGTAGGCAAGCGCGATGGCAGCACCAATGCCGCTGCCTGCACCGGTGATCACCGCACGTTTTTGTTTGAGCTGTTGCATGGGTCGGGTTCCTTGGTTGAGTTTGCGCGATCTATCCCGGCCAGCGCACGGTCAGGCCGCCATCGATCACGATGCTTTGCCCGGTCAGGTAACTGGCTTCGTCGCTGCACAGAAAACGTACCAGCGCAGCGACTTCGTCCGCTCGGCCGACTCTGCCCAGCGGGATTGCTTTGGCCGCCTGCGCCAGACCCTCAGGGCCCAGCGAGTTCTTGCTGTCCAGCGACTGTGGCGTTTCGATCAAACCGGGAATCACCGCATTGCAGCGGATGCCCTTGGGCGCCAGTTCCACCGCCAGCGAGCGACACAACCCTGGCACACCCGCCTTGGCGGCGGCGTAATGGGAATGGTCCTGCCAGCCGTAGACACCACCGGCAATCGAGGAGATCGCCACCAGCGAACCGCCCTCGTCCATATGCCGGGCGGCGGCGCGAAAAGTACGCATCACGCCGGTCAGGTCAACGTCGAGCATCTCGTCCCAGCGTTCGTCGGTCATTTCCAGCAAGGGCGCACGACGCAACAATCCGGCATTGGCCACTGCATAATCGATTCGGCCATAGGCCTTGATCGCAGCCGCAGCCAGATCGTCGACCGACTCGGTGCTGGTCACGTCCAGCGGCAGCATCAGGCATTCGCCACCCGCCGCCTCCACCAGCCTGCGGGTTTCATTCGGGTCATGCGGGTCAGCCGGATAGAAACCGCCTGCCACCGCAACACCGTGCCGGGCAAAAGCCACTGCCAGCGCCTGGCCGATGCCGCTGGCGGCACCGGTTACTACTGCAACTTTACGAATCATGTGTTGCTCCTCATTTCACGGTTTCAGGTCGCACATGCCTGGCCGCAAACATCAGTGCACCCGACAGGAAGCAAGGCAGCGCGCCGAAATACAGCGCCGAGGTCTGCCAGTCTCCGCCTGCACTCAATACCGACGTGGCACCGAAGCCTGCGACCACGGCACCGAGCGGGCCCATGGCGTGAATGATTGCGCCGCCCGTTGCACGAATGCTGGTCGGGAAGCTTTCGCTGATGAAGAACAAGGCCGCCGAGTAAGGGCCGATCAGAAAGAACAGGCCAAGGCTGTACAAGCCAACGACCGTCACCATGTTGCTCGGCCCGTAGAGCATGCCGGCGAACGCCAGACCACCCAGCATCCAGCCAAGACCGATCACGTTACGACGACCGATGCGGTCCCCCATCCAGCCGTGACACAGGTAACCGCAATAACCCACCAGGTTGGACAGCACCAGAATGATCAGCGAGTTCTCGAACGAGATGTGGTGAACGCTGACGATCACCGTTGTGCCCAGCACGCTGAACACCTGAATCGCCGCCCAGTTGAGCAGGATCGCAGCACCGATCACCAGCGTGGCGCGGCATGAAGAACCACGGAAGGCAGCACCGATCCCCGCTTTGCTGTGCTCGTCGTAATCGACCCCGTAGGTTTGCGCCACAGCCTGTGCCTGGCTCACGTCGCCCTTCTTGCGCAGTTGGGTGATGCGTTGATGGATCTGGAACTGCGGGCTCTCTTTGAGCTTGCGCGCCATGATCGCGATGACGATGGCCGGGATGGCCGCGAACACGAAGCAACCCTGCCAGCCAATGATCGGCAGCAGCACAGCGGTCAGCCCTGCTGCGATCAAAGCGCCGACCGGCCAGCCGCCCTGCACCAGGCTGTAGATGAAGCCACGGCGCTTGGCCAGACGCGGGTCGTCGGATGCCGCGTAGATTTCGCTCAGGTAGGTCGCGTTGACGGTTTCTTCGGCATAACCCAGACCGCCCAGCGAACGAATCAGGATCAGCGGCGATTTGCCCCATGATCCGCCGATGGCCGTGAGCGCCGAGCAGATCGCCGAACCGCTCACGGTGAAAATGATACCCACGCGCCGTCCCAGGCGATCTACCAGCGGACCGATGGCCAGTGCCACCACCGCGGTGCCGACCGCGACCCAGGTCGCGATTTCGGCCTGTTCGACCTCACTCCAGCTGAAATGCCGACCGATTTCCGGTAACAGCGTGCCAAACAGAATGAAGTCATATACCGCAAACACCCACGCGAAAAACGCAATCCATGTGGCGAACCGTACTTGCTCCGGAGTCAGTTGCTCAGGTTTCCAGCCGGTCAGGTCGAGCTTATTGTAAATGGACATGAGTGACGCCTCGGACAGGGCAATGAATCAGCGGGTACGGGGGTTACGACGCACGAAGTCGTCGGCAATCTCGTCGAAAGTGACGAACTTGACGCCTGCATGGCTTTGAATGTGCTCGATCAAGCGCTCCAGCATCAGCAGCACTTGCGGGCGACCAGACACGTCCGGGTGAATGGTCATGGTGAATACAGCGTGTTCGTGTTCGCGATAGACCCAGTCGAACTGGTCGCGCCACATTTCTTCCAGGTGCCGAGGGTTGACGAAACCGTGGCTGTTCGGTGCCTTCTTGATGAACATCATTGGCGGCAGATCGTCCAGGTACCAGTTGGCCGGAATTTCCACCAGATCGGTTTCTTCGCCACGTACCAGCGGCTTCATCCAGGTATCCGGATGCTGGCTGTAATCGATTTTGGTCCACTTGTCGCCCACCCGAACGTAGTAAGGGTGGAAGTCGTTGTGCATCAGGCTGTGGTCGTACTTGATGCCTTTTTTGAGCAGCAGCTCGTTGGTGACGTTGCTGAACTCCCACCATGGCGCGACATAGCCGGTCGGGCGTTTGCCGGTCATTTGCGTGATCAGTTCGATGGACTTGTCGAGGACGATCTCTTCCTGCTCCGGGGTCATCGCAATCGGGTTTTCATGGCTGTAACCATGCACACCGATTTCATGCCCGGCATCCGCCACGGCTTTCATCTGCTCGGGGAAGGTCTCCATGGAGTGCCCCGGAATGAACCAGGTGGTGCGCAGACCGTAACGCTCGAACAGCTTGAGCAGACGCGGAGCGCCGACTTCACCGGCGAACAGGCCGCGGGAAATGTCGTCCGGCGAATCCTCGCCGCCATAGGAGCCCAGCCAGCCCGCTACCGCATCCACATCCACACCAAACGCACACAGAATTTCTTTGGCCATCTTTGTTCTCCCACGGGTTAATCAGAACGGCTTCGCGATTTACCGCACGCGGGCCGGTTTCAAAATTCACAGGTTGTTCAAGGGGCTGCGATCAGTGCTTCCACGGCCAGCGCTGCGCGTAGCAACCGTGCGTCTTCCCCCGCCGGAGCGCTAAGCAACACTGCGGTGGGCAGGCCGGAGGCATCACTGCCGCTGGGCAGCGACACGCCGGGCATGTTCAGCAGGCTGCCCGGCATGGTCAGGCGCAGCGTGGCGAGGTTGGTTTGAACGAACAGGTCGTCGTCCTTCAGCAGCGGTGCGAGCGGCGGCGCCACATGAGCAACAGTTGGAGTAATCAGCAGCGCGCCATCGAGTTCGAGGGTCAATTGCTCCTGCAAACGTTCGCGCGCGGCGTACAGATTGACCAGCAGGCTGGCGGGCATATGCCGTGCGGCCTCCAGGCGCTTGCGCACTCTGGGGTCGAGCTGGCTGGCGGCGTCGCTGTCGAGCAACGCCTGATGCAGCGCGAACGCCTCGGCTGCACCAAGCCAGCCCTGTTGCTGGGTTAACAGCAACGTGGCCTGAAATGCCTGGCAAGGCTTGACCTCGATCAGCGCACCGCTTGCACGCAAGGCTTCAACAGCACGCAACAGGTTGTCGCGAACGGCCGGCGTGACGCGTTCGTCTTCCAGCACCGCCTGATCGAGCAGGAAACGTTGACCGGCCAGGCTGCGTGGTATCAACGATGAAGGTTTGCTGCGCGCACAGAGCAGATCGTCGATCACTAGAGCGTCGCGCACACTGCGGGTCAGTGGCCCGACGCTGTCCAACGTCAGCGCCAGCGGGAAAACGCCGTCGCGGCTATAGCGGCGGCTGGTGCTGCGAAACCCCACCAGACCGTTGAGCGCTGCCGGCACACGAATAGAACCGGCGGTATCGGTGCCCATGGCGATCGGTACGGTTCTGTTGGCGACGGCGACTGCCGAACCCGAAGACGAACCGCCAGGAATACGTGGCGAGCCGTCGCTGTTGGGGTTGATCGGCGTACCGAAATGCGGGTTCAGGCCCAGCCCTGAATAAGCGAATTCACTGAGATTGGTCTTGCCCAGGCTGACCATCCCGGACCGTGCCAGCAGCCCGACACTCGGCGCATCCAGCAGCGCGGGGGACAGGTTGTTGCGCACCGCGGCGCCGGCGGTTGTGACGCTGCCTGCCACGTCGAAAAGATCCTTCCAGGCGATGGGCACGCCGTCGAAGGGGCTCAATGGCTGCCCTTGCTGCCAGCGGGCCGCAGACGCTTCGGCTTCCCTGCGTGCCCGTTCGATACTCATGGAAATGAACACATGATCGGCGCGTGCCGCCTGTTGCAGCGCCTTGTCCAGAGCCTGCACAGGGTCACTGCGCCCTTGAGCAAAATCCTCGGCCAGTGCGCAGGCATCACCGGTAACGCTGTGACTCCCGGTATCGGTCATGGACATCACACCCTCAAAAATGTACTTATTAATAAAATGTACATTTAACAAAGGCAGGTTCCATGCCAATCTGCATGTCGCGACGCCCTGACCCGATCAAGCTGACGGCCCTTTCGCGCTGGAAACGCCGTACTAGAAACCTTTTTGCAAAGGCATCAATCAGTTGCGATAAGGCGTCGTGGGCGAACAGGATCGTCATAAAGAAATAATGTATCTTTTACAAAAGATACATTTTAGTGCAAAAAAGTAACGGTGGCCCCATGAGCGAGCATCAGGACGTGGCCCAGGGTGACAACGGCGCATCTGTGCGAGAATTGCCCGTCAACCGCCAGAAGTGTATGAAACCGATGTCAGAAGAGGACACGCGCACCGCGTCGCGTTACGCCACGATCCGTGAGGTGTTGCGTAACGCAATCGTCTCGGGTGCGGCTGCCAATGGACTGGTGCTGCTTGAAGCACCGTTGGCAGAACTGTTCGGCACCAGCCGGGTGCCGGTGCGCAAGGCGCTCAATCTGCTGCATGAAGAAGGCTTGATCAGCCGTTTCGATGGCCGGGGTTATCTGGTCAATCCTGACGCCGGGGAAGTCGAGCCGTTGCGGTTGAGCCTGAGCCACAAGCAGTTCGGGCTGGACAGCAGCGAAGAGCTGGTCGACACCCGCCCACTCGGCGAACGTATTCATGACGAGATCGGCGCGGCGCTGTCGGCCTGTATCGCCTTTGGTCATTATCGGCTGGATGAACAAAGCGCCGCGCAGCACTACGGCGTCAGCCGCGCGGTGGTTCGCGAGGCGCTGATGCGTTTGCGTGATCGCGGCCTGGTGGAAAAAGAGCCTTATTCACAGTGGCTGGCAGGGCCGCTGACGGCCCGGGAGATCACCGAAGACTACGAACTGCGCGCCTGCCTTGAGCCCGAAGCCCTGCGCCAGACCGCGCCGCAGCTGAGTCGCGAAACTCTGGAGGCCATGCTGGCCAGAGTCATTCAGGCGCAAAATGCCGAACAGTGCAGCCTGGAGGAAATAGAGCGCCTTGAGGACGACCTGCATCAGCAGTGTCTGGGCGGCCTGCAAAACCGCAAGATCGCTACTCTGATCAGTCAGGCGCAGAGCCCGATGATCATCAACCGGATTTTCTACCGGTTGCTGGAAATTGGCGCGGATGAAGCGATGCTGGCCGAGCACCGGCTGATCATTGAGTTATTGCTGCACGGTGCTTTCGACGCCGCGGCCTTGAACCTCAAGGAACACCTGCAACGCGCCCGGCAGCGCATGCTCCAGCGCCTGAAAGTGCTGTCGGTGCTGCCGGAGCAGGAAGTGCCGGGGTACCTGACGCGACTGAGCTGAGGCGGGGCTGGAAGATTCATTGCACACGCTCCAGTGGGAACGCTGTTCTGGATGCTCTGCGTCCAATCCTGAGCGCGCGGTGCGGCGACGATTTGTGACGCGGAGCGTCACCAACGGCATGCCAACGCGGAGCATTGGCACGATAGTGTTCTCGCGTAAGTGCTCTCCCTGAAGATTATCGTTCCGCACGCTCAGCGTGGGAACGCTGTTCTGGACGCTCTGCGTCCAATCCTGAGCGCGCGGCGCGGCGGCGATTTGTGACGCGGAGCGTCACCAACGGCATGCTAACGCGGAGCATTGGCACGATAGTGTTCTCGCGTAAGTGCTCTCCCTGAAGATTATCGTTCCGCACGCTCCAGCGTGGGAATGCCGTTCTGGACGCTCTGCGTCCGATCCTGGACGCGGAGCATTGGCACGATAGTCAGAGTGCATTTAAAGGCTACGAATTACTTGCCAACCACGTCGCCACGCATTGGCGCCAACCGGGCTATCAAACGGTTCTGGACCGGAACCGGAACGTTTTCGGTGTCCATCGCTGCGATCAGGTTTTCAACCAGCGCGTTGAAGTCGCTGGGGGTAAGGTTCTGGCCCTTGTGCGACTCGGCCATGCTGTCACCGGTGTAGCGGCACGGGCCGCCCGCTTCGACGCAGAACTGCTCGACCAGTTTGTCGCGCAGACGCACGATGTCGACTTTCTTGAAGTGCTCGACAATCCGGTCATCCTTGGCCACGTTCATGAGCATGCCTTCGACGATGCGCTGGATGCCGGCACGCTGGCCAAGGTCTCGATACAGACTGTCATCCTTGGGGGGCTGTTGCTGTTGGGCGCAACCGGCCAGTACCGTCAGCATCAGACAGATCAGCAAGCGTCTCATCAGAAACTCCCCTGCACAGACAGATAAGTGCCGTTCTGGTTATCCAGCGTGGCGATTTCGCCCAGACGGGCGTAGGCCAATACAACGGACAAGTGCTTGTTGGGGAAATAACCGAGAAACACATCTGCCCAGTCGCTTTCTCCAGCAAACGAAAGGTTATCCGGCTTTTCGCGATATTCGACGCCCAGCGCCCAGCGCGGATTGAACAGCACCGCTACCGAGCCCTCCTTGAGCAGACTGCGGCTGTCACGCCGGTCCCCGCCAAACCCGAGCAGGCCGGTTTCGTTGGCGCGGCTGTAACGCATGCCACCGTTGACCACGACGTTGTAGCCAAACGCCGCGCCCATGAACAGCCGACTGGCCGTCAGATACCCTTCGACATCCGAATCACGCTTGGCACCCACCAGACTCGGGATCAGGAAATCGTTCTGATGCTTGTACTGCACGCCCAGCGAAACCTGCGGCAGGCTTTCATAGATCAGGTCGCCGAACAGGCGCACTTTGACGCCGAACACGTCCTGACTGAGGTTGTCGTCCGGCAGACTGAGCCTGTGCTGCAGGTTGCTGATATCGAAACGTTGGTGAGCATAGGAAAACTCGACGCGGTTGCCATAGGCGACGGCGAGGCCTGCCACATCAAGGTTGTAGTCGGGCAGATTGACGTGCGTGGCGAAGGCTGTCGCGCCCCACTCGCCCTGCTCGCTGTAACCGGTGATCACTGCCCATGGAGTGATACCGCCACCGGCGCTGCCTTCAATGCTGGTCGCGCCGCCCGTGGCAATCAGCCGGCCGTTGTCGCCCAGCGCGAGCGTCGGGACAACCCCTGCCACGCCCGCCAACAGATAACCCAACAGTAATGATGTCTTGTAGGACATGGATTAATTCACCATAAGACTGGGTGATGCCTGATACGTAGCAATCCATGCCTCGAATGCTGACGCTGTCAGCGGCCGACTGATCAGGTAACCCTGGGCCGTATCGCAATGCCACCGCCGGAGCAGGTCCAGACTGTGTTGGTACTCGACACCCTCTGCCACCACCTTGAGTCCGAGGTTGTGGCTCATTTCAATGGTCGACCGCACGATCACCGCGTCTTCGCTGGTTTCATCCAGGTTGCGCACGAACGACTGGTCGATTTTCAACTCCTGCACCGGCAAACGCTTCAAGTGGGCCAGTGACGAGTAACCGGTGCCGAAGTCATCGACCGACAGGCTGATGCCGCAGTCGCGTAGACGGTGCAGGACCACCAGGGCTTTCTCCGGCTCGCTCATGACCGCGCTCTCGGTTATCTCGAATACCAGTTGTTCGGCAGGCACCGCGTATTGCTTGAGCAGTTTCATGACGTAGCCGGCCAGATCGTCGCCCAGCAGGTCGTCGGCGGAAATGTTGACCGATACCTGCAGCACCAGACCGCGCTGGCGCCATTCGGCCAGCTGACGCATTGCTTCTTCGATAACCCAGTTGGTCAGCAGGTTAATACTACCGGTGCGCTCGGCCAGGACGATGAATTCGGCTGGCGAAACATTGCCAAAGCGCGGGTGAGTCCAGCGCAGCAGGGCTTCCGCCTGACGAACATAGCCCTGACGGATATCCAGTTTGGGTTGGTAATGGAGCATCAGCTCGCCATTCTGCGGAGCCTTGCGCAGGTCGCGGATCAGACATATCTGACGCTGGTGAGCGAGGTCACGTCCGTCCTGGTAGATCTGCAGGCGACCGGGAATGAACGCTGCATCCTTGCGTGCAATCGCCGCACGGTTGACCAGTTCCTGAGCCGAATCACCGTGTTCCGGATAAACCGTGATGCCTATACAGCACTCAAGCATCAGATCATGGTTGTCGATACGTTGCGGCTCGCTGAGCAAACGCTGCACGGCATCGGCCATGCCCACCGCGCCGTCACTGGCAGTGTTGTCCAGCAACAGCAAGAACTCGTTGGCACTCAGCCGTGCCACCGTGTCGCCAGACCGCAAATTGCCCTGCAAACGCTGCCCCAACTGGCGTAACAGTTGCTCAACGCCTTCGGCACCCGCACTTTCGTTGATCGTGGCCAGGTTCTCGATGCCCAGGTACAGCAAGGCGACCGTGCGATTTGCCGCAATCAAACTGCCAAGACGTTCCATCACCAACGCTCGATTGGGCAGGCCGGTCAGGTTGTCGTGCAGAGCGTTGTGAGCCAACTGCCCTTCGCGCACGGCGATGCCCTGTTGCATGGTGTTGATCGCGTCGGCGAGCATGCCCAATTCGTCACTGCGCACCAGGGTTACCGGCGTTTTATAGTCGCCATCGCCAATACGTTTGGCCGCAATAGCCAGCTCCTGCACAGGCAGCGACACGCTGCGGGCCAGCGCCAGCGTACCAAGCAGCGACGCCAGCAATGCGATCATGGAAATCCAGAAAATCTTTTCATCCAGCGGCGCAAACGCTTGATAGGCCTTGTCCAGCGGGCTTTGCAGGAGCGCGATCACTTGTCCGCCGTCGCCATTGCTGCTTTTGGCAAGCATCAGCGTCTGGCTGAGGAAGTTAAGGTTCGCTTGCTCGGTCAGCAGCATCTGCCCTTCTGAAGAACTGCGCATCAGCTCGACCAGCCCCGCGTGCATGGCTGGCGGCTGGGTACTGATCAAATCACCGGACTGACCGTTTTCCACCGTGAGAAACGACACTTCCAGCCCACTGAGAGAACGCAGCTCTTCGGCAATGCCACTGTCGATGGTGAAGCCCATCACCACGCGGCCTATCGGCAGCGGCGCAAGCACGGTACTTTCCACCAGCAAATGAGGTATTCCGCCCCCCGGAATAATAAGCACTGACTGACCAGCACGCTTGGCGTTGCGCAGCGCCTGGTCATAGACAAACCTGGACCCCTCCGGCACTTCTTTCTCGGTACTGGCAACCACCACGCCATCCATGCCCAGCAGGAACATATCGCTGGCATTGATGCGTTTGCCATGATTGAGCAGTACCGATCGAATGGTCGATGAGTCGGCACTCGCTACAGCATCACGAAACCCGAAGTCGGCCGCCAGCAGTTGCACGGCATCACGCAGGCGCTTGCCACGCAGATCAATCAACCGCTCGAACACGCGGCTACCCACTTCCAGTTGCGCCTGAGCCTGGGTGCGCACCGCGTCGCCGGTCGCAACCTTGACCGCGAGAAAAACTGCGGCCACGACAATCAGCAACAGGGCAATCAGAACCCCGGCGATGCGCGCCTGAAAGCTGGCTTTAAATTTCATTCATGTGCGGCCTTGTGAAAAGCGTCGCCGAAACCACCGGGGGCCGGCTTGCCGGGTTTGTCCTCGGCTTTCACTTCGACCGCGAGGTTGAAACGCTGGGTGAGGCCCGATGCGGGCACATCGAATTCACCGCCCGATACAGGCTGCATGTCTTCAATTTGCGGATGCCAGAGCGTGGCAGCGTAGTGTCCGGCTGGCACCTGATCGAGTTTGAGCAGGCCATTGCTGTCCGTCACGCCGAACCAGGGTTCGTCCGTGACATAGATGTAGCCGACCATCCAGTCATGGATGTTGCAGCCCAGCACCACCACACCAGGCTTGTCGAACAACAGCGGTTCCGAGGGGGTGCCTTCGTAAAGTCGCAACTCGAAACGCTTGGCCGGGGAAAAGGAATAAACCTGATGGCGGATGTTGTCGCTGTTGGGAAACTTGACCTGCGTGCCGGTATGTATCGCCAGCACATGGGGTGCAAACTCCTGGTCGCGCTGGTCCATGGCAGCCTTGAGCACAGCGGGCGACGGATCAGCCGGGCCTTTGAGCGTCACTACTGCATCTGCGAGGGGCTTGCCCTGCTTGTCGAGTACCTGCGCGGTAAAGGTAGAAGCCGATGCATTCGCAGCCGATGCCATCCATAGTCCAGCCAGTAATGCCGAAATAAATACGTTGGTCATACCTGATTCAACCCATAACGGCAGCGCCGTAAATGAAATAAGCCAGCGCTGGCCAGCACGGACTGGACCAACAACTAATAAATGACGGTTTTGCACCCGCTTTACAGACTATCGACCAAGACTATTGAAACCTGAGGGCTGCTGCCCCATCTAAGAAGCATGTTCAACTTCTCAGGTGCCCCATGAGCGACCAGCAGACAGACTCGCCAGATTTGCCCGATGACGCAGACGAGCACAACGTGTCTCTGAGTTCCGACAGCACCTCGCTTGCCTTGCCCGGCCAGAACCTGCCCGACAAGGTTTACATCATCCCGATCCACAACCGTCCGTTCTTTCCGGCGCAGGTCTTGCCGGTTATCGTCAACGAAGAACCGTGGGCTGAGACGCTGGAACTGGTCAGCAAGTCCGAGCACCATTCGCTGGCGTTGTTCTTCATGGACACCCCTCAGGAAGACCCGCGCCACTTCAAGACCGATGCGCTTCCCGAATACGGCACTCTGGTCAAGGTTCACCACGCCAGCCGCGAAAATGGCCGGTTGCAGTTCGTGGCGCAGGGCTTGAGCCGTGTGCGCATTCGTACCTGGCTCAAGCATCACCGTCCGCCTTATCTGGTGGAAGTTGAATACCCGCAACAACCCAACGATCCGACCGACGAGGTAAAGGCTTACGGCATGGCCTTGATCAACGCGATCAAGGAGCTGCTGCCGCTCAACCCGCTGTACAGCGAAGAACTGAAGAATTACCTCAACCGTTTCAGCCCCAATGATCCTTCACCGCTCACCGACTTCGCCGCGGCCCTTACGTCAGCCACCGGCGTCGAGCTGCAAGAGGTACTCGACTGCGTGCCGATGCTCAGGCGCATGGAGAAAGTCCTGCCGATGCTGCGCAAGGAAGTCGAGGTCGCCCGCCTGCAGAAGGAAATTTCTGCCGAGGTCAATCGCAAGATCGGCGAGCATCAGCGTCAGTTCTTCCTCAAGGAGCAGCTCAAGGTTATTCAGCAGGAGCTGGGGCTGAGCAAGGACGACCGTAGTGCCGACATCGAACAGTTCGAACAGCGACTGGAAGGCAAGACCCTGCCACCGCAGGCGCGCAAGAAGTTCGACGAAGAAATAGGCAAGCTCAAGGTGCTGGAAACCGGCTCGCCGGAATACGCCGTGACGCGCAATTATCTGGACTGGACCAGTTCGTTGCCGTGGGGTGTCTACGGCGAAGACAAGCTGGACCTCAAGCACGCGCGTAAAGTGCTCGATCAACACCATGCCGGCCTGGATGACATCAAGGCGCGCATTCTCGAGTTTCTTGCGGTGGGTGCCTATAAAGGCGAGATCAGCGGCTCGATTGTCCTGCTGGTGGGTCCACCGGGGGTCGGCAAGACCAGCGTCGGGCGCTCGATTGCCGAGTCGCTGGGGCGACCGTTCTATCGCCTGAGCGTGGGCGGCATGCGCGACGAGGCCGAAATCAAGGGCCACCGCCGCACCTATATCGGCGCACAGCCAGGCAAGCTGGTGCAGGCGCTGAAGGATGTAGAAGTCATGAACCCGGTCATCATGCTCGATGAAATCGACAAGATGGGCCAGAGCTACCAGGGCGACCCGGCGTCTGCGCTGCTGGAAACCCTGGACCCGGAACAGAACGTCGAATTCCTCGATCACTACCTGGACCTGCGTCTGGACCTCTCCAAGGTTCTGTTCGTATGCACCGCCAACACTCTGGACTCAATTCCCGGCCCGCTCCTTGACCGCATGGAAGTGATCCGCCTGTCCGGCTATATCACTGAAGAGAAGCTTGCGATTGCAAAACGCCACCTGTGGCCCAAGCAACTGGAGAAAGCCGGTGTTGCCAAAAACAAGCTGAGCATCAGCGACAGCGCCCTGCGCGCCGTCATCGAAGGCTACGCTCGCGAAGCCGGTGTGCGGCATCTGGAAAAACAATTGGGCAAGCTGGTGCGTAAAGCGGTGGTCAAACTGCTGGATACGCCCGACTCGGTGATCAAGATCGGCCCGAAAGACCTTGAAGCGTCATTGGGCATGCCGGTGTTCCGCAGCGAACAGGTGCTGTCAGGCACCGGTGTGATCACAGGTCTGGCCTGGACCAGTATGGGCGGCGCTACGCTACCGATTGAAGCAACGCGCATTCACACCCTGAATCGCGGCTTCAAACTGACCGGGCAACTGGGCGATGTCATGAAAGAGTCGGCTGAAATTGCCTACAGCTATGTCAGCGCCAACCTGTCGAAGTTTGGCGGCGATGCGAAGTTCTTCGATGAAGCGTTCGTGCACGTACACGTCCCCGAAGGTGCAACCCCGAAAGATGGCCCTAGCGCGGGCGTTACCATGGCCAGCGCCTTGCTGTCCCTGGCGCGTAACCAGCCGCCGAAAAAAGGCGTGGCCATGACCGGCGAGCTGACCCTGACCGGGCACGTATTGCCTATCGGCGGGGTACGCGAGAAAGTCATTGCCGCACGGCGTCAGAAGATCCACGAACTGATCCTTCCGGAGCCTAACCGTGGCAACTTCGAAGAACTGCCGGACTATCTCAAGGAAGGCATCACCGTTCACTTCGCCAAGCGCTTTGCAGACGTGGTGAAGGTGTTGTTCTAAAGATTGATACTGCGCAGGTCCCACGCTGAACTGGCATGAGAGGTGTTCTATCGAGCGCCTCTCGTTCCGCACCCTCCGGCGTGGGAATGCAGTTCTGGACGCTCTGCGTCCTATCCAGGGCGCGACACCTGTTGTACTCCCCCACAAAACTCCGATCAGTTATCCTTGCGCCTCGTCTCGCAAAACCGGAACTTGCCATGACCCCTGCCCGTTTCCTTGCACCGTTGAGCCTTGCGCTGCTGACGGCCTGTGCGCAAACACCGAAAAACATCGTGTCCATCGAGGCTGAAAACGACTGCCCACTGACGCTCCAGAGCGGACAGACGCTGATCCTCACCCTGCCCAGCAACCCGACCACCGGCTTTCGCTGGCTGACCCAAAACCCGGCGCAGAACATCCTGCGCAGCCTTGGACCGGAGGTGTATGCCAACGCCGAGAGCAAAGAGATGGTCGGTAGCGGCGGGCAGTCAGTCTGGCGCTACAAGGCAACCGATGCAGGCACCGGGCGACTGGTGATGACCTATCAGCAGCCGTGGGCTCCAGAAGTGGCGCCGGAGCAGACCTTCGAATGCGCAATCACGGTGAACTGACCGTTTGCCCGCGGCTTGTCCGAAGGCACGCGCTGCACCATGCATCACGGCGACAACTTGGCTAGAATGCCCGCTTTTCAAAGCCTTCGCCGGAACCGCCGTGAGCAAAGAAACCGACCGCATTTTCGCCCAGCCACTGACCCAGGTGCCTGACTTCGCCTTCAACGAAGACGTCGTGCGGGTTTTCCCGGACATGATCAAACGCTCGGTACCCGGCTATCCGACGATTGTCGAAAACCTCGGAGTGCTTGCCGCGCAGTTCGCCCAGCCGGAAACCGTGCTCTACGACCTTGGCAGTTCGCTGGGTGCCGTGACTCAAGCCTTGCGCCGCCATGTACGCAGCGAAGGCTGTGAAGTCATTGCGATAGACAATTCCAGTGCGATGGTCGAACGCTGCCGTGAATACCTCAATGCGCAGAATTCCATGTTTCAGGAGCTGTTGCCGGTGCAGGTCATCGAGGGTGACATTCTGGCGCTGGAGTTCAAACCTGCCTCGGTGGTGGCGCTTAACTTCACCCTGCAATTCATCGCCCCAGAGCAGCGTCTGACATTGCTTGGTCGCATTCGTGACGCACTGGTGCCGGGTGGCGCGTTGATCCTTTCGGAGAAACTGCGTTTTGATGACGAACAGGAGCATGCGCTGCTGACGGATCTGCACATCGCTTTCAAGCGCGCCAACGGCTACAGCGATCTGGAAATTGCCCAGAAGCGCAGTGCCATCGAAAACGTGATGAAGCCCGACAGCCTGGAAGAACATCGCCAACGTCTGCTCGCCGCCGGTTTTTCCAAGGTGGTGCCCTGGTTTCAATGCCTTAACTTCACCTCGTTGATTGCCCTGCCATGATTGATCTCGCTCCTCTTGTCCGCCGTCTGGCGGGAACCCCTCTGGCTGATTGGGCAAACGGCTTGCAAGCCCAGCTCGATACGAAAATGGCCAAGGGGCATGGTGACTTGCAGCGCTGGCAAAGTGCGCTGGATGCGCTTCCGGACCTACAGCCCGAGCGAATCGATCTGCACGATAGCTTTACCCTGCAAGCCGAGTGCAACGGCGAAACCCGCACTGTGCTGCGCAAGGCATTATTAGGCCTGTCGCCGTGGCGCAAGGGGCCGTTCAATGTGTTCGGCGTACATATCGACACCGAATGGCGTTCTGACTGGAAGTGGTCACGGGTATCGCCGCATCTGGACCTGAAGGGCAAGCGCGTTCTGGATGTTGGTTGCGGCAACGGCTATTACCAGTGGCGCATGCTTGGTGCCGGGGCTGACAGCGTGATTGGTGTTGACCCCAACTGGCTGTTCTTCTGCCAGTTTCAGGCCATGCAGCGCTACCTGCCTGACCTGCCCGCCTGGCATCTACCCTTCGCACTTGAGGACTTGCCAGCCAACCTGGAAGGCTTCGATACGGTGTTTTCAATGGGCGTGCTGTATCACCGCAAATCGCCCATCGACCATTTGCTGGCGTTGAAAGACTGCCTGGTAAAAGGCGGCGAGCTGGTGATGGAAACGCTGGTAGTGCCGGGCGATGTTCATCAGGTGCTGGTGCCGGAAGACCGTTACGCACAGATGCGCAACGTCTGGTTCCTGCCGTCGGTCCCCGCGCTGGAGCTGTGGATGCGCCGCGCAGGCTTCACCGATGTGCGCTGCGTCGACGTCAGCCATACGACGATCGAGGAACAGCGCAGCACCGAATGGATGCGCTTTCAGTCACTGAGCGACTATCTGGACCCTGCCGATCACAGCAAGACCGTCGAAGGCTTGCCAGCGCCGATGCGCGCTGTGATTGTGGGGCGCAAGCCCTGAGGGATTAGTTATCTGGCCGCCGCCACGATCAACGCTTTCATCTCGGCCACTGCCGCCTTGAAGCCGACGAACAGAGCATGAGCCACCAGCGCGTGGCCGATGTTCAGTTCGTTGATGCCCTTGATCGCTGCGACCGCTTCGACGTTGTGATAATGCAGGCCGTGACCGGCATTGACGATCAGACCCTGGGCGAGACCAAACGCTACGCCGTCGGCGACCCGCTGCAGTTCTTCGGCGACTTCAGTCGGGGTCTGAGCATCGGCATAGCGCCCGGTGTGCAGTTCGATGGCTGGCGCTCCGACGCGCTTTGAAGCAGCGATCTGGCGCTCATCGGCGTCGATGAACAACGAGACCTCGCAGCCGATTTTCGCCAGCCGCTCGACCGCTGCCTTGATCCGCGCTTCTTGGCCCGCGACGTCCAGCCCGCCTTCGGTAGTCAGCTCCTGGCGTGTCTCCGGCACCAGGCAGATATGCGCAGGACGAATGCGCTCGGCAAATGCGAGCATTTCCTCGGTCACGCCCATCTCGAAATTCATGCGGGTCTGCAAGACATCCTTGAGCAGCAGGACGTCGCGCTCCTGAATATGCCGACGGTCTTCACGCAGGTGAACGGTGATGCCGTCGGCGCCTGCCTCTTCGGCGTCCAGTGCTGCCTTGACCGGGTCCGGGTAGCGCGTGCCACGGGCCTGACGCAAGGTGGCTACATGGTCGATGTTCACGCCGAGAAGGATGCGAGTGCTTTGGGTCACGGTTGTCTCCAGAAAAATGGGCGAGCTGGTCGAAGCAGGCTGTAGAGAATAAAGCCTGATCAAGGCTTGCGAAACAGTTCACGACTGACAAGTGGGCGGCCGCCCAGATGCACAGCCAGCGCCTGACGCATCAGACGCTTGGCAGCAGACAACGCACCGGGGACGCTCCAGTCCGCTTCGGACATGGCCAGCAATTCTGTGCCTTGAAACAGGCCGGGCTGAAGCAGATAAACACGCTCAAGCCCGGCATCCACTTGCAGGCGGTACATGCCATCAATGGCCAGCGGTTCGCCGTTGATGTCGGCGTCCATCGCGAAGCCATAGCCCAGGTCATCCAGCAACCGCCATTCGAACGAACGCAGCAACGGTTCCAGCGGACGGCCCAGTGCGAGGGCCAGCAATGTGGCGGCGTAATGTTCGAATACGGCTGGATGCGGATCTTCGGCAGGCAGCAGGCGAATCAGCAGTTCGTTGAGGTACATGCCGCTGAACAGCGCCTCGCCGGTCATCCAGGTAGCAACGCCTGCGCTTTCCATGCGCCCGACATTCTTGAGTTCGCCACGCCCTCGAAACTCGACTTCAAGGGGCACGAACGGACGCGCCAGCGAGCCTGCCTTGCCTTTGGCACTGCGCAGCACGGCACGTAGCCGCCCTTGGGGCGTGAGGAAATCGACCAGCGCGCTGTTTTCGCGATACGCACGGCTGTGGAGCACATAAGCAGGTTGGCCGGTGGGCGCGCTCATCAGGCTGGCTCGAAAGAGAAGTGTTCGCCCAACCGCAGAAGGGTCAGGCGAAAGGGCAGCTTAGAGGTCGCCGTAGCCGAGCGAGCGAAGGGCGCGCTCGTCATCGGACCAGCCACCTTTGACCTTGACCCACAGGTTAAGCATGACTTTGGAGTCGAACAGCAGCTCCATGTCGCGACGCGCATCACTGCCGATGCGCTTGATACGGTCGCCCTTGTCGCCAATGATGATTTTTTTCTGGCCGTCACGCTCGACAAGAATCAGCGCATGGATATGCAGGGTGCGGCCCTGCTGCTTGAACTCTTCGATCTCGACGGTGATCTGGTACGGAAGCTCGGCACCCAACTGACGCATGATCTTCTCGCGAACCAGCTCGGCAGCCAGAAAGCGGCTGCTGCGATCAGTGATCTGATCTTCCGGGAAGAAGTGGTCATTCTCGGGCAGGTGCGAGGCAATCAGGCTTTCCAGCGCTTCCAGGTTGTGCCCGTGCTGCGCGGAGATCGGCACGATGGACGCATTCGGCAGCTGGCCTTGCAGCCACTCCAGATGCGGCATCAGATCGCTCTTGTCTTCAATGCGATCGGTTTTGTTGATCGCCAGAATGACCGGGCCTTGCACGTACTGAACACGCTCCAGAACCATCTGGTCTTCGTCGGTCCAGCGGGTGCGATCCACGACGAAGATCACCACGTCGACGTCTTTCAACGCAGCCGAAGCAGTCTTGTTCATGTAGCGGTTGAGCGCTTTCTCGCCATTCTTGTGCATGCCGGGGGTGTCGACATAAATCGCCTGCACGGCACCCTCGGTCTTGATCCCGAGCATGTTGTGACGCGTGGTCTGCGGCTTGCGCGAGGTGATCGCCAGCTTTTGACCGAGAATATGGTTGAGCAGCGTGGACTTGCCTACGTTGGGACGGCCGACAATGGCAACATAGCCACAGCGTGTTGCGGTTGTATCATTCATGACCGTTCTCCACGCCCAGGGCAATAAGTGCAGCTGCTGCGGCTACCTGTTCGGCAATCCGGCGGCTGACACCCTGTCCTCGGCTTTTTTCATTCAATAGGTTGATCTCGCATTCGACGAAAAACGTCCGGCAATGCGGTTCACCCTGGATATCCACCACCTCGTAACGCGGCAGTTCACAGGCCCGCGACTGGAGAAATTCCTGCAGGCGGGTCTTGGGGTCCTTGTTGGTGTCTACCAGCGTCAGGCTGTCGAACTCGGTTGTCAGCCAGGCCAGAACGCGCTCGCGCGCAGCCTCCATGCCAGCGTCCAGGTAGATCGCCCCGATCAGCGCTTCAAGGGCGTCGGCGAGAATCGACTCGCGACGGAAACCACCGCTTTTCAGCTCGCCGGACCCCAGGCGAAGGTACTCGCCCAGATCGAAACCACGGGCCAGCAATGCAAGGGTTTCACCCTTCACCAGGCGCGCACGCAAGCGCGACAACTGGCCTTCGCGGGCCTGAGGGAAGCGTTCGAACAACGCCTCACCCGCCACGAAGTTGAGAATGGCATCACCGAGAAATTCCAGACGCTCGTTGTTGCGACCGGCAAAACTGCGATGGGTCAGGGCCAGGACCATCAGTTCCTGATCCTTGAAGGTATAGCCGAGCTGACGCTCAAGGCGGCTCAAGGATACGCTCACGGTTTACCCACACTGAATTGCTTGTCGAACTTCATCACCAGATCGATGTTCTGGAACCACGGTTCACGCTGCTCATAGTTCAAATGAGCTTTGAACGCATTGTTCTCCACCGTCACTTTCAACGCCTTGTTCAAATCTATATCCCGAATGCTGTTGACCTGCATGTTCTTACCGACATAACCGTAGAAATCGTCGACCGTGGTAATGTCCAGGGCCTGATTGGTGTCGACCGTTTCGATGATTTTCTTCATCGTCATGTAGTCGAGGTAATGCGGGACCAGCTTGAAGGCCGTGCTCGTCGCAAACGCGACAAGCGCCAGCACCAACAGCCATCCCACTAGCGAAAAACCTTTTTGAGAAGTAGAGAACGTCATGTTCGACTTCAACCTCGAGAGTTCACTGCCTGCCCGACCGGGTCGACTCAGGGTTCAGAGGCGTTTCCAGTCAGCCCAAATGACATACGGCGCTGCTCCAGGCAGCGCCGCATCGATTACTTGATCAACCCTACGCGTGCAAAATTAGGGAAGTGGCTCAGTTTCGGTTCCGGCCAGCTCATCCAGACGGCGAACGCCTTGCCTACGATGTTCTTGTCCGGGACCATGCCCAGTTCGTCTTTGGGAATATTGGGATCGTCCCAGTAACGGCTGTCGTTCGAGTTGTCGCGGTTGTCGCCCATCATGAAGTAGTGCGCAGCAGGCACTGTCCACTCACTGTCAGGCGGCGCGCGGTATCGGCTCATTTCCTGGCGGATCTGATGTTCGACTGCGCCCAGTTGTTCTTCGTACAGTTCTGCGCTGCCCAGTGTACCGGGCTCGGTGCCGATCAGTTTCTTGGCAACCAGCTCACCGTTGATGAACAACCGCTTGTCGCTGGTGTAGCGGATGCGATCACCCGGCAGACCGACGACACGCTTGATGTAGTTGACGCTTGGGTCGCTTGGGTAGCGGAACACCATCACATCACCACGCTGCGGATCACCGAGCTGGATGACCTTCTGATCCAGTACCGGCAGGCGGATGCCGTACGCGAACTTGTTGACCAGAATGAAATCACCCACATCCAGCGTCGGCTTCATGGAGCCCGAAGGAATCTGGAACGGCTCTACCAGAAACGAACGAAGCACCAGCACGATAAACAACACCGGAAAGAACGATTTGCCGTACTCGACCAGCAAAGGCTCTTTGTTCAAGCGCTCTACGACAGCAATGTCAGGCTCGCCGACGCTTCCCTGATAGTTCGAAATGGCAGCCCGGCGACGAGGCGCCAGGATGACCAGATCAATCAGTGCAAGCACGCCACAGACGAACACAGCGATGACCAACAACAGCGGAAAATTTAGTGACATAGGACCTGACTATTCCAACCTGAGCACTGCGAGGAAGGCTTCCTGTGGAATTTCCACGTTGCCGACCTGCTTCATGCGTTTTTTACCGGCCTTTTGCTTCTCCAGCAATTTACGCTTGCGGCTGACGTCGCCGCCGTAGCATTTGGCCAGTACGTTCTTTCTAAGCGCCTTGACGGTTGTCCGGGCCACGATCTGACCGCCAATGGCGGCCTGAATTGCCACGTCGAACATTTGTCGAGGGATCAGCTCTTTCATCTTCTCGGTCAACGCACGCCCTTTGTAATGAGCGTTGTCGCGGTGAACGATCAATGCCAGGGCATCGACCTTCTCGGCGTTGATCAGAACGTCGAGCTTGACCAGGTTGGCCGACTGGTAACGATCAAAATGATAATCCAGCGAAGCATAACCGCGGCTGACAGACTTGAGACGATCGAAGAAGTCCAGAACCACTTCGTTCATCGGCAAATCGTAGCTCACCTGAACCTGGGTGCCGAGGAACAGCATGTCGTGCTGCACGCCACGTTTTTCGATGCACAACGTAATGACGTTGCCCAGGTGCTCCTGCGGCACAAGAATATTTGCGCGAACGATAGGCTCGCGCATGTCTTCGATGGCCGACAGGTCAGGCAGTTTGGACGGGTTATCGACATAAATCGTTTCGCCGCTCTTCAGCAACAGCTCGAAGATTACGGTTGGCGCAGTGGTGATCAGGTCGAGATTGTATTCACGCTCAAGACGCTCCTGGATGATCTCCATGTGGAGCATGCCAAGGAAGCCACAACGGAAGCCAAAGCCCAGTGCATCGGAGCTTTCCGGCAGGTATTGCAGCGAAGAGTCATTCAGCGTCAGCTTTTGCAGGGCTTCACGGAAGTCTTCGAAATCGTCCGAGCTGACCGGGAACAGGCCGGCGTATACCTGAGGCTGGATACGCTTGAAGCCGGGCAGCACGTCTACATCGGGCGTGGTGCTCAGGGTCAGGGTGTCACCGACCGGCGCGCCATGAATGTCCTTGATACCGGCAATGATAAAGCCCACTTCGCCGGCTTTCAGATCAACGGTTGCCGTGTGCTTGGGGTTGAACACCCCAACGCTGTCGACCAGATGCAGCTTGCCGGTGGACTTGACGAGGATCTTGTCGCCTTTCTTGACGCGACCGTGGCGCACGCGCACCAGAGACACGACGCCCAGGTAGTTGTCGAACCAGGAGTCGATGATCAACGCTTGCAGCGGATCTTCAATGTTGCCGGTCGGTGCGGGAATGGTTGCTACCAGACGCTCGAGGACCTCGTCCACACCCATACCGCTCTTGGCGCTGCACGCCACGGCATCGGTGGCGTCGATACCGATGATCTTCTCGATCTCTTCCTTGACGCGGTCCGGATCGGCCTGCGGCAAGTCCATCTTGTTCAATACCGGCATGACCTCAAGGCCCTGCTCGATGGCGGTGTAGCAGTTGGCGACCGATTGAGCCTCGACGCCCTGCCCTGCATCGACCACCAGCAACGCACCTTCGCACGCAGCCAGAGAACGGCTGACTTCATAGGTGAAGTCGACGTGCCCCGGGGTGTCAATGAAGTTCAACTGGTAGGTGATACCGTCTTTGGCCTTGTAATACAGGGTAACGCTATGGGCCTTGATGGTGATCCCGCGCTCGCGCTCAAGATCCATGGAGTCGAGCACCTGGGCTTCCATTTCGCGCTCGGACAGGCCACCGCACATTTGAATGAAGCGGTCGGCCAGCGTCGACTTGCCATGGTCAATGTGGGCGATGATGGAGAAATTGCGGATATGACTCAAATCACTCACGGATCAACACTCAAAAAGGTTGCAGGCAGATTGCCCGCCGAAAAATAGCCGGGAATTGTACCTGAACTAAGCAAGAGGCGTCACGCTTACAGGCACCTGGATAGACGCAAGGGAAACAAACATGCACAAAAAAGGGTGGCCGTAGCCACCCTTCCCGGTCAAACCGCCCTGTTACTCGGACAGCTTGAAGGTGATGAAGGTCGCACGGCCCTGACGCAGAACGCGCATCGAAACAGAGCGATCCTTGGGCAGGCTTTTCGCCACCTCAGTGAACTGCTTACTGGACGTAATCGCCTGATTGTTCAGGTGAGTGATCACATCACCCGGCTGCAGGCCAATCAACGAAGCCGGACCACCTGTAACTTCCTTGATGGCCACACCGCCCTTGAGGTCCAGGGATTTCTTCTGCTCGGCAGTCAGTTCGATCACTGACACGCCCAGACGGTTACTGCTGCGTTCGGCACCTGTGCCAGCAACATCGCCCATTTCCTGGCCTTCGTCAGGCAGCGCGCCAACAGTGACCGTCAGTTTCTGACGTTTGCCGTCGCGAATCACTTCAAGTTCGGCCTTGCTGCCGTCCTTGAGGTTGCCTATCAAGTGCGGCAGGTCAGCCGACATGATGATTGGCTGGCCGTTGGCACTCAGAATTACGTCACCGACCTGCAGACCACCCTTGGCAGCCGGGCCATCTTCAAGCACCTGGGCAACCAGCGCACCGGCAGGCTTGTCCAGACCAAACGATTCGGCAAGGTCCTTGTTCACTTCCTGGATAACCACACCCAGCCAGCCACGGCTGACTTTACCGCTGGCCTTGAGCTGATTGGCCACGTCCATGGCGACGTCAATCGGAATCGCGAACGACAGCCCCATGAAACCACCGGAGCGGGTAAATATCTGCGAGTTGATCCCGACTACCTCACCGGCCATGTTGAACAGCGGGCCACCCGAATTACCCGGATTGATGGCAACGTCGGTCTGAATGAACGGCACATAGGTGTCGTTTGGCAGACTGCGGCCCTTGGCACTGACGATGCCTTTGGTCACGGAATGATCGAAGCCGAACGGCGAACCGATCGCCAGCACCCACTCACCCACCTTGAGCGTATTTGAGTTGCCCAGTTTAGCTGTAGGAAGGTCCTTGCCGTCGATTTTCAGGACCGCAACGTCGGTACGCGAGTCGGTGCCGACCAGCTTGGCTTTCAGCTCGCTGCGATCAGACAGGCGCACAAGAATCTCGTCGGCACCGTCGATCACATGATTGTTGGTCAGAATGTAGCCATCGGGAGAAATGATAAAGCCCGAGCCCAGTGACTGGGCCTCGCGCTGACGATCACCCTTGCCTGCTCCCGGCGGACGCGAACCTGGCGGCATGCTGCGCTCAAGAAACTCGCGGAGCATGGGCGGCAAGCCTTCCAGATCAGGCATCTGCTGATTGGCTATGGCGCGGTCCGGCAGCTTCTGGCGCGTACTGATATTCACCACTGCAGGCGAGGCCTGCTCGACCAGCCCGGTGAAGTCCGGCAGGTTCTCGGCTTGAACCGTAGCAACCTGGCCGAGCATCAGCACAGCGGCAATCAGTGAAAAGTAGGATTTCATGCGTGGTATCGACATATGGCTCCCGTTGGTAACGAGCAAAAAATTAAGCAGTACAAGCAACTGACTCAAAGACCTCAAGCAGCGATGCTCATCCCTGGATCAGCGACATGGCCTCTGGAAACGACAAAAGGCCAAAGCTGCGAGGCTGTGACCTATAGAAAAAAACCAGAGTTTTTGCAACGTGCAAACCTCACCAAACATTTCAGTACCTGCGCCCAGGCCAGGTTAAATGCGCCCTGGCGACTCTTGAAACCCAGGATGAAAATTTTTACATCCTGGAATTCGTGACTTCAAATGTTTATTTTTTGGCTGGAGATTCGTCGTTACGCATCGACAAGGCTATACGCTCGGCGGTACCCATCGGTATTTCTCCGACGACCGTCACCATCATGTCACCCTGCGGAGTTGTGAGGCGACGCGAAACAGCCACCGTCGGGCCTAACTGGGTGCGAATATCCGAGGAAGATCCGCCTTTCACCGCCTCGATGAACACCGAAAAACGCGCCAGACCGTCGCCATACATCAGATGGGTTACGGAGGATTGCGTGGAGGCGTCCTTGCGCACACCACTGCTGCTGACTTCGAAACCAGGCGGCAGCCAATCAGAATGCCAGGCCACAGAACTTATGGACGGCTCGGGCTTGGTTTTCACCACAGACACAGGTTTGCAGTCGGCGCTGGCCTTGAGCAACTGCTCGGACAGAACGCCGGCGGTATCGAGATCGGTAAACTGGAAACGTTCGAGCAACTGCCCCTTCTCGCTCAACAGAAGCGACTTGAGCACAAGACCGGTTTCGTTATCCAGGTGAAGTTCGAGGCCGTATCGATGCTGGTCCTTGGGGGACAGCGCAACGATAGTTGCCTGACGACCGGCCACTCTGGATTTTCCGACAATTTTTATGTCGTACCAGGCGGAAAGTCTTTTTACATCGAATGCGCGGGCAGATGAGTCGGCCGGATTGGCCACACCCGCTTCGAGCGTGCCGCTGACGCACTGTGTGAGTCCGTCAACACGCAGCACTTCCTGAGCAGAGCCATCAAGCTGCAACAAACGCTCCTGAACATGACCGTCCGCTATGCGGTGCCAGATTCGATGGGTAGAAAAACTACCATTGCGTTCGTATACAAAGGTGCCTTGATAGCTCTGCTGCTGATCAACCTTGGCAAGACGATTGATTGCGTCTTGCGCATCATCAGCCTGTACCGGGAGGGCAAGCCATCCACCAAGCAGTAATGGCAGTAGAGGGACGGCTCGCATGATCCTCCTTAACGGTTTTCCAGACTCGCAGCACGTGCGTAAGGCAGCGCGCTTTCAGTACCTTTCAACGCTGCTTCCTGGGCGTGCTGACGCAGATAGCCAGGCAAACGTTGATCACCTTGACCAGCACCCTGCAACACACCGTTGGCCATAGGACCAGGTGCCTGCTCGTTGCTTTCAGTGTAGCCAGCCAGTACGGCAGGGCCTTTCACTTGTGGAACGGTCAGGTTGGCAGGCTGTTGGGTCTGCTGTGCCAGTTGCGCGCCGGCAATCTCGTCATTGTTGTACATGCGGACACCGGCCAGAACGGCTACGGTAACCGATGCTGCAACAGCCAGACGACCCAGCGTGCGCCAAGGTCCGCGTGCTGCTTTGAGCGGGCTGACTTCATCGGCGATTGCGGCAGATACAGCAGCCGAAATATCCAGATGCGGGATCAGCAACTCTTTATGCATAGCTGCACGAGCGACTTGGTAACGCGACCAGGTAGCACGAGTATCGGCATCGTCAATGGCATTCAATACCCGACGTAATTCCAGTTCGTCCGCTTCGTTATCCAGTACCGCGGACAGCGATTCCTGCAGGGCTTCACGACTCATGGCGGGTTCCTCTCTTGGGCTATCGCCGCTGTCTCAGGATTCCTGCAACAACGGCTGCAGGGCTTTATCGATGGCTTCCCGAGCGCGGAAGATCCGAGAGCGCACGGTACCAACAGGACACTGCATGACGCTCGCAATGTCTTCATAACTCAGACCATCGAATTCACGTAAAGTTAGTGCCGTACGTAAATCTTCCGGGAGAAGCTGGATGGTCCGATGGACGGTGCCCTCGATCTCATCTCTCAACAATGCACGTTCCGGCGACTCGATGTCCTTGAGGCCATGATCGCCGTCGTAGAACTCCGCGTCTTCAGACCTTACATCGCTATCCGGTGGACGCCGACCTCGCGACACCAAATAGTTTTTCGCCGTGTTAATGGCGATGCGATACAGCCAGGTATAGAAAGCACTGTCACCGCGAAAGTTTCCGAGAGCACGGTAAGCCTTGATAAAGGCTTCCTGTGCAACGTCCTGAGCCTCATGGGTGTCGTGCACGAATCGCACGATCAACCCTAGAATTTTGTGCTGATACTTCAGCACCAACAGATCAAATGCTCGCGTATCGCCACGCTGTACGCGCTCGACAAGCTGCTGATCCTCTTCCTGGGTTAGCATGAACACTCCTCGTTAAGCATGAAGGAGTGTTGCAACTGACATTGTTCAGGCTCGCAAACATAGACTCGGGCTTTTCGCAAAAGTTCTCCCCCTTCAAGCAAGTTTCCTGCGGGCCATCGTAAAGCCTGCACGAAAAACGCAGCTCGACACGGTCGGCTGCGTGAATAGTCTTGTCGCCATTCTCGCAGTTGATGATCACTTATCTAACCCTGCGAAAACGACGCTGTTCCTGTGTAGGCAACCTGCTATTGAGCATGGATCCTGGCAAAAAGTTCCATTGACACAATCACAGGTGTGAGCCGCACACTGCACAAAGTTCTTTGAAATCAGTGCACTGGAGCATTTCCAGTAACAGATAACAGGGAAAACAATATGCATGACATCCGGGACTGGAGCACAATCCATACCCGCCGTGGTCTCACATTGCCATGTAGGCGTGGCTATTGTGCCGTTACCCCAATACTTATACTAGTGGTCGCCAAGGGCAGAATTCGCAGATGAGTCAACATTTTCAGCATGACGTACTGGTAATTGGCAGTGGCGCTGCCGGGCTGAGCCTGGCATTGACCCTCCCCGGCCACCTGAGCATCGCAGTGCTGAGCAAAGGCGATCTGGCCAATGGCTCGACATTCTGGGCCCAGGGCGGTGTGGCAGCGGTACTGGATGACACCGATACCGTGCAGTCTCATGTTGAAGACACGCTGAATGCCGGCGGCGGCCTTTGCAACGAAGAAGCGGTGCGTTTCACCGTCGAGCACAGCCGCGAGGCCATTCAGTGGCTGATTGATCAGGGCGTGCCTTTCACTCGGGGCGATGACGCAGATAGCGATGAAAGCGGCTTTGAATTCCACCTGACACGCGAAGGCGGCCACAGCCACAGGCGGATCATCCACGCCGCCGATGCGACAGGCGCAGCTATCTTTCGCACCCTGCTTGAACAGGCCCGTAAACGGCCGAATATCGAACTGCTCGAGCAGCGCGCCGCCATCGACCTGATCACCGAACGCCGTCTCGGGCTGGAGGGCCAGCGCTGCCTGGGCGCTTATGTACTCAATCGCACCAGCGGTGAAGTGGACACCTACGGCGCGCGCTTTACCATCCTCGCGTCAGGTGGCGCTGCCAAGGTCTACCTGTACACCAGCAACCCAGACGGTGCCTGCGGCGATGGCATCGCCATGGCCTGGCGTTCCGGTTGCCGAGTGGCAAACCTGGAATTCAACCAGTTTCACCCCACCTGCCTGTATCACCCCCAGGCCAAGAGCTTTCTGATCACCGAAGCACTTCGCGGTGAAGGCGCCTACCTCAAGCTGCCCAACGGCGAGCGCTTCATGCAACGGTTCGACGAACGGGCAGAACTGGCCCCTCGCGATATCGTGGCCCGCGCGATAGACCACGAAATGAAGCGACTGGGTATCGACTGTGTGTATCTGGACATCAGCCACAAACCGGAAGCCTTCATCAAAACGCACTTTCCAACCGTCTACGAGCGCTGCCTGGAGTTCTCCATCGACATCACTCGCCAGCCGATTCCGGTGGTCCCGGCGGCGCATTACACCTGTGGTGGTGTGATGGTAGACAGCAAGGGCCACACCGACGTGCCTGGCCTGTACGCCATCGGCGAGACCAGCTTCACCGGCCTGCACGGTGCCAACCGCATGGCCAGCAATTCACTGCTGGAGTGCTTCGTGTATGCCCGCTCGGCAGCGACAGACATCGAGCAGCAACTGGCCGACGTACAGATGCCCACCGACCTTCCGGCCTGGGACGCCAGCCAGGTCACTGATTCGGACGAAGACGTGATCATCGCGCACAACTGGGATGAACTGAGACGATTCATGTGGGACTACGTCGGCATTGTGCGTACCAACAAGCGCCTGCAACGCGCTCAGCACCGTGTACGTTTGTTGCTGGATGAGATCGACGAGTTCTACAGCAACTACAAGGTCAGCCGTGACCTGATCGAGTTGCGCAATCTGGCGCAGGTCGCGGAACTGATGATCTGCTCGGCCATGCAGCGCAAGGAAAGCCGTGGCCTGCATTACACACTGGACTATCCCGACATGTTGCCGGAGGCGCTGGACACTATTCTGGTACCGCCCAGTTACGTCGGCTGAACTTCAGGCGCACGCGCAGATGCCGGTGAATGTCCGGTGTCAGCGCATCAAGCGGGATACAGCAGCTTTTTATCGGGCGGCCCGGCCGGCCTGCGATAACCGTGCGAAAACGCAGAATCACGACCAACGGTAACGCAAGGCTGTCCGGACATAACTGCACGGGCTGCCAGCCGTCGCGTTGATTCCACAATTGCCAGCCTTGATGATCGCGCTTAAGCGCGGTGAAGGCTGCCGGATGACTGAGCAGAATCGAGCGCGGCAACGTCCAGGCAGCATGCATCAAGCAAAACAGCACACCCAGTGCCAACGCCCACGAAGCGATGTTCAGCCAGGACAGCGCGACCAGCGCCAGCAACTGAACGGCGAGATACGCCGTCAGCAGCAGGCGCGAGGCCTGCCAGTGACATTCAAATCGATCACTTGGGCTGGACACGATCCAGAATCATGCGAACCATACGTTGCAATTCAGCATCCTCTGACTCGGCGCGCTGCATGAACCAGCCGAACATGTCCTGATCTTCACAAGTGAGCAGACGGCGATACAGATCGCGGTCCACGTCATTCAAATGCGGATAGACCTCACGGACAAACGGCACCAGCAGCACGTCCAGTTCAAGCATGCCACGGCGGCTGTGCCAGTAAAGGCGGTTGAGTTCGACGTCTTCGACCATGGAGCGCTCCTCAAAGTAGGCGGCAAGTATACAGCCGTGAGCCGGGCACGCGAATCTTGCAATGGTCGCAGCAGTTTTCACGTACCCCGTATGCATAACCTCGACTCGGCACTATGATGTGCCCCCGGACTTTTTTCCCAATCTGCGATGACCATGACCCAAAAAGCTTTTTTCTGCACGCTATCCCATGAGGGCGTTCTCGCCGTTCGCGGCGTGGATGCCAGCAAGTTTCTTCAGGGTCAGCTGACGTGCAACCTCAATTATCTGAATGAAGACAAGTCCAGCCTCGGTGCCCGCTGCACGCAGAAGGGCCGGATGCAGTCGAGTTTTCGCATCGTTTTCGAAGGCGACGGTTGCCTGCTGGCGATGGCCAGCGAGCTGATCGAGCCGCAATTGCTGGACCTGCGTAAATACGCAGTGTTCTCCAAATCGAAACTGACTGACGAAAGCGCAGAATGGGTGCGCTTCGGCCTGCAGGATGGCGACAGCGCGCTGGTCGGCCTGGGCCTGAACCTGGCGCAGGAAACCGATGCGGTGGTGCGAGCCAATGAGCTCCTCGCAATCCGCGTCTCCCCGGGCCGGGCCGAGCTCTGGGTACGCGCCGGGCAGGCAGACAGCATCAAATCGCAGCTGGCTTCGCAGTTGAGCAAAGGCCCGCTCAATGACTGGTTGCTGGGTCAGATACGCGCCGGCATCGGCCAGGTATTTGGCCGCACCCGCGAGGAGTTCATCCCGCAGATGATCAACCTGCAGGCGGTCGGCGGTGTCAGCTTCAAGAAGGGCTGCTACACCGGCCAGGAAATCGTTGCGCGCATGCAATACCTGGGCAAACTCAAACGCAGGCTTTACCGCCTCACCCTGAGCAGCGAAGAAATCCCCGAGCCGGGTACGGCACTGTTTTCGCCGGTACACGCCAGCGCCGTGGGCAACGTGGTCATCGCCGCACAGTCCGGCCAGAATGTTGAACTGCTCGCCGTATTGCAGGGCGATGCGGCAGAAAATGGCCATATAAATCTTGGCTCGCCAGAAGGCGCAGCGCTGCAAATGAGTGATCTGCCCTACATACTGGACAGCAAACTCGAAACTCAGCGCTGAGCCAGACGAACACATTCAGGTTCCTAGTGTCTTTAGAGCGTTCCAGTGCACATGCTGGCGCTCTGCGGAGCGCGCGGAAAACTCTGGACACCCCCAACGGCTGCGAGATGCAACATGAGCAAGATGGCTGACGAGGTGCAGAGAAACTTGATCAAGGCCATCGACAGAGATGCCTTGTTTCTGCCTACCCTGCCGGAAGTAGCACTGAGAATTCGCCTTGCCGCCGAAGACACCGAAATCAGTATTTCGGCCCTGAGCAAGGTCATCGGTAGCGATACAGCCCTTTCCGCACGCCTGATAAAGGTCGCGAACAGCCCCCTGCTGCGCCCGAATTTCGAAGTCAGCGACGTCACCACCGCGGTTCGGCGCCTGGGCGTCAATTACACCTGCAACCTGGCCATCGGTCTGGTGGTCGAGCAGATGTTCCACGCCAAGTCTCCAGTCATCGAGCAGAAGATGCGCGATATCTGGAAGCAAAGCCTGCAGGTTGCCGGCATCAGCTACACCCTTTGTCAGAACTACACGAATCTCAAACCCGACCAGGCCACGCTTGCCGGGCTGATCCACTTGATCGGGATTCTGCCGATCCTGACGTATGCCGAAGACCACTACGAGCTGCTGGCTGATCCGATCAGCCTCAACCACGTGATCGACAGCATTCACCCGGTCATTGGCGAACGCCTGCTGCGCTCATGGGACTTTCCCGAGCCGCTGGCCTGCGTGCCGATTCAGTTCCAGAACTTCGCGCGCGTATCGAAAAGCCCGGACTACACAGATCTGGTGCAGATCGCCACAGTGCATATCCACAGGAACACCGACCACCCCTTCAGCCTCATCGAGATGGTCGACCTGCCTGCGTTCAGCCAACTGAGGCTTTCCAGAGCTGAAGGCATGCTGAGCGCCCAGATGGACGAAGCGAAGAGCATGCTTTACTAGGATCAGGGCGCACTGAAACTGACCCGAACCTTCAAACCCCGCTCGGCACCATCGTGCAAGGTGATTCTGGCCAGATGCGCACGGCAGATCTCCCCCACAATAGCCAGACCGAGCCCGGCACCGCTGCCCTGCTGACTGCGACGGTAGAAACGCTCGAAAACCCGCTCACGCTCATCTGCCGGAATACCGGGGCCATCATCCTCGACCTCCAGCACGCCCGGCGCATACACCCGTAAAACCACGTTGCCGCCCGGTGAAGTGTGAGCCAGCGCATTGTCGATCAGGTTGCTCAGCAGTTCGTTCAGCAACGTCGGCTCGCCACGCAGCCAGACCGGATCGTCAGCCTCCAGCGCCAGCGCAACGCCGCGTGAATGAGCCAACGGCGCCATGGCCATGCCCAGTTCTCTTGCCAACTGGCTGAGGTCCAGTTGTTGCGCACCACCTTCGGCAATGGCCCGCGCACCGTTTTCGATCCGCGCCAGCGACAGCAACTGATTGGCCAGATGCGTCAGCCGATCCGTGCCAAGCGCGGCTGATTCCAGCGTACTGCGCCAGTGTTGCGGGTCGCGCTCGCGCAGGCCCAGCTCGACCCGCGCCTTGAGCGCGGCCAGCGGTGTGCGCAGCTCATGGGCGGCATCGGCGATGAACTGCGCCTGGCGCTCGAACTGCAAGCGCAGCCGCTCGGTAAAGTGGTTCAGTGCCCCTACCAGCGGACGCAGTTCATGCTGCACCTCAACCATTGGCAATGAGCGCAGATCATCCGGCTGACGCTCTTCTACTGCGGTGCGCAAGCGTTCCAGCGGTCGCAGTGCCGCACTGACCGTGAACCAGACCAGCAGCAGTGCGCCCCCACCGAGCATGCCCAGACGCAGCAACGTGTCGGCCATCAGGCTGCGCGCCATGCCCTTGCGCGCCTCCTGGGTTTCGGCCACACGAATTTCAGCCGTGCCGTTCATGCCTGGATCAGTCACAGGCTTGAGCAGGCTGACCACACGTACATCCTGCCCTTGATAAATCCCGTTATAAAACTTCGCCAGCGCAGGGTAATCGTCGGTACGCAAAGTGCCCGGTGGCGGCGAAGGCAGATTTTCATAACCGGAAATCAGCTTCTGATGGATGTCATTGACCTGATAATAGATTCGTCCTTCGCTGTCGTAGGCAAAGGTATCCAGCGCCACATAGGGAATATCGGCGCTCAGCGTGCCATCACGCTGCGTCAGACCGGCAGCGATGGTCCGTGCTGAAGCCAGCAACGTGCGGTCGTAGGCGGTATCGGCCACTTCGCGGCCATTCCAGTAAGCGCTCATGCCGCTGGCCAGCATCAACACCACCAGCAGCAACGCCAGGTTCCACAACAGCCGCCAGCGCAGGCTGTCGTTAATCATCGCGGCTTTCAAGCAGATACCCCAGACCCCGAAAGGTCACGATGGCCACAGAATGCCCGTCGAGCTTCTTGCGCAGGCGATGGACGTAGATTTCGATGGCGTCAGGGCTGGCCTCCTCGTCGAGGCCGAAAACCTGCGCGGCCAGTTGCTCCTTGCTCATCACCCGACCTGGCCGGGCAATGAGCGCTTCCAGCACCGCCTGTTCGCGAGACGTCAGGGCCAGCAGTTCCTCGCCGAGCGTGAAACGCCGCGTGTCCAGGTCATAGGCCAGTACGCCGCAGCGCTGTTGCCGCTCGCCACCCAGCACACTGCGACGCAGCAATGCCTTGACCCTGGCCTCCAGTTCGGAGAGCTCGAAAGGCTTGGCCAGGTAATCGTCGGCCCCCAGGTTCAGGCCATGAACGCGATCCTTGACGTCGCTGCGCGCGGTCAGCATCAATACCGGAAGGTTTTTGCTGCGCGCCCGCAGACGCGCCAGCACTTCAAAGCCGTCCATACGCGGCAAGCCGACGTCGAGAATGGCGACGGCGTATTCCTCGCTGCTCAACGCCAGGTCGGCGGCAACGCCATCATGCAGTACATCAACGGTCAAACCCGCGCTTTTGAGCGCCTGCGCGACACTTTCAGCCAATTGCAGATGATCTTCCACAAGAAGAACACGCATCGCCGTCTCCTGATTGTCACTGTTGTTATCGATCCGAGCATCGAGGCTTGTGGCGGTGGAGTTTACAGGCAGGCCGCCGCCTGTGAAGGACAGAAACGATTCGCGGCCCTTCAATTGCGACATGAAAGGTAGCTGAAAGGTTTACGAAAGGTTCGTCATCTAGCATCGCCACACGACCCGTTAAAAGGGTACGTACAAAACAGGCGCCCGGATGCGTCTGGACAATAAAAACAATAAATCGCTAAACGGAGTCACGTCATGTCTACGCCAGCCCAGGCTTGCCCGTCCATTGAGCACAGCCCGTCGCGGATTTACCCGCACCCGTCGCGCCCCAGCTCCACCCTCCTGCAAAACATCAGCGTCCACCGCAGTACCGATGGCACTTGCGTGTCAGCGAACAGGCTTCGTGGTGCGCGAGACAAAAGCATCTGCTGAACAGCTTCTCTCTTCCAAAAACAAAAATATCTCTGGAGACTGCACATGAAATTCCCTCTGCGTCAGATAGCCGCCACCGCCGCCTGCATGCTGGTTGCCAGCCAATTGTTTGCTGCCGAGCCAAAACGTCCGGAATGCATTGCACCCGCCTCACCGGGTGGCGGATTCGACTTGACCTGCAAGCTGGTGCAAAGCGCGCTGATCAACGAAAAGATTCTGACCTCGCCCATGCGCGTGACCTACATGCCTGGGGGCGTCGGCGCAGTGGCCTACAACGCAGTTGTAGCTCAGCGCCCCGCAGATGCTGGCACGCTGGTCGCGTGGTCCAGCGGTTCGCTGCTCAATCTGGCGCAGGGCAAATTCGGCCGCTTCGATGAAAACGCAGTGCGCTGGCTCGCCGCCGTGGGCACAAGCTATGGCGCCATTGCAGTGAAGAGCGACTCGCCTTACAAGAACCTCGACGATCTGGTCAAAGCGCTCAAGGCCGACCCGAGCAAGGTAGTCATCGGCTCAGGCGGCACCGTAGGCAGCCAGGACTGGATGCAGACCGCGCTGATCGCCAAGGCTGCTGGCATCAACCCGCGCGCCTTGCGTTATGTCGCGCTGGAGGGCGGTGGGGAAATCGCTACTGCCCTGCTTGGCGGCCACATTCAGGTGGGCAGTACCGACATCTCCGACTCCATGCCACACATTCTGAGTGGCGACATGCGCCTGCTCGCCGTGTTCGCCGAGAAGCGCATCGACGAACCCGAAATGAAAGACATCCCCACCGCCAAGGAGCAGGGCTACGACATCGTCTGGCCAGTGGTGCGTGGCTTCTACCTCGGGCCGAAGGTCAGCGACGAAGACTACAACTGGTGGAAAGCCTCGTTCGACAAGATCCTGGCCTCTGAAGACTTCGCCAAACTGCGTGATCAGCGCGAGCTGTTCCCCTTCGCCATGACCGGCGCGGAGCTGGACACCTACGTCAAGAAGCAGGTTGCCGACTACAAACTGATGGCCAAGGAATTCGGCCTGATTCAGTAATTGAACTCAATTGACTGACGTTAAGTTGCGCCTGCATAGCGGGCGCGACTCAGGAGCTTCTCATGGTCATACAACGCATTTTTGCTGCCGTACTGCTACTGGCATGCGCAGGCCTGGCTCTAATGGCCTGGCCTTATCAAGCGCCTTTCTCCTATGAACCGGTCGGCCCACGCGCTTTTCCGCTGCTGATGCTCGGGCTGATGGGTGCCGCCCTGCTGTACCTGCTGATTCGGCCTACCCCCATTGTCCACACCGAGGAAGAACCGGCGCTGGACCGCGAAACCCTGGTCAAGATTGGCGCGTGCATCGTTCTACTGCTGATATTCGCCGGGCTGTTCGAACCGCTGGGCTTCATCCTCAGCAGCATCCTGATCGGCATTCCCATGGCCCGCCTGTATGGCGGACGCTGGCTCCCGAGCGTGGTGGTGGTGATTCTGATGAGCGTCGGCCTTTACCTGTTGTTCGACAAGGCCATGGACGTTCCCTTGCCTTTAGGCCTGCTCAGCGTTCTGGAGAACTGACATGGATACTTTCAGCTACCTGGGCCAAGGCTTCGGCGTCGCCCTAACCCCTTACAACCTGATCACCGCACTGTCCGGCACACTGATTGGTACCGTTGTCGGCCTGCTGCCAGGGCTTGGGCCTATCAACGGAGTGGCGCTGCTGATCCCCATTGCCTTTGCGTTGGGCCTGCCGCCCGAATCAGCACTGATTCTGCTGGCAGCCGTGTACCTGGGCTGTGAATACGGTGGGCGTATCAGTTCGATCCTGCTGAACATTCCGGGCGAAGCGTCCACCGTCATGACCACGCTGGACGGTTATCCAATGGCACGCCAGGGGCTGGCCGGCGTCGCGCTATCGCTGTCAGCATGGAGCTCGTTCATCGGTGCATTCATCGCCACCTGCGGCATGGTGCTGTTCGCGCCGTTGCTCGCCAAGTGGGCGATTGCCTTCGGTCCGGCGGAATATTTCGTACTGATGGTGTTCGCTATTGTCTGCTTGGGCGGGATGGCCGGTGACAGGCCGTTGAAGACGTTCATTGCCGCGCTGATCGGGCTGTTCCTGTCTGCGGTAGGTATCGATGCCAACAGCGGGGTATACCGTTTTACCGGCGACAACATTCATCTGACCGACGGCATTCAGTTCGTGGTGCTGGTCCTGGGTCTGTTTTCAATCAGTGAAATCCTGTTGCTGCTGGAGAAGACCCATCGCGGTCAGGAGGCGGTCAAGGCTACCGGGCGCATGATGTTCAACGTCAAGGAAGCCGCCGCTGTGTTTGTGGTGAATATTCGCTGCGGGCTGCTGGGATTCATCCTCGGCGTACTGCCGGGTGCCGGTGCGACGCTGGCCAGTGCGGTGGCTTATATGACGGAGAAACGCATCGCCGGCCCTGGCGGCAAGTTCGGCCAGGGCGACATGCGCGGCCTGGCCGCTCCCGAGACCGCCATCGGGGCAACCGCCTGCGGCGCGTTGGTGCCAATGCTGACGCTGGGTGTTCCGGGCTCGGGCACCACTGCGGTGATGATCGGCGCGTTGTCGCTGTACAACATCACCCCCGGTCCGATGCTGTTCCAACAACAACCGGACATCGTATGGGGCCTGATCGCTTCGTTGTTCATCGCCAACATCATGCTGGTGATCCTCAACATCCCGATGATCCGCATCTTCACGCGCATCCTCGCCGTGCCGAACTGGGCGCTGGTGCCGGTGATTGCAATCATTACCGGCATCGGTGTGTATGCAGTGCACGCCACCACGTTCGACCTGTTCCTGATGGTCGGTATCGGTATCTTCGGTTACATCCTGCGCAAGCTGGATTTCCCGCTGTCGCCGATTCTGCTCGGTTTCATCCTCGGTGGTCTGATGGAGCAGAACCTGCGTCGCGCCCTGTCGATCTCCAACGGCGAACTGGGGATTCTCTGGGCCAGCCCGATCACCCTCGGGGTCTGGGTGGTGACCGTGTTCATGCTGCTGTTCCCGCTGATCCGTATCTGGCGCAAGCGCGCAAAACTGCAGGCTGCCGTAACGCATGGCTGATTCGTCACTGCGTCAATGGTGGGCAACGCCGCTGGTTGGCCTGCTCGGCGGCTACCTCGCCAGTCAGGTTGGCTGGCCGCTGCCGTGGATGGTTGGCTCATTGCTGGCAATCATCCTGGTGCGCTGCCTGACACCCTGGCAACTGACGCAGATTCCGGGCGGTCGCAAATGCGGCCAACTGATCATCGGCATCGGCATCGGTCTGCATTTCACGCCAGTGGTCATCGAGCAGGTGCTGGCGCATTTCGGGCTGATTTTCATCGGTGCACTGGTCACCAGCCTGTCGTGTCTGGTTGGCGTCTGGCTGATGCTGCGTACCGGAGAAGATCGCCCTACCGCTTTCTTCTCCAGCATGCCGGGCGGCTCGGGCGAGATGGTCAACCTTGGCGCACGTAACGGTGCGACGCTCAGCAGCGTCGCTGCCGCGCAAAGTCTTCGGGTGCTGGCCGTGGTGTTATGCGTGCCGGCGATCTTCAAATACCTGCTGGGCGACGGCACGCCTTCACTGCATGCCACGGCGGTCGATTGGCGCTGGCTGGCATTCCTGCTGCCGGTCGGCGCAGCACTGGCCTGGCTGTGGCAGCGTCTCAAGCAACCCAACCCGTGGCTGTTCGGCCCTCTGTTGCTAAGTGCCGTAGTGAGCGTGGTCTGGGACCTGAAAATCGGCTTGCCCAACGGTGCCAGCCAGCTGGGTCAGCTACTGATCGGCAGCGGGCTGGGTTGTCATTTCAATCGGGCATTCTTTCGGCGTGCGCCATCGTTTCTGGCGCGTACGCTGTTGGGCACTGCGCTGACCATGTTGATTGCCGCACTGGCTGCGCTGGGGCTGAGCGCCCTCACCCACCTGGACCTGCGCTCGCTGACGCTGGGCATGATGCCCGGTGGCATTGCCGAAATGAGCCTGACCGCAGAAGTGCTGCAACTGTCGGTCCCCTTGGTGACGGCCATGCAGGTCATGCGCCTGCTGTTCGTGCTGTTTCTTGCCGAGCCGCTGTACAGGCGCTGGAACAAGCGGCTCGCTGACTGAGCTCAATCAGAAGCACTTTTATCAGAGAGCGGGCAGTCGCCAGTCGATTGGCTCGATGCCGTTTTGCTCAAGGTACTTGTTGGCCCGCCCGAAATGCCCGTTACCCAGGAAGCCTTTGTAGGCTGACAACGGCGAAGGATGGACGGAGGTCAGCACCAGATGCTTGGTCGCATCGACCAGCTTCTGCTTGCTTTGCGCATGAGCGCCCCACAGCAGGAACACCAGGTGCGGCTGATGCTCGCTGACCACTTGAATGATCCGGTCAGTGAAGTGCTGCCAGCCTTTTCCCGCATGCGAAGCTGCGTTAGCGCGCTCGACGGTAAGAGTCGTGTTAAGCAACAGCACGCCCTGATCAGCCCATGATTGCAGGCAGCCGTGATTGGGAATGTCGATATTCAGGTCGCGTTTGAGTTCTTTATAGATATTGACCAGTGACGGCGGCGTCGGCACGCCTGGCTGCACCGAGAAACACAGGCCGTGAGCCTGATTCGGACCGTGATACGGGTCCTGACCGAGGATCACCACTTTCACATTGTTGAGCGGCGTCGAATTCAGCGCATTGAAAATCAGCGGCCCAGGCGGATAGATCTCTTTACCCGCGGCATGCTCCTGGCGCAGAAACTCGCGCAACTGCGCCATATAGGGCTGCTCGAATTCATCGCGCAGCGCTTCCTTCCAGCTGGGCTCAAGCTTGATGCGGTCGTCGCTAGTCATGGTTACATCCGGTAAAAACAATGCGCGGACACTAGAAAAGCCCGGCAGCAAAGTCAATGCCGGTTGCGCTATGCGCCTGCAAGATCGGACACAGAGCGTGCAGAAAAAAGAAGTGCCGACGCGGAGCGTCGGTACGATAGTCAGTTCGCAGCAGCCAGTTCACAGCGCTGGCATGGTAGTGAGCGCAGGTTTCAGCTACCGATGCCCGCCCCGACCATCACCGCGCCCGCCTCGTCCATGATCACGGCCATCGCGTCCGCCTCGACCGCCATGGTCCTCCCAGCCGCGGTTGCCTCGGTCGCCGCGGAAGCCGTCATTGCGTCCGAAACCACCATTGCCTCGAAAGCCGTCATTACGCCCAAAACCGCCATTGCCGCGAAAGCCGTCGTTTCTCCAGCCATAACCCGGCGGGCGTCCCGGCTGGTAGTAGCGTGGCACTGGCGGCGGCGCGTAATAGCGCGGTGCCGGGGCGTAGTAGCGCGGTTGGGTGTAATAGCGTGGCTGAGGCGCTACATAGATGCGCTGCTCCTGATAGTAGGTGGAGCGGTAGCCATTGTCGTACGCGTAAGCGCCACCGACGACAGTCGTCGGCTGCGTGTACACATCGGATTCGTAGTAACCAGGGCCTGCGTAGCAACCGGCAAGGAAAAGGGTCAGCAACGTGATAAGCAAGGGTCTTCGATACATGGCGGCCTCCTGGACCGCGATTGGGCACGAATCAGCGACGCTGATCGGCGTCCGCCAAAGCGGTTGACGGACAGAAGTTCAGACACCGAAAAGGGAATCTAGTGCGTTGGCGCAGCGTGTAAACCCTACTAAAGATGATGGCCATCCTTGACTCAAGGGCTCTAAAGCCGGGGCGTGCAGACATGTTTCGACTTCCTGCAAAGATGCTACAAAACATTTCAAAGCACCATGCATCAACACAGTGCGGTTACGCACCAGCACAAGGCAGTTTCACTCGGGGCTGACCTGCGATGGTCCGGGCAGGCCTTGAAAAACAAAGGCCTTGGCGAGTTGGCACAAGTCTCGCTTGATGAATGGCGTGCAGGAGTCAACACAGGTTCGCGGCACCACAATTTGCAATAGCCGACTAGGGTTCCGGCTTGCCGACAGGCAAGTGGCTGGTCCGAGAGTTGGCGACCTCCAGTAGAGGTTACACGGCGGGACAAAAGCCCGGGAGACAGGGACACCAGTGGTGTCACGTTGCTCCTGGCCGCCTTTTTTCACTACTGGAGATTTCTCAACATGCAAAAGTCTCGTCTCTTCGGTCTGCTCACGGCAGGCCTGCTTGCTGCGTTGAGCCTCTCGGCGAATGCCGCCCAAAAAGATCACTTCAATGTCTGCTGGACCATCTACGCAGGCTGGATGCCGTGGGAATACGCTGGTAGCCAGGGCATCGTCGACAAGTGGGCGAAAAAATACGGCATCAAGATCGATGTCACCCAGCTCAATGACTACGTCGAATCCATCAACCAGTACACCGCTGGCCAGTTCGATGGCTGCACCATGACCAACATGGACGCACTGACCATTCCGGCTGCGGGCGGTGTGGAAAGCACGGCACTGATCGTCAGCGATTTCTCCAATGGCAACGACGGCATCGTGCTCAAGGGCGAGGGCAAAAAAGTCGCCGACCTGAAAGGCATGGACGTCAACCTGGTCGAGCTGTCGGTGTCTCACTACCTGCTGGCACGGGCGCTGGACAGCGTCAAGCTCAGCGAAAAAGACCTCAAGGTGGTCAACACCTCGGATGCCGATATCTCGGCAGCCTTCAATACCGATGATGTGCAGGCAGTTACCACCTGGAACCCGATGCTGTCGGACATCAAAGCCAAACCCGGCGTGACCGAAGTGTTCAACTCCAGTCAGATTCCTGGCGAGATCATGGACATGATGGTCGTCAACACTCAGACCCTTAAGGACAACCCGGCGCTGGGCAAAGCCCTGACCGGTGCCTGGTTTGAAGTGGTCACGCTGATGAACGCCAAAAACGCCCAGAGCAAGGCGGCGCTGGAGCATATGGCCAAGGCATCGGGCACCGATCTGGCCGGCTTCCAGGCACAACTGGACACCACCAAGCTGTTTGCCACGCCCAAGGAAGCCCTTGAGTTCGCGACCAGCAAACAGCTGCCGGACACCCAGCGCAAGGTGGCTGACTTCTCGTTCGCCCATGGTTTGCTCGGCGAAGGCGCACGCAATGCCGATGCCGTCGGCATGTCGTTCGCCAATGGCGTGAACCTCGGCGACAAGGCCAACGTCAAGCTGCACTTTGACCCCAGCTACGTGCAGATGGCCGTCGACGGCAAGCTGTAAATCACGCTCAGTAAAAAGGTCATTGCCATGCGTTTGATAAACCGCCATCCGGATCGTGCCGGTCGCCTGATTCTGGTGATCCTGCCGTTCGCCCTGTTGCTGTTCGCCTACTTCATGGGCTCGGCCACCCGGCTTGCGGAAAACCCCACTGATAAGCTGCTGCCCAGCGCGGTGCAGATGGCCGATGCGGTCAAACGCATGGCGTTTGTTGCCGATACCCGCAGCGGCGACTACCTGCTGTGGCAGGACACGGCATCGAGCCTGCAGCGTCTGGCCATCGGCCTGGGGATCAGCGCGCTGTTGGGCCTGTGTCTGGGCATCGCAGCGGGCATCCTGCCGTTGTGCGGCGCAACGCTGTCGCCCTTGCTGACGGTACTGTCGATGGTGCCGCCGCTGGCCATTCTGCCGATTCTGTTCATCGTGTTCGGCCTTGGCGAGTTGTCGAAGGTGATGCTGATCGTGATCGGTATCACACCGATTCTGGCCCGTGATCTGGAACAGCGTGCCCGGGAAATTCCGGTCGAGCTGCTGATCAAGGCGCAGACCCTCGGCGCCTCGACCTGGACACTGATCCTGCGGGTGGTCCTGCCGCAGTTGCTGCCGCGTCTGCTGATTGCCCTGCGGCTGGTGCTGGGTTCGGCGTGGCTGTTCCTGATCGCCGCCGAGGCCATCGCCTCTACTGACGGTCTGGGTTACCGGATCTTTCTGGTCCGCCGCTACCTGGCGATGGACGTGATTCTGCCGTATGTGGTGTGGATCACCCTGCTTGCCTGGCTGATGGACTGGGGCCTCAAAGCCCTGACCCGACGCGCCTTTCCCTGGTACGAAGGAGCGCGGACATGAGCTTTATCTGTGTGCGCAATGTCTGGCAACAATACGACGATCAGGTGGTGCTTGAAGGCCTGAATCTGGACGTGGCAGAAGGCGAGTTCTGCACGCTGGTCGGCGCATCGGGCTGTGGCAAATCGACTTTTCTGCGCCTGCTGCTGGGTCAGGAAACGCCGAGCCGTGGTCTGATCACGCTGGACGGCCAGGCCCTGCGCAATGAGCCGGACGCCAGCCGTGGCGTGGTGTTTCAGCGCTATTCAGTGTTCCCGCATCTGTCGGTGCTCGACAACGTGGCGCTGGGTCTGGAGCTGCCCCGCTCGGCGTGGCTGGGCCGACTGTTCGGCCAGGCAAAAAGCGAGGCGCGCGAGCACGCTGCGCAACTGCTCGGCAAGGTTGGCCTGGGGCATGCGCTGGATAAGCACCCCACGCAATTGTCCGGCGGCATGCAACAGCGTCTGGCCATTGCTCAGGCACTGATCATGAAACCCCGCGTGCTGCTGCTGGACGAGCCCTTCGGCGCGCTCGACCCCGGCATTCGCAAAGACATGCACCACTTGCTGCTGGACCTGTGGCGCGAAACGAAGCTGACCGTGTTCATGGTCACTCACGACCTGTCCGAAGGTTTCAACCTCGGCACCCGCCTGCTGGTGTTCGACAAGGTCCGCCACGACCCGCACGAACCCGGCGCGTATGGCGCGCGCATCACTTACGACATCCCCCTCAACAGCGAACGCCGCGCCGAACGCGCCGCCATCGATTCGCTGCTCAACGTTTCAGAGGAGCCCGTTCAATGACTGACTCAACCACGCTGTACCCGGTTTTCGCCGAAGAGATGCTGCCCGGTGGCGGCCATCGTTCGTTCATCCTCAAGCGCGGCGAACTGCTGCGCCTGACCGACCTGCACGGCAACGCCAACGTCAGCCTGACGCTGCTCAACGCTCACGAAAAAACCGAGCGGCTGAACCTGCCCGACAGCCTCAAATGCCAACACACCGCCAGGTTGAGCAACGGCCATTGCCTGTATTCGGACATGGGCCGTGTGCTGGCGGCCATCGTCACTGACACTTGCGGCTGGAGCGACAGCATTGGCGGTGTGCTCAACGCTCAGGAAGTCGCTGAAAAATACGGCCAGGGCCGCTATCAGGAATTGCGCAACGGCTTCTTTCGCAATGGCGTCGATAACCTGCTGGTCGAGCTGGGCAAATGGGGGCTGGGGCTGTCCGACCTGCTGATGACCCTCAACCTGTTCAGCCGTGTTGATGTCGATGAAGCAGGAGCGCTGCATTTCGCGCCGAACAACTCGAAAGCCGGGGACTACATCGAACTCTACGCACCAATGGACACGCTGGTGGTGCTGACCGCGCTGCAACACCCTATGGACCCAAACCCGGAATATGCCCCGCAACCGCTGAAGCTCAGCTGGATGAAAGCCGACGCCAGCGTTGCCGAGCACTGCCGCACCTCGCGCCCGGAAAACGAGCGCGGCTTCATCAACACCGACCGCCTGTTCGCCTGAGGAGCCCTGTCATGAATTCACACACTCACATTTGCTGCGACGCAACCATACCGGCAGGCGAGCCGTTCCTGGCCGAAGTCAAGGCCGGGCAGACCGTGCGCATACTCGATCTGCAAGGCAACCAGGCGGTCGATACGCTGTTTTTCAGCCTGAGCAACCCGCGTGAACGCTACGACGTACAACGCACCTTGCGCCGCCAGAACAGCGTGTACCTGACCACCGGCAGTGTGCTGTTTTCCAATCTCGGCCAACCGATGCTGACCATTGTCGATGACACCTGCGGACGCCACGACACGCTCGGTGGCGCATGCGCACAAGAGAGCAACACCGTGCGCTACGCCCTGGAAAAACGCTACATGCACAGCTGCCGCGACAACTACCTGCGCGCCTGCCTGCACGACGGGCGTCTGACCAAGGCCGACATCGGTCCGAACATCAATTTCTTCATGAACGTACCGGTGACAGCCGAAGGCGGCCTGACCTTCGAAGACGGTATTTCCGCACCCGGCAAGTACGTTGAACTGCGCGCTGAAATGGACGTGATCGTGCTGATTTCCAACTGTCCGCAGCTCAACAACCCCTGCAATGGCTACAACCCGACGCCTGCGCAGCTGTTGATTCGCGACTGACCCGGCACCTGCCCTCAGCAACGGACGACCGTTGCGTAGATTGATCAATAGCGGGACGGCCCGCTTCCCATCACGAAACCGAGCGCGACTGGGTTTCCGGGGTTATGCCATGTTCGACAAACTGCTGATCGCCAACCGTGGCGCCATTGCCTGCCGCATCCTGCGGACCCTGCGTACCTTGCAGGTCAAGGGCGTGGCGGTGTATTCCGAAGCCGACGCTGCCAGCCTGCACCTGATGCAGGCCGACGAAGCCCACAGCCTGGGCGAAGGTGGCGCAGCCGGAACCTATCTGGCGGTGGACAAGATCCTCGCTATTGCCAAAGCCAGCGGCGCCAAAGCCATTCATCCCGGCTACGGGTTCCTCTCCGAAAACGCCGCGTTCGCTCAAGCCTGCGAAGACGCCGGTATCGCCTTCGTCGGGCCAACGCCCGAGCAACTGCGCGTATTCGGCCTCAAGCACACTGCTCGCGCACTGGCCAGACAGCATGGCGTGCCCATGCTCGAAGGCACCGAACTGCTCGACAGCCTTGAATCAGCCATCGCGGCGGCCCGCACCATCGGCTATCCGGTCATGCTCAAGAGCACGGCAGGCGGTGGCGGGATCGGCATGCGAGTGTGCCGCAGCGCTGAAGAACTGGCCGACTCGTTCGAGGCGGTGAAGCGCCTTGGCCAGAACAATTTCAGCGACGCGGGTGTGTTCATCGAGAAATACATCCAGCGTGCCCGCCATCTGGAAGTGCAGGTGTTTGGTGACGGTCAGGGCGAGGTGCTGGCCCTGGGCGTGCGTGACTGCTCGGTGCAACGCCGCAACCAGAAAGTGCTGGAAGAAACCCCGGCCCCCAACCTGCCCGACGGCATGGCCGAGGAACTTTGCGCGGCAGCCATCAAACTCGCCAGAGCGGTCAATTACCGCAGCGCAGGCACCGTCGAATTCGTCTTCGACAGCGAGGATCAGCGCTTCTACTTTCTGGAAGTGAATACACGTCTGCAGGTCGAACACGGCGTCACCGAGCAGGTGTGGGGTGTCGATCTGGTCAGCTGGATGGTGCAACTGGCTGCCGGAGACCTGCCGCCGCTGGAGCAATTGCAAGCCGGCCTGAAACGGTCCGGCCATGCCATTCAGGCACGGCTGTATGCTGAAGATCCGGGCCGTGACTTCCAGCCCTGCCCCGGCCTGCTGACGGCGGTGAATTTTCCGCCTGCCGATGGCCATGCACTGCGCATCGACACCTGGGTTGAAGCGGGCTGCGAGATACCGCCGTACTTTGACCCGATGATCGCCAAGCTGATCAGTTGGGCGCCGACCCGCGAGCAGGCCAGCGCCGGGCTGATCGATGCGCTGAACGAGACGCGCCTTTACGGGGTCGAGACCAATCGCGACTACCTGCGCCAGATTATTGCCGACACGCCGTTCGCCAGCGGCCAGCCATGGACCCGCTGCCTGGAAGGTCTGGTGTATCACGCTGACACGTTCGAGGTGTTGAGCGGCGGCACGCAAACCAGCGTTCAGGATTATCCGGGACGACTGGGCTACTGGGCGGTCGGTGTACCGCCATCCGGTCCGATGGACAGCCGCGCGTTGCGCCAGGGCAATGGCCTGCTGGGCAATGCCGAAGGATGCGCTGCACTGGAAATCACCATGAGCGGGCCGTTGCTGCGCTTCAATACCGACGCAGTGATCGCTGTAACCGGTGCACATATCCCGATCACGCTCGATGGCGAACCCTGCGCAATGAACACCGCGCTGCTGGTGTGCACAGGCTCGACCCTTGCGCTGGGCACCATTGCCGGTGCTGGCGTACGCAGCTACCTGTGCGTGCGTGGCGGGCTGGACGTGCCGGATTATCTGGGCAGCAAAAGCACCTTTACCCTCGGTCAGTTCGGCGGGCATGGCGGGCGGGCGTTGCGTGCCGGTGATGTGCTGCACATTGCGCCGTTGCTGGATCGTAGCGCGGGCCAGCGGGTTGCCGATGACGCACTTGAAGCGCTGCCTGACATTCGCCGGATAAGGGTCATTTACGGCCCCCATGCTGCGCCGGAGTACTTCACTGAAGCATACATCGAGACGTTTTTTGCAACCGACTGGGAAGTGCATTTCAACTCCAGCCGTACCGGCGTGCGCCTGATCGGCCCGAAACCCGAATGGGTGCGCGCTGACGGTGGCGAGGCAGGTCTGCACCCGTCCAATATTCACGACAACCCCTATGCGATCGGAGCGGTGGATTTCACCGGCGATATGCCCGTGATCCTCGGCCCGGACGGACCGAGTCTGGGTGGGTTCGTGTGCCCGGTGACCATTATCGAAGCGGACTTGTGGCAGCTGGGGCAGTTGAAGGCCGGAGACAAGGTCCGTTTTTATCCGGTGAGTGTCGAGGCATGTCATGCAGCGATGAATTCAACGATGGACCCACGTGGGAGCGAGCTTGCTCGCGAAAGCTATATTCCACACACAGAAAACCCATCGACTGTACCGACCTCTTCGCGAGCAAGCTCGCTCCCACAAGGCACCGCAAACTCCTGTGGGTGCGAAGCTGTGCGCATAGAGGATTTGCCCTCCCCGGTCATTCTCGACATAGGTCAGGACGATAAACGCTTGGTCGCACGCCTGTCCGGCGATACCCACCTGCTGCTGGAAATCGGTGCGCCAGAGCTGGATCTGGTGCTGCGCCTGCGCGGCCATGCCTTGATGCTGGCGCTGGAGGCCAAGCAACTGGAGGGCGTGATTGACCTGACGCCAGGTATTCGTTCGCTGCAAGTCCATTACCGCCCCGAACAACTGCCGCTCCGGCAATTGCTCGACATCGTCGCCGGAGAGTGGGACGCAGTGTGCGCAGCGAAAGACCTGCAAGTGGCGTCGCGCATCGTCCATCTGCCGTTGTCCTGGGATGACCCGGCCTGTCAGCTGGCCATCGAGAAGTACATGACCACCGTGCGCAAGGACGCACCGTGGTGCCCGAGCAACCTGGAGTTCATCCGGCGCATCAACGACCTGCCCAATCTTGACGAGGTGCAGCGTACGGTGTTTGACGCCAGTTATCTGGTCATGGGGCTGGGCGATGTGTACCTCGGCGCACCGGTCGCCACGCCTCTGGACCCGCGTCATCGGTTAGTGACCACCAAGTACAACCCGGCGCGCACCTGGACCGCCGAGAATTCGGTCGGCATCGGTGGCGCCTACATGTGCGTGTACGGCATGGAAGGCCCCGGCGGCTATCAATTCGTCGGCCGCACGCTGCAGATGTGGAATCGCTACCGCGACGTTGCCGCCTTCGAGGGCAAACCGTGGCTGCTGCGCTTTTTCGACCAGATCCGCTTCTACCCGGTCAGCGCCGACGAATTGCTACGCATCCGTCGCGATTTCCCGCTGGGCCGCTTCGACCTGAACATCGAACACAGCACCTTGAACATGGCCGACTACCAGGCCTTTCTGAGCCGCGAAGCCGACGGCATTAAAGCATTCCGTGCTCAGCAACAGTCCGCGTTCAACGCCGAACGCGAACGCTGGATCGCCAACGGCCAGGCCGACTTCCAGAGCGATGAAGGCGTCGCCCCAAACACCCAAGAACTGCCTCTGCAAACAGGCCAGCAAGGCGTCGACAGCCATATCGCAGGCAATCTCTGGCAGGTCCAGGTGCAACCCGGCGAGCGTGTCGAAGCGGGCGATGTGCTGGTGATTCTGGAGTCCATGAAAATGGAAATCCCCCTGCTCGCGCCGGTCGCAGGAGTGGTGCAGGAAGTCCGGGTGCAACCCGGCTCTGCAGTACGCGCAGGGCAACGGGTGGTGGTGCTGGCAGCAGACTGAACCCATCAATTTTTCACTTTCAATGGAATCGCGTCATGAACGACACAGCACTGCCCAATGACCTGCGCCTGGATACCGTACGCACCGCTTACCTGTCCGGCCAGACTTCCCCACGCCAACTGATTCTGGCGCTACGGGAAAAAGCCGCAACGCTCAACGCGGATTATCACCTGTTCATTCACCTGCTCAGCCCGGCTGAACTGGAGCCTTATCTGGCCGCGCTGGAAAATCGCGATATTCATCGCCTGCCACTGTATGGCGTGCCCTTCGCGATCAAGGACAACATTGATCTGGCCGCCATTGCGACCACCGCTGCCTGCCCGGCGTACGCCTACACCCCAGAGCGCTCGGCGACCATCGTCGAGCAATTGATCGCGCTGGGGGCGGTGCCCATGGGCAAGACCAATCTGGACCAGTTCGCCACCGGCCTGAATGGCAGCCGCTCGCCCTATGGCGCCTGCCCTAACAGTGTCTTGAAAGAGTACCCGTCCGGCGGCTCAAGTTCCGGCTCGTCACTGGCCGTCGCGCTGGGGGTCAGTAGCTTTTCGCTGGGCACCGACACGGCGGGTTCGGGCCGTGTGCCCGCAGCGTTGAACAATCTGGTGGGGCTGAAAGCCAGCAAGGGGCTGATTTCCACCGCCGGTGTCGTACCTGCTTGCCGTACGCAGGATTGCGTGTCGATCTTTACTGCCACAGCAAGGGAAGCCAGCCAGTTGCTGGGGCTGGTTGCCACGCTTGATCCGCGCGATGAATACAGCCGACACAACCCGCAGTGGAATGACGTTTCGGCTTTCGGCGCACCTCGGCCGTTTCGCTTCGGCGTACCGCGTGCTGAAGATCTGGAATTCTTTGGTTGTACCGAAGGACCGAGGCTGTTCAGCGCGGCCATCGCCCATCTCACTGCGCTGGGCGGCAAAGCTGTCACGGTAGACCTGTCGCCGTTTCTCGAAGCTGCGCGGCTGCTGTATGAGGGCCCGTGGGTGGCAGAGCGCTACAGCGTAGCCGGACAATTAATGGAAGAGCATCCCGACGCGGTATTACCAGTGATTCGCGACGTGCTGGCCAAGGCACCCCAGGTCAGCGGGGTCGATACGTTTCGCGCGCAATACCGTTTGCAGGCGCTCAAGGCGATTTGCGATCGGGCGCTTGAAGGGCTGAACTGTGTGGTAACGCCGAGCATCGGCCGCCCGGTAACGTCAGCAGAGCTGGCTGCCGAGCCGGTGCTGCGCAATTCTGAGCTGGGCTATTACACGAACTTCGTCAACCTGCTCGACTACGCCGCCATCGCCGTGCCCAGCGCCTTCATGAGCAACGGCCTGCCGTGGGGCATTACGTTGTTCGGACGGGCATTCACCGATCAATACCTGCTTAGCCTGGCCGATGCTTTCCAGCGGCACACCGACCTGCCTTTGATCGGCGGTGAAGCGCCTCGATTGCCCGCGCCGAAGACCGCAGCAGGTAACGATATGGCCCGGTTGGTGGTCTGCGGCGCGCATCTGGACGGACTGGCGTTGAACTGGCAGCTCAAGCGACGCGGTGCCCGCTTGCTGGAGTCCACACACAGCTCAGCCGACTATAAGTTGTTCGCGCTGGCCGGTGGCCCGCCATTTCGTCCAGGCATGGTACGGGTGGCCGAAGACGGTGTGGCCATTGAGGTGGAAGTCTGGGAGTTGCCCAGTGTCGAGCTGGGTTCGTTTCTGACCGGCATTCCGGCACCGTTGGGCCTGGGTAAGGTGCAACTGGCCGATGGTCGCTGGGAGACCGGGTTTATCTGTGAAGCCTACGGCCTGACAGGTGCTCGCGACATCAGCCATCTCGGCGGCTGGCGTGCCCACTTGCAACAGATGTAAGCGAAAAGGCGGCATGCTCTGACATGCCGCCCTGTCTGAAACGGCTCTGTTGCCTAGAAGGCTCTGCCGCTACTACATAGTTATGTCATGTTCGGACGGCCTTGCCGACATAGTGCGCATCCACTCACTTCGACCAGCCGTCATGAACCACATCTGGAGTCCGCTTCGCCAGGACCCCCTCCTTCACGCCTCATCGTTTCTACTGGAACAGCCAAGCGTTCTGCTGCCAGAGTACAGCAACAGCCGACACGATACGCTCAATGCCTCGGCGCCCTTTGCCCTGCCTGCGCTCCAGCGTCCACCCCGTGAACAGCCACTGCCGCCGCTGGCCGAGAAGCACGATACGCAAGCGACGCGAAATACGACCACACGCATCGAGCGCACGCTCGACGCACTGCGCAAAAGCCCGGGCTTCGAGCTGATCGCCAACTCGGCCTTGCTCCTTGAAGCCTGCCAGCTGGATATGGACTTCCCGCCGACTCGAAAACACTATGTCCGCCAACAACTCATCATGCTGCTCGAACAAAAGACCGGCAAGACGCTGGACCCGGACACGCTGCGGATCACGTTCAGCACGCAGACCCTGCCCGCACTGAACGACGAGGGGCATGAGCGTTACAGCATTGACATGTCGCTGACCAACGTAGCACTGGCGGTCTTCGATCCGGAACAGTTCGTGGCGCTGTATCGCAGTGAAATCACCGACACGCCCTTGTCCGAGGAAGCCCCGTCACTGAGCGCAAGGCAGGTGCTCAAGTGGCTCAGCGAGACACCGCTGGATCGCGACTACAGCATGGCTCTGGAGGCTTTCAGGACACGGCACACAGTCACCTGCCGCACCTTGTCGCGGTTGGGTTTTCTGGATGCGCTGGCTCACCGGTTCTTCCACGGGCACATCAGCCGCGACGGCTATTTCCTGACGCTGGACGCCCTGGGGCTCAGCGATTTCCCTGCTGACGTAGCGACACTGGAACAGAGCGGTCGCGGTGAGAAATCCGAGGTTCGAATCTTGTCACTCAACGGCGAAACGGTACCGGGCATTTTTCAGGTCAGGTCGAAAACCACCTCCCACTGTTTCATTCACATACTGAGTGCCAAGGGCAACGTCATCGAATACATCAGCGATGATCCGGACCAGATGACCAACAGGCTGCTGGCGGCCCTGAATGCCTCAAAGCTCTATGGCTACGCCTTGCATGCGCTTGATCAGGACGCAGGCATCGTTGCCAGCGCGCCGCTGCTCGCAGAAGACGTTTTTACCGAACTGACCCAGGCATCATTCGCCGAGACACAGCTCAACAGCCAGAACATCGACCTGCTCAAGACGGTATCGCGCAGCCTCAAGCTGGCCGGGGCGGTAGACCTCTGGCAGACCAACCCTGCTCTTCTGGAACACATCCCCTCGGCCTCCAGAATGGCTGCGCAGGTCATGGAGACTTATCTGCTGGAACATCACGGTCTGACGCTCAACCCTGACCACGTGTTCATCGCCTATCAATCCGGTAACTCTATCAGCCCGCTGGGCGGAGCCCGCAATCCACCCACGCATGTTTACACGCCCGATGAAAAACCGATCAGCCTGAGCGAAGCGCTGGTGATCAACTACCGGGTCGATAATCCCCAGGGCTATATTGATCACGACGGTATTACAGAGGTCTTTCTCGACACCACCGGCCAAGGCGTACGCGTTCAGGGCCAGAGTTTGGCAATCACGCCGCAAGCACTCGAGGACTATATCAAGGCATTCGATTTTCTGACCTGGATGACCACACGTATTCAAGCGTTCTGGGGACAACAAAAAGAAGCCATCGAACAGGCACTCAGATCAGCCTTTATCCATCAGGCGCTGATCAGCCTGAAGCGCGGTAGCCTCAAACGCAGCGGTTTCGATCAAGTCGTTGAAGCGCTCGCCCCTTCTGCGCCAAATCACTGGCTGGTACTTGGCTTCTTCGTTCAGGGCTCGCTGCTCGACGGCATGGAATATCAATACACCGGGCTGTTGATACTTGAGCAACCCGGTAAACCGAAGGTGCTCTATCAGCCTGGGTATCCCGAAGCCTTTATCGAGTTTTCGGACGACGATGCACTTGAACGCTATCTGAACCTGAAGACCGCCCAACCGGACTGGCGTGAAGCCGTGATGCGCTACGTTCCCGTGCGCCATCACCAACGTCTGCACTACCTGTTCAAGCTATGGGCCGGCGTTCAGGCACCAGGCCCGCCCGTCTCCATACTGCGCCCGTGGACGGATGCGCTGTACAACCCTGACACTCGAAAAGCCCTGCACCACTCATTGTGTGAAAAAAAACTGGAGGGCTCGCCGTTCGATTATCTGCATCAACTCATGAAACAGAATTCGCTGGCTGATGCACAGGAGCAGATCGTGACCTGCGAACAGGTTTCGCTGGCGTACTGGACAGACCGTCTACACCATTTACAGCGTTTGCTGGTGCCCATGTCTCTGTTGCTGACACCGGCGTTTTTAGCGTCGCTGGCAGCGGATGTCGGCCTTACTGCACTGAGCGTTGCCTCCGCGAATTTGCCGGGCAGTCGTTACGCAGAAAAGAATCAGGCGCTGCTGGCAACATTATCGCTGGGCTTGTTACAGCTTGGGCCGCAGACACCGAGACTACTGCGCACACTGACCAAAATCGTCAAACCTGCCGCTCATACAGCGGGGGCGTCTTTAGCGTTGTCCGGTGGCTCACGAGGCTCCAGCCGTTTAGGCGCGCGGCCATTAAAACCGCGCCAGACACGACTGGAAAAATTCTTTCATACCGACGCCCTTCTAAAACGCTGGACCATCACCAGCATAGTGTCGCCCGGTTTGTTGCCGGTGCATGCCTGGAAGCTGGGCCGTCGTTTCCTGCTCTGGACGTCGGACAGAGGTCAGGCGCGGACACTGGTGGTCAGCACCCACGGGTACTACACGCCTTGGGCTACGACAGTGAAGATCCCCAACGGCACGGAGATCCGCACCTATGCGCCGCATGGTTATGAATTGGTCGACCCCAAATTGCACCGTATCGTCAACAAGAATGCCCGGCCGTTTGCCATCTCCAATACAAAGGAAAATATCCTGATGTATTCAGTAGCCGCGCATGAGCCATTGTTGATGACTGACAAGATACTCGCGGGCACGTCGCTGCCTGGCAGGCTTAAGAACTACAGCCTGTCCAAGTTCCAGACAACCAGTTACGAAACCTATGACGATATTGCACGGGTGGTAGGCAACTCGAACGCATCGCCCCTCAAGGGCTGGTTACCGCCAACGCCAATGGATGTACTGACGGTACGCAACCGCTTCGGCAAGGCGCCCCCTTCGTTGAGCGACCTGTTCAACAGTCTGTCGACACAGGGCATTCATTACGACAGGGTGTTGCTGGTGCACTGCCGATGCGCAGCAATATCTGCACTGTTGCGCCGCGCACCGGTTTATCATCCCCCTGCAACATAGCCAATTGGCAGAAGCGCCTGAATCAACTGCCACGATCATCGAGCAAGACAATCGCCATGAACGACACCCGCCTTTGCCCTCTGTGCGGTTTCAGCAACCAGTGCAGCCTGGCTGACCCGCGTACGGCAGACCAGGCCTGCTGGTGCTTTTCGGAAAGCATCGACCCTGCTTTGCTTGAAGCCTTGCCTGCGGACATTCGCGACAAGGCGTGTCTGTGTCCGCGTTGCGCCGGAATCCAGGAGGCCGCATCCGGCCAGCCTGCCGACCGGATCAACGAGTAAGATGCGCCCCCCATCCCCTGTCAGCCACTATCGCCATGCGTCTTGACCGCTTCCTCAGTAACCTGCCAAGCCTCAATCGCAAAAGCGTGCGCCTGGCGCTGGCCAGCGGGCGGGTGCAGGTAGACGGGCAAACAACCAGCGACCCGCACCACGAAGTCCGTGAGTTCAGTTGCGTAGCGCTCGACGGGGAAATACTGCAAGCCGGCAAAACTGCCCGCTATTTCATGCTGCACAAACCTGAAGGCTGCGTCAGCGCGACAGTTGATACACAGCACCCGACAGTCCTCGACTTGCTGGACGAGCCTGACAGACACGAGCTGCATATCGCCGGGCGGCTGGACTTCAACACCACTGGCCTGATGCTGATTACCAACGATGGTCAATGGTCACGACGCCTCACCCAGCCGCAGACAAAAATGCCCAAAGTGTATTACGTCGAGACCGAACAACCGATCGACGAACGCTACGCGGCCACATTCGCTGCTGGAATGTATTTTTCATTTGAGAACATCACCACGCAACCGGCGCAATTAACCCTGCTGGGGCCACGTAGCGCACGCCTGACTATTGTCGAAGGTCGCTATCACCAGGTGAAACGGATGTTCGGTCACTTCGATAACAAAGTGCTGCGCCTGCACCGGGAGAATATTGGCGAGCTGGCGCTGGACTCAGCCTTGGCACCCGGCAGCTACCGCGCGTTGCACGCTACGGAAATCAGCCTGTTCTGAAAAGTCACAACCGTTTGGCGGATTACGCAAACAAGGTACGAATGACACTTGCGGGTTAACGGATCGACTGCTTGACTGGGATTGTCAGTCCTTATGCGACTGATGAGTCAATCCATTATTCCAAGAAACACTTTGTCGTATCGAGCCGCTGGCTCGCGACACATTGCCCGCCAATAACAATACCTGTCGAACAGCTTATCGGATCGACATGGGCCTTTAATCGGCTATCGCCTGCCTGTCACGAAACTCGTGCAACGTCATGTGCACGCTTACCTGTTTACGCCAGGAGTTACACCTATGTCGCCAGAAAAAGCAGTGCTGGACATACAAGGACAGTTTCGGGTTTATACCGAGTTCTATCACACCGATGCCGCCGCAAAGACCATCATTCTGGTCAACGGCTCACTGGCCACCACCGCGTCATTTGCTCAGACCGTCCGCAACCTTTACCCCACATTCAACGTGGTGCTGTATGACCAGCCTTACTCGGGCAGGTCCAAGCCACACAACGTGCACGGCGCACCGCTGACCCGGGAAGAGGAAGGCCAGCTGTTGCTGGAACTGATCGACCATTTCAACGCCGAGCACGTTCTGTCCTTCTCCTGGGGCGGCGCAGCTACGCTGGTTGCGCTGGCGCATCAACCAAGACGCATCGAAAGCGCGGTCATCAGCTCGTTCTCACCGGTTATCAACGGTGCCATGCGCGAGTACCTGGACAAAGGCCTCGACTACCTCGGCGCACATAGCCGTTACGACATGGGGCATCTGATCAACAACACTATCGGCAAACACCTGCCGTCGCTGTTCAAGCGCGTCAACTATCGCCACGTCAGCAGCCTGGACGGTCATGAATATGACCAGATGCACTATCACTTCAGTCAGGTACTCGAGCTTGACTCGGACAATTACCTGACAGCAGGAAAGCGCATCAAGGCCCCGGTACTGTTCATCAATGGCGCCTGGGACGAGTACACCTCCGCGAACGACGCCGCGCAGTTCTCCCGATACCTGCAGAACTGCAGCTTCAGCACCATTGAAGCCACAGGCCACTTTCTGGACATGGAACACAAGGCCGCCTGCCGCGACTCGAAACAGGCGCTCATGAACTTCCTGCAACCGGCAAAAGCGTCATCCAGCGTCTACAACCGGGTTCAGGGCCACCATGCTTTCGCCTTCTGAAACACGTGAACGCCTCTCCGTCAGCCCACACGCATGTGCAGCTGGCGGGGGGTGTGCGAGGGTGTGATCAGGAGGGAAATCGCTGCGCGGTGAAATTAGCGCTTCAAATCAAGGCAGGGTTCTGGTACAAAGTCAGCCGCTCAGAGCAGGTACCAGAGCGGGTATAGTTTAGTGGTAAAACGAAAGCTTCCCAAGCTTTAGTTGAGGGTTCGATTCCCTCTACCCGCTCCATTTCAACTTTCCACTGACGTCCACCCAGCGCCAAGGAACGTTGTAAGTGATTGATCTGGTTCTGAATTACCCCTCTTCTTCAGTCCAATGACGTCCAGCGAAATCCACTGACTACCGGTACAAATCGGTACGTTTTGCGGTACAAAATGCGGTGAACACCCGTTCCGCATTGTTGCTGGAAGACCAGGCCACCTGAGAACAAAACATCGCATCCAACTCGCAACACCAGGAGTTGGCACGCATGCTCACAGATATGGTCGTCCGGCAAGCCAAGGCTTCCGACAAGCCCTACACCCTCGCAGACTTCGATGGTTTGTTCCTCTACGTTTCCCCTGTTGGCGGCAAAGCCTGGCACTTCCGCTACACTTGGGTTGGACAACGTGCCCGGATTTCGCTTGGCAGCTATCCCGAACTCTCTCTGCGCGAGGCTCGCGAATTTCGTGACCAGGCCCGTGCCCTCGTCGCCTACGACGTTAGCCTGCGCGACTATCAGGCGGAAGCCGAGCTTGACGCTTACCTCTGCAAGCACGACAAGTTGCAAACCGCAGTCGAGCAAGCTCGATTAAGCGGTGATAACTCATGCTTCGCCCCATCCGCGATATTCACCGAAGAGATAGACGTACAGCCGGCGCCTAGCACGGCAGCGTGGCCTCCAGTTCTCGGTCCCCCTGTGCCCCGTCGACCCATGAGTGGACGGAAGCATCGACACGAAGACCCTTGGCAAAAATTATGTGACACCCAAGCTGCTGGGGAGCGAGCAACACCGGCATATCTTCGCACCGGCTTGATTGAGCTTCTGTGCTGCCTCTGCAACTACCAATCGCCACAGGACCATCGCTGGAGTTTGAGAAAAGCCATTCAGCAGCGGGCACCACGCATCAAGGTCAGCACGGCGCGCTCGACATCATGCTGAAAGCCGTAGCGCAGCCCCTCTAACTCCGGAAGCGCAATCACCTGTGCCGCGACATCGATCGGATTGCTGAGCGGCCACAACCCGATGATCAGCGGTAGCGCGTATTTGATCACCTCCTCGAACGCATCTACCGATATCTCTGGCAAGCGCGCATGGAAGGCCTGCGCAGCCTGATGCCGCAACGCCAACAAGTTGCGCTTGAATTCGACCATGCGCTCGAACGACAACTTGCGCTCCAAAATGGACGGCATGATGCTTGTCAGCCGGCACAGCAAAGGACGCGCGCCCAACGTCTGCGCAAATACCGCTGCAATGTCCTCGACAGTTGCCTCGGCTTTGCCGTCCCGTGCCAGTGCTACTCCAAGTTCGGCCTGCCAGCCGGAGTATTCCTCTACGAGCACGTCTATCAGTACGGCTTCGCTGCTTTCGAAGTAGCGATAGACGTTGGACTTTGTCATTTGCGCCTGGCGCGCCAGCTCATTGATTCCCAGATCAAGCGCGCCCGGACTGTCATCCAGCATCGCGCGAGCAGTGGCCAGAAGATGGCGGCGGCGCTCCTCTTTTTGCTCAACCGAACGTGCGCGGACATATGGCGTGAACGAATTCATACGAAAAACTCTACCTCGCTTGATAAAAGACCGATGGTCTTTTAAATTAAAGACCATCGGTCTGCAATTTTGCCTGAAAGCCAGGATCCAGGCCACATCGTCCACCACGCACAGAGCTATCACCATGCCAAGCAACAACACAGACTGGGTCCTGATCACCGGCGCTTCCAGCGGTTTCGGCGAAGAATTTGCTAAGCAGTACGCAGCTAAGGGTCATCCGTTGATTCTCGTCGCGCGTCGGTTGGAGCGCCTGCAGGCTCTGGCAACTACGCTGCGCCACAAGCACGGAGTGGAAATCATCACCGAACAAGTTGACCTGTCAGAAGTAGCCGCCATCGCGGCCTTGCATTCCAGCCTCCGTGACCGGGGCATTGAGGTGGAAATCCTCATCAACAACGCCGGCCACGGGCTACAAGGCACCTTCCTGGACACTTCGGTGCAGAGCACCCTGGATATGGTGCAGCTGGATATCGCCAGCCTCACCGTCATGACCCGACTGTTCGGCGCCGACATGCGCCAGCGCGGTCACGGCAGGATCCTGCTGGTTGCCAGTCTACTGGCGCTCTGGGGTGTGGAGGACATGGCTGTTTATGGTGCATCCAAGGCATACGTTCTGCGCTTGGGAGATGCGCTGCACCGTGAATTCAAGCGCTATGGCGTCACCGTCACCTCGCTGTGCCCAGGTATGTCCAACACAGGATTCGCTCAGGCTGCGCAGCAAAAGATCACCCTCGGATTGAAGCTAGCGATGATGCAGCCAGCTCCGGTAGTACGTGCGGGCATCCGCGCACTCCACAAGGGTCGTATAAGCATTGTTCCCGGGTTGGGTAACAAGATCAGCGCGGCAATTATCTGGGCCACCCCGCGCTGGCTGCACCAACGCTTCTTTGCGCGCGTCATGAACGGTTGAAAGGGTGGTTGATCACTGACGATGCCACTTAGGTTTGCGACGACGAATCTGCAGTGCTGTTCGCGGTACAACCGCTCCATCCGTTTGTAGTTCACGAGGCGTCCTTCCTGTCGCAATTTAAGAGAAAGCATCGCTTCGCTACAGCGACGATGGCGATGCGCTAACGCAAGGATGCGTCCGCGCATTTCGACGTTGCGGTCTTCGCGCGGGCAATAACACAGCGCGTGTCGCTCATACCGATCGCAGCCAAAGCATGACGCTCGCTAGCACCACGCCCGATCCACTCGCGCATCAGCGTACGACACGCCGGTGCGCTCACCAATTTTTCGCAGCGCATCCCTGGTTCGTCCGCGCAGGTGATTCAATGCATTGTTAGCCGTCGATGGATGTCGTCAGCGTTCAGTGGACCTAGTTGGCTTGTCTAGACCGGAGCCTAGGTACATAATGCGGTCTAATATCGCCGCCCATACGAGATAAATTCCTTTAATTACAATGGATTGGAAGCGGCGCACTGTTCCCTCTACCCGCTCCATTTCCCTCCTAACACGTTAATTCTCCTCAAGTCTCAGAATGGCACGCAGCGTGATAATTCGCTGACCGGCAACTTTCTGCAGCATCAGCCGAACTCGCCTGAAGCCACGTTGAAGACGCTGTTGCCCGGCTAAAGCAAATACCGGGCACCAGGGACACATTCGATATTGATTATGAACGCGTAATTGCCATCGAATGGCCCTCCTGTTGTGATCAAAATAAGGCAGCGACGAGCGCTGCCTCATTTGTTCATGAAAACAAATCCTGACTGCCCGACAGACCGATGAGCTGCATATCAGCTGTCTGGATCTGTTCGATGGTGTTGTAACCTGCAAACCAACTCTCGAGGCGCACACCTTCTTGAGGTGCCTGCCCTGCAGTGAAGCTTGAACGGTGCAGATAGAGGTCATCACCGATGCGATCAGCCAACAATTCATTGCTGTTTATGTATGACAAAATCAATTTGTCACTGCCGCTAACGCCACTGTCCTGGATCGTCACCAGGGTTGAAGTATTGATGGTGTAGGTATCGCCCCCCTCACCACCATCGGCAAAACCGCTGGCGCGCAATACGAGTCGGTCATCACCCTGACCTCCTGACAAAAGAAAGCCCACACCTGTACCGGTCAACAAGTCGTTGCCTTCACCACCATCAGCCATGCCTTGTGCCACTGTGATAGTGTCAACTCCGGCCTCACCGTAGGCTTGACTGCCCTCGTCACTGGCTGCCGTGACGAGGGTGTCGTTACCACTGCCTCCGTACAAAATGTCTGCCTGCGGCCCATTGGTCGAGCTATCCAGCGTGAAGGGGCCGATCGATGAAATCAGCCCGCCATAGAGGAAATCGTTGCCGTCTCCGCCATCGACGACGTCGTTGCCCAATCCGCCCTCCAGGTAATTGGCGCCAGTGTCGCCTATCAGAACATCGTCATAGTGACTGCCCAACACGCGTTCGATGTTGAGCAATACATCACCCTCGGCATCTCCACCTTGATTCACTTGAGTCTGCAAGTTGATCGAGACGCCTGCTGCGCTTGTGATGTACCAGACGCTGTCTTGACCTTCGCGGCCATCAATTGCATCTGCCCCGGCACCGCCAATGAAAGTGTCCGTGAGACGAGAGCCTGAGAGCGTGTCGTTAAAGTTGCTGCCTCGAAAAAGCTCAATGTTGGCGTAGGTATGACCAGCAGCTTCCCCTATGTTGGTCCCATTGATCAGGTCGATAGTCACCGCGCTGCTGGACTGTTCATAAGTAACCAAATCCTGGCCACCCGCGCCATCCTGCATCATGGAGGAACTACCACCATAGAAAATATCGTTGAAATTCGATCCCCTGATCGCTTCGATACCGGTGTAGGTATCACCAGCCGCGATACCGGAATACACGCCGGTCTTGAGGTTAAAGGTCACCGCTTCTTTGCTGTCGAGATAGCCCGCTGTGTCGTATCCGGCACCGCCGATGAACTGGTCCGCACCCGCGCCACCGTACAGGGTGTCGTTACCTGAGCCACCGGTGATGATGTTGTTGATGTCATTGCCATATCCGGTGAAGGCACCGGTGCCGACGTAGGTCAGGCGCTCGACGTTGGCCGCCAGCACAGTGCCGCCGGAGTAGACAACCGACACGCGGACTTCATCGTCCCCGCCACCGTCCTGTTCGATGATGGTGGGGGTGTACCCCATGTTGATATTGTAGATATCGTCGCCAGCACCACCTTCCAGCCGTACTCCTGTGGCGATGGTGTACGGGCCCGCGGTGAGGACATCGTTGAAGGCGGAACCTATGACGGTTTCGATGCCCGTCAACGTGCTGCCTTCCGCCTCTCCACCTGTTCCGGCTGTGCCCGTTCCGAGGCGAACATTGATGTTCACCCCAACAGTCGAACCCGAGTAGTCGACAGTGTCGACCCCGGCACCACCATCGAAATCCATGCCGCTACCATCGCCAATGAAGGTGTCGTTGAAATTCGAGCCTCTGATCACCTCGATATCGCTGTAGGTATCACCTGCCGCGATACCCGAGTTCACGCCGGTCTTGAGGTTGATGGTCACGGCTTCCTTGCTGTCGAGATAACCCGCACCGTCATAACCGGCACCGCCGACGAATCGATCCGCACCCGCGCCACCGTACAGGGTGTCGTTACCCGAGCCGCCGGTAATGACGTTATCGCTATCATTGCCATATCCGCTGAAGGCACCGGTGCCGACGTAGGTCAGGCGCTCGACGTTGGCCGCCAGCACAGTGCCGCCGGAGTAGACAACCGACACGCGGACTTCATCGTCCCCGCCACCGTCCTGTTCGATGATGGTGGGGGTGTACCCCATGTTGATATTGTAGATATCGTCGCCAGCACCACCTTCCAGCCGTACTCCTGTGGCGATGGTGTACGGGCCCGCGGTGAGGACATCGTTGAAGGCGGAACCTATGACGTTTTCGATACCCGTCAACGTGCTGCCTTCGGCCTCTCCACCTGTTCCGGCTGTGCCCGTTCCGAGGCGAACATTGATGTTCACCCCAACAGTCGAACCCGAGTAGTCGACAGTGTCGACCCCGGCACCACCATCGAAATCCATGCCGCTACCATCGCCAATGAAGGTGTCGTTGAAATTTGAGCCTCTGATCACCTCGATATCGCTGTATGTATCACCTGCCGCGATACCCGAGTTCACTCCGGTCTTGAGGTTGATGGTCACGGCTTCCTTGCTGTCGAGATAACCCGCACCGTCATAACCGGCACCGCCGACGAATCGATCCGCACCCGCGCCACCGTACAGGGTGTCGTTACCCGAGCCGCCGGTAATGACGTTGTCGCTATCGTTGCCGTATCCGGTGAAGGCGCCAGTGCCGACGTAGGTCAGACGCTCGACATTGGCGGCCAGGAAGGTGCTGTTAGGGTTGATTACCGATACGCGGACTTCATCGTTGCCACCACCAGCCTGCTCAATGATGGTGGGGGTGAATCCCATGTTGATATTGTAGATATCGTCGCCGGCACCACCTTCCAGCCGTACCCCTGTGGCGATGGTGTACGGGCCGGCGGTGAAGACGTCGTTGAAGGCGGAACCTATGACGGTTTCGATGCCAGTCAACGTGCTGCCTTCCGCCTCTCCACCTGTTCCGGCAGTGCCCGTTCCGGTACGAACATTGATGTTCACCCCAACAGTCGAACCCGAGTAGTCGACAGTGTCGACCCCGGCACCACCGTCGAAATCCATGCCGCTACCGTCGCCAATGAAGGTGTCGTTGAAATTCGAGCCTCTGATCACCTCGATATCGCTGTAGGTATCACCTGCCGCGATACCCGAGTTAACGCCGGTCTTGAGGTTAATGCTTACGGCTTCTTTACTGTCGAGATAACCCGCACCGTCATAACCGGCACCGCCGATGAACCGGTCCGCGCCCGCCCCACCGTACAGGGTGTCGTTACCCGAGCCGCCGGTAATGACGTTGTCGCTATCGTTGCCGTATCCGGTGAAGGCGCCAGTGCCGACGTAGGTCAGACGCTCGACATTTGCGGCCAGGAAGGTGCTGTTAGGGTTGATTACCGATACGCGGACTTCATCGTTGCCGCCACCGGCCTGCTCGATGATGGTGGGGGTGTACCCCATGTTGATGTTGTAGATATCGTCGCCAGCACCACCTTCAAGCCGTACCGCAGTGGCTATGGTGTACGGGCCGGCGTTGAAGACGTCGTTGTAGGCGGAACCTATGACGGTTTCGATACCATTGAGCGTGTCCCCTTCTGCGTCACCACCGCGTCCAACAAGTCCAGCTCCCAGGCGCAAATCTATGCTGATACCTTCATTGGATGCCGAGTAATCAACCGTATCTGATCCCGCACCGCCATCAATTTTGTCCGCGCCAGCAGAGCCCTTGATCACATCGTTGCCGCCCAGGGCGTTGATCTCATCATCCCCAGAGGTGCCGGTTAATGTATCTGCGCCAGCTGTGCCATTAATAACTGCCATTTTCTTCTTCCTTGAATTGAGGATGTGTTGGGACCGGGACTCATGAAAGTCAGTGTTGGCTTACAACAATGAGGCAAGAATCTCTTGCAACCGCTTTCGGCTGCTGCCAGTGAAGCTTTAGCGAAAATCTTGTCCAGTAATACGAAGAGTACAAGCAGGTGTCAATTTCATTCGTGAGGTTGTCCACTCAAAAGTCGGTAAAAATCCGCCTACACTGCTTGATGATCGGGTCGATACTGACATTGCAAAAAACAACCCGCCAAAGCGCACAGGATTGCCAGCAGCCTTTCCTCGCAGGCTGATCCTTCATGAGCCATGACAACATGCACAGGCAAAATATAGTCAACGCCGATGAAACACCGGTGCAGATGCCGGTGAAAAGAGATTAGCGAACTGGTTTTGACGTACTTTTCGCCTACCCAGAAAGCATTGAAAACCGACATGCCGTAAATCACACCATCGGCAACACCTTTGACCTTATCCTCCCTGGGGGGATAAGGTACCAGCCTGGATCATTCACCCAACAGGCTCGAGCAATGAGTGAGCACGACCACCCACACGACCATACGCACCAGTCACACGAGGCGATCATCAAACGTCTCAAGCGTGCAGACGGCCACTTGCGAAGCATCATCACCATGATCGAAGACGGCCGCGAATGCGTGGACATTGCTCAACAGCTTCATGCCGTCGAGAAAGCGATATGTCAGGCGAAACGCACGCTGATCCAGGATCATATCGATCACTGCCTTGAAAACACCATGGGGGCTCTTGCCAAAGGCGAGCGAGCGCCACTTGAAGCCTTCAAGCAAATCACTAAATACCTGTAAGGCCTCACATGCCCGACTTTGCCGATTTATTGCAGCGAGGCGGTGCCAACGCTTGGCTGTACTTCCCCAGCGCCGTCCTTTTAGGGGCATTGCACGGCTTGGAGCCGGGGCACTCCAAAACCATGATGGCGGCATTTATCGTGGCCATTCGGGGATCGGTGAAGCAGGCTGTCATGCTCGCGCTGGCGGCAACGCTATCCCATACCGCTGTTGTCTGGTTGGTCGCTATCGGCGGCATGTATCTGGGTCAGGGCCTGGATGCCGACACGACCGAGCCCTACTTTCAGCTTGCGTCCTCAGCACTGATCATCGCCATCGCGCTGTGGATGTTGTGGCGCACATGGCGTGGCGAGCAGCTGTTTAAATTCGAAGAAGAAAACGGTGCCCACAGCGATCACCACGACCACGAAATACACCACCAAAGCCATGACCATGACCTGCAACACCAGCACGGCCATAGCCATGATCACGGCAATCCGCAAAGATTCACGCTGGCTGCCGAGGGCTATCAGGATGCTCATGAGAAGGCCCATGCCGAAGACATTCGCAAGCGGTTCACCCACCGAGAGGTCAGCAACGGTCAGATTCTGATGTTCGGTTTGACCGGCGGGCTCATCCCTTGCCCAGCCGCAATCACTGTTTTGCTGCTGTGCCTGCAAGTGAAGCAAGTCACGCTGGGGGCCGCGATGGTGCTTTGTTTCAGCATTGGTTTGGCAATCACTTTGGTGACTGTCGGAGCCGCTGCCGCTATCGGCGCTCGCAAAGCATCAAGCCGTTTTCCCTGGCTCAATGCAGCTGCCCGACGAGCTCCGTATCTTTCCAGCGTGTTGATCATTTGCGTCGGCGTGTACGTGGGTGTCCACGGCTGGAACGGATTGTATTCGTGAGATGACATCGTGTTCGAGCTGACCAGCTATCTGGGCCTCTTTGCCGTGGCATTTGGTGCCGCAACGCTTCTGCCGCTGCAGTCTGAAGCAATGCTGGCCGGTATGCTCCTTTCGGAACGCTACGCGACGACTCTTCTTTTGGTGACGGCAACGACGGGCAATGTTCTGGGGTCGGTCGTGAACTGGTATCTAGGGCGCTCGATTGAACGCTTTCGGCACAAGCGCTGGTTCCCCATCAGCGAGCGACACCTCGACAAAGCGCAAATTATTTACAGGCACCATGGACGCTGGGCATTGCTGCTCAGTTGGGTGCCCATCATCGGTGACCCGATCACCATGATCGCCGGTGTCATGCGTGAGCCGCTTTGGAGCTTTCTGCTGGTTGTCACTTTTGCAAAAGCTTTACGCTATTTGACGCTGACAGCGATCACGCTGGGGTGGGCGGTATAGAGGTGATCGGCGGTGGCGGCTCGAATAGTGGGTAGACACTCCAGATAGAGTGCCCGGTTTCGCTTTGATACTTATTTCAATTTTGCAAAAAATTGAAATAAAACCCCAACCTCCGTACTCTCCATCTCAAATTCCTGGAAATTTGAAATCATGGTCAAGTCGCCGCCTGCGCTCATCCAGAATCCGTTCGCCATGATTATCAGCGATCACGCCGATCAGGCAGACGCCTACCTTGAGCTTGCGCAGCCCTTCGATGCGCAGGGACGTTATCTGCATTTCGATAAACTGCGTTTCAGATTTCCTAAATCGCTGGATGCAGCTCTGGCCTGGTCGGTCGTCAGGCAAGCCAGAAATCGCCAGCTAGTCACGGCCATATCTCTGGGTGAACCATCTCGGCCCTGCGGCTTTCTCTATACGCCTGCAATGCAAATGGCTGTCTCTGCCGGTGACCAGAATACGACCACAGCGGCGCTGGAATGGATGTGCTCCAGAATTGGAGAGTCCAGGCAACTGACGTACCTGCTTAACGATCTGGTCGAAGACGAGGCGATCAGCAGCAGCCAGCTTGAGGGGGCTGCAACGACTACCAAAGCAGCAAAGGAGTTGCTGAAAAGAAAGCGTAGCGCCCGGACTCCCGACGAAAAAATGATCATCGGTAATTTCCGGATGATGCAACATGCGTGGGAATGCCGGGACCAGGAACTGTCGCTTGAGCTGATAACCGACCTGCATCAGGTGGGTGTCGAAGGGATAGAAGACGAGCGTTATTGTCCAGGCGAATTACGGTCAGTGGATGACGTTGTTGTCGAGGATGGAAACGGAAACATTGTTCATCAGCCACCGCCCGCTCAAGGCATTCAGAAACGGCTTCTGTCGGTTATTGCGTGGGCGAATAGCGAGCACTCGGACCTGGACAGTCCAACCTACATTCATCCGCTGATAAAAGCAGTCATCCTCCATTTCGTGATTGGTTATGAGCACCCATTTCACGATGGCAACGGTCGAGTCGCCAGGTCGTTATTTTATTGGTACCTGTTCAAATGTAGTTTTGGCGGATTCAGGTATATCGCCATCAGCACGCTTCTGAAAATCGCTCCGATCAAGTATGGAAAAAGCTACCTGTACACCGAAACGGATGACATGGACCTGACGTACTTCATCGACTATCAGTGCCAGGTCATTGCGCGGGCCATCAAAGAGTTTATGAGAAATCACGAAGCGAACGTGGCTGCAATTGATCGCTTCAACGCGTTCCTTTACGAGTCGGGGCTGTACACGAAGCTGTCCGACAAACAACGAATCATCTTCAACGTGGCCAACTCATCAGACATAAAGTCTTTCACCGTGACCGATGTCAAAAACAAGCTGGGGTGTGCTTACAATACAGCGGCAACTGTACTGAATGGTTTGGTGGACCTGAAACTGTTTCACAAAATGAAGACCGGCAGTGAGTCGGTTTATTCGATGATCGATACGACTCAACTATTGAAATCATCATCGTAAACCAACACCTACCTTCCCCACGCCTGCGTCTTCCGGTACGCGCGCCCTGGCCTCTTGCGCCGAAACCGGCACCACCAGAAACTGCCGATAATCCCCGAAAGCCTCCAGCACAGATGTGTCCTGAGGACGATAGTCATCGCCACTCATCTGTTGCTGATTCGCCACACACGCTCTTCCAATAACACTCATACATACATCGTTTGCGCCAGCTGGACCCGGACCAAACAAAGCAAACGCGGTACCCGGCTGATCCGTGTCGTTGAACAGTGGATGAGCTACGTTTTCAAAATCATTCCCTTCCACCAGCAACTGTGAGGATGAAGTCCGCGACATGATTGCGCCCTGGTAGGTCATGCGCTGAAAAACGTTATTGACCAGTTGAGCGCGGACTTGCGCATTATTCATGCCTCCGGAATGCGGCGCTCTTCCCGAGGAGTCGTGTATGTAGTTTTTCGACAGCGTCAGCGTGTCCTGACTGCCGAGGAACAGCCAGACCCAGTAATGATGACCATCGCAGGTCGACGAGTAAGGCGTGCGACCGTCGAATTCATTGCTGGAAATGGTGACGTGTGAAGCAGTGCCCCAGCCTGTCACGATCATTTGTCTGCCGATACGCGCGAAGGTGTTGTGGTCAATCCACACGCCATCGGCTTTGTTCAGAGTGAGCGCATCTCCGCCCCATACGACACTCGGGTTGATGTCTGAAAGCGTCAGGTTACGGACAATCACGTTATGCGCGCCGTCACCGATGAACAGCCCCGCACCTTGGATACCGGCCTTTTTGCCCACGCCTATCAGGGTCTTGTTCGATCCGACTTTCAGTGGCTTCAGCCCTGCATTGTCGTAGGTCACCATGACCGGTGGCCTGGATTGGCAGAAGTTGTTGGGACCATTGAGAGCAAGCTGCTCGCCGCCATGCGGACACTGCTTGACCATGCAGCCCGGTTCGGTGGTTTCGGCGCTGCCTTTGGCAACGAGACTCCCGCGAAAGTCGAACAGGTGCTCCAGCACAATGACCCGCGGGGTTTCATCGGTACAGGCACCGCGCGAGTCGTAAGACGCGCACAGTGCAGACCGAAGCTGGTCAAGCGTTGAAGGGTGTACTGCCGCGGCGGCTCCGCCACCCGTAACCCCTTTGGCAAAACCTTCCGGCAAGTCCGCTGCCTCCAGGTATTGCGCACCCGACAGCATCAGGAACAAAGCAGAAACGCATTGCAAAAGAGCACCCAAAAGCCTCATTTGTTGAACTTCCAGTCCTATTCGCGAAGGGTCGCGAAAACAGTCTGAATGCTAAACGCAGAGCGGCCTGCCTTACTCGTATTCTGTAGCCTTGGTCAGGCTCTGTTCAGCCGCGAGCATCCCTCACGAAAACGCGAGCTCCATTCTGATACTGTCGATTCCAGGACCATGCCCGTCCACTTCGACAGAGGTCACGACAAACCCCAGATTCAAGTAGAAGCCCTGAACGTGCTGGCTGGTATCGATGTGGGAACGGGTAACGCCCGGTAATGACCTTACGACATCAAGTCTCGCCTGGGTCAGAAACCTCCCCAGGCCTCTACCGTGTTGCTCACCGTGGACCATGCCCCATGTAAGCTCGGCCACTGACGGGTCTGACAGCACGAGGTATCCCCCGCAAGCCAGAACATCGCCATCACGCTCAACAACGAAGTACTGACCCAACGGTGCCATCAGGAAGCTGGCAAATTGCTTGCGCTCCGCAGGATCAAAGTAACGCGGTACGTTGCTGTCGAAAATATCCAGACAGATATTCCGGGCCGAGAGTGTGTAGGGTAAGAGCGTTGCCATTTTTAGCCTGTCTGTTGCGGTTAATCACATTGCCTGACGAAATATCTCCTGAATCTGCTCAAGATCGGCACGACGCGGATTGGTCAGACCGCACGCATCTTTCAGGGCATTGCTGGCCAGGATCGGGAAATCCTCTTCCTTGACGCCAAGCACCGCCAGCCCCGCCGGGATTTCCACGGCAGCCGACAGTGCACGAATGGCCTCGATTGCCGCCTGAGCACCTTCTTGCGGAGAAAGACCACGAATATTGCAGCCCATCGCATGCGCAACATCAGTCAGGCGCGCAGCGCTGACGCTCGCGTTGAAACGCTGAACGTGAGGCAGCAATACGGCGTTGCACACACCGTGCGGCAAATCATAGAAGCCGCCCAGTTGATGCGCCATGGCGTGTACATAGCCCAATGATGCGTTGTTAAACGCCATGCCGGCCAGAAACTGTGCGTAGGCCATGTTCTCGCGCGCAGTAATGTTCGCTCCATTGGTGAAGGCGTCGCGCAGATTGTTGGCAATCAGTGCCATGGCCTGCAACGCGCAGGCATCCGTGATCGGAGTGGCAGCCGTCGAGACATAGGCCTCTATCGCGTGAGTCAAGGCATCCATACCGGTGGCGGCGGTCAGTGACTTGGGCATGGCAATCATCATGTTCGGGTCGTTTACGGATAACAGTGGCGTCACGTTACGGTCAATGATGGCCATTTTTACGTGGCGCGCTTCGTCGGTGATGATGCAGAAGCGGGTCATTTCGCTGGCGGTTCCGGCGGTGGTGTTGATCGCAATCAGCGGCAACTGGGGTTTTGCCGAACGGTCGACGCCTTCATAATCACTGATATGCCCACAGTTACTGGCGCACAGGGCAATTCCCTTGGCGCAGTCATGAGGTGAACCGCCGCCCAGAGAAATCACGAAATCGCACTGGCGTTCCCGCAGCAAGGCCAGACCGTTCTCGACGTTGGCGATGGTCGGATTGGGTCTGGCACCGTCATACACCACCGAGTCAATGCCCTGCTCCACCAACAGCCCCGCGACCTGACTGGCCACCCCGGCCTTGGCCAGCCCTGCGTCGGTCACGATCAACGCCTTGAGAAATCCGTATTTGCGAATGGCGAGCATGGCTTCATCAATGCAGCCAGTGCCGATGATGTTCACTGCGGGGATGAAAAAGGTGCTGATCATGACGGACCCTCGTGGGTAGCTCGGATGCTTGGGTGATAGCTCAAGCATCCGCCGTGTGCGAGGTACAACCATTGACCTGGCGCAACGAAGCAGCCCGATAGCAGACCGTTGGTCGAAGATTCTTCGGTCTACGTGTGCAGGGTGGCTATTTCAGCCGATGAAGCCGTCCGCCCTCAGCAGCGTTTCAAGGCACTGCTCGCTGATGCCGTAAAACGTCTTCAGTTCCTGAATACGCGCGATCAACAGGCCAGGGTTGACCGGTTCGGCACGCTTGACCGCCAGGATCATCTTGTTCTTGTTGGTGTGCTCCAGAGAGATGAACTCAAAGACCTTGGTCTCGTAACCGCACGCTTCCAGCAACAAGGCCCGCAGGCTGTCAGTGACCATTTCTGCCTGCTGGCCCATATGCAGGCCGTATTGCAACATCGGTTTCAGCAAGGCCGGGCTCTGGATCTGCAGGCGAATCTGTTTGTGGCAGCACGGCGAGCACATGATGATCGAGGCGCCGGAGCGAATCCCCATGTGAATGGCGTAGTCGGTTGCGATGTCACAGGCATGCAGCGCGATCATCACATCCAGCGCGCTGGGCGCGACAGTACGCACATCGCCGTGCTGGAACGTCAGGCCGGGGTGTTCAAGACCCGCCGCAGCGTTGTTGCACAAGGTGACCATGTCCTCACGCAGCTCGACACCGGTCACCTGGCCTTGCGCCTGCAAGGTATTGCACAGGTAGTCATGGATCGCGAAGGTCAGGTAGCCCTTGCCTGAGCCGAAGTCTGCCACCTTGATCGGTTGATCGAGCTTGAGTGGCGATGAACTCAAGGCATGGGAAAACACTTCGATGAACTTGTTGATCTGCTTCCACTTACGCGACATGGCCGGGATCAGCTCATGCTGCCGATTGGTCACACCCAAGTCGGCCAGGAACGGGCGGCTCAGCTCCAGATAGCGTTTTTTCTCACGATCATGCCCGGCCGAAGGAGCTTCACGCTCCTGCTGAGCCTTGCTTTTGAACAGCGTGCTCTTGCCCTTCTTGCTGAATTCCAGCTGCACCTCGTCGGTCAGCGACAGCAGGTGCGCGTTCTTGAACGATTCAGGTATCAGGCTGGCAATAACGCCCACAGCTTCTGCAAGCGGGAAATTCTTGGTGATATCGCGGGTCTTGTAGCGATACACGAAGGTAAGGCACGGCTGTTCCTTGACGGTCAGCGGCTTGATGATGACCCGCTGCAATTCGGCCTCGCTGCCCACGTATTTGGCCAGCACCAGCTTGATCAACGAGTTCTGTGAAAGGCTGGTGTCCAGCAGGCCAAGAAACTGCGCGCGGTGATCGGGCGCAGTGCTGGATGACGTGGGGGTAATGACTGACATTGAAAATGTGCCTCAAGCGTCCCGGCCGGGACTCGAAAAATCAGACCGGCATTTTAGGCGCGTCGGCGCGTCAAGGGCACCCCTATTTTTCAAAGACTACACACACTGTTTGCACGGCCCTACACACCAAAGAGAAACACACACAAACCGTAAAACAATCCCTGCCGAAAATCACGGGCCATTACTTGTAGCGCGCAAAAACACCTTTATAGTCGCCATCACTGATGACAGACGATCAGATCTCACTCCTGGAGCTTTTTGCTCTAACAGAATAACTTGTACAAGGAACGTGCAGTATGTTGAGTCAAGCAGCACTCTTGGAAAACGAAGATATCGCACGGGTTACTTTAAAACCCGTAGAGTACTTGAGCCTCATATTCGATGATGAAAAAAACGGAGGCCGGAGCGCGGCACTTATTCTGACCAAGGAAGACATCCTCAGTCTTAAGCGTTACGAGCGTCACGCCCTGAATATTCCCACCTCGCTTACTCGTGTCGAACAGCAATTGGGTTTTACAAGAAGTTACATTCCCGGGCTTGAGCCCAAAGATATGCTGGTGACTTACCAGGCAATCAATAATCATGGCAAGAGCTGGCTCAGTATCGAGGATGGCATCAAACGCAGCGGGTTCGCCATTGAATTGTTTGCCACCCAATTCTCGAGACAGGGCGAACAGATCATCAACCACATCGAAAAAATGGATTTTGCCAGACAACTGGACCTGACCGTTGCCGATTTAAACATCGAGGAGGTCCGTAACACTGCGCCGGTACCACTCGGCGAAACCGATCAGAGGGTGTGTATCACGCTGGCAGAGTTTCTGAAGAAAACGGCGTCACAAATAAAAAACCATCAGCACGCTGCGCAAACCCTGGCGGACCACATCGATACGTTCAGCACCGTCCTCAGCGTCCAGCTCATTCCCGGCATCAATGACAAGGTGAAACTGGCAAATTGTTCTGATCTGGACCAGCAGATCCAGGATCTGGAAAAAGATATCGAACAACTGACGACGGAAATCGAGCAGAAAAACAACGAGTATAAAACCGCCCTTTATAATATTGCCTGGGGTCTTTTCGGCGGGCCCATCGGGGTCGCTATCACGGGGGGCATTTTTGGCGCCCAAGCGGAGGAAATCCGAAAAGAAAAAAATCGAATGGTGGATTCCAAGAACCAGAAAGTTCAAAAACTCGAAGAAAAATCTCCTTTGGCAGCCGCCGTGCGCAGCCTGCAAATACTGTTTGAAGACATGAATATTCGCATGATGGACGCTCACCAGAGCGCCACCCATTTGAAAGACCTCTGGACCATGCTGGCGGCGTATATCGACCGTTCTGCCGGTGAACTTTCAGCGATCACGACTGATCAGGCGCTGATGATTTTCGCTATGCAGTTTCACGGCGTAGTCACACCTTGGCGGGAAATAAGAGGCATGGCGAATCAGCTACTCAAGATATTTGATAGTGCACTGGATCAGTTTCAACGCGAACAGCAATCCGGCAAGAGAGGACAATGATCATGAGCACTGAAACCCTGAGTGAGCCGTTGGTCCTCACCCCTCCCGACAATGAAGTCATGACAGCCGCCCGCCAGAATATTCTTGCGCAGGTGAGCAGTTTGAAGCTGAACTTTCTGCCGGCCATGAAAGAAAAAATGCTGCCGCTTCAAGACGCATTGATTAGCGCAGACAAGGCCTATCGCCAGGAACTGGCCAATATCACCGTGCAGTTGAATACTGTAAACCTGAAACCGATCGATCAGAAACAACAACTGATTGAGGCCGACGCAACGCTCAGCGACAAACAGAAACAACAAGCGATCAACCTGCTGAACGGGCAGCGCATTCGGCAGGTATCGAATATCACAGCTGCGGTACGCCGCAGCGCGGCGGCCATTGCCGAGCACAGCGATAATATGGCGCAGATCAACCTGACGCTGGAAAGCAATCGTTTGCTGGAAACACTCCAGCAACAGATCGACAGCATCACCCAACGATCAGCCACGTTAGAAAGCGCAATGGCTTTAATCGCTGAAGACCGACGCCTGCTTGACGCAACGATCAGTACGCTTGAAAAGTACAACATTGCCGACCTGTTCAAGGAACTACTGCCTACCCCGGAGGAGCTACAGCTCATCATCACACCATCGCCAGAACTTGCGCTGGTCTCCGCAGGGATTGCCAGACTCGAAAAACTACTCGACAAGATCAGCAGCGCCCTGACTTATCTTGATCTTACTCGAGAGCGCGACAGGCTAAGGTCGCGCTATAACGCCCTGCTCGACGACTCCCGCCTGTCTACCCAGGAAACAAACGTAATCAAGGAAAAACTCGACGAGTTGACAGGGCTCGCTGACGTCGCTCAGAGCAAAGCACTTTGGGTACAAGAAGCGAAAAAGGTTTATCAATCGCTCTATCATTTTCTGGATCAGATAACATCGCCAAGTGATGCTTCGGCGTTGATCAGCCAGCATGTCGAACAACTGAAGACCTACATAAAATCGTTTTATGACGTAAAACGTATCGTCTGACCCGCACGACTTTCAAGCAAGGCAGATGTCGATAAAATCGACATCTGCCTTTTGCCGTTACCCCAACACCACCAGCCGATTCGGCAGCTCATTCCTGCCGTGCGTCACTGGAACGTGATCGGCAAGCAACTCGCCACAGGCATGGATACAGCCGAGAAACCCCTGCAAGGTCTGCCCGTCTCTGACCTGCTGGGTAAACACGTCGACCATCGCCTTCCAGGTATCGTCATGCAGACGACTGGCAATGCCATGGTCAACCAGAATTTCGACATACCGTTCGGCCTCGCTGACAAAAACCAGAATGCCGGTTCCGTCATGGGTCTTGTGCAGGTTTTGTTCAAGAAACTGCCGACGTGCCAGATTTCCGGCTCTCCAGCGCCGAACCGAAAGCGGCACCAGCAAGGCCGACACGTTCGACATGCGGCAGACCAGCGCCACAACAATGAACGTACTCATTTGCGCCAGCATCAGTTCGTCCGCGCTCAACCACTGAACGCAGTAATTGACCGTGCCCGGCAGCAGCAGGCCGATCAACCCGGCCCAGATCAGCGGCATGTACGCATAGTCGTCGGCACGAGCAGCCAGTACCGTAACCAGTTCGGCATCGGTGCGCTGCTCGACGCGATCAATCGCTTCGGCGACCTGCCGCTGTTCATCTCTGTTCAATAACGCCATGCTTCCCTCATTGACCAATCGATCGGCTACCAGTTGCCCGAAGCCCCGCCACCGCCAAAGCGACCGCCATTGCGGTCAGCGGCCCTGTCACGTGCGGGCCGGGCAACGGCACCGCGTTTGATACTGATGATCACGATGCCCAGCACGATAAGGGTCAGAACAATCGCGATCAGCCAGACCTGATCGTCATTGGTCTGCTCTTCATATTCGGACATCTGTCTCGTCGGTTCGGGATAATCCGGTATCTGACCGCCCAAAGCCGCAATAACCGCCCGTGTACCGCGCTCGATGCCGACCGAAAAACGATTGTCGTCAAACTCGGGCGTCATCAACATATCCATGATCAAGGAGGCCTGGGCGTCATTGAGACGATCCTTCAGGGCTGTACCGACTTCCATGAATACCTTGCGCTTGTCACGGTAAACCACCAGCAGAACGCTGTCGTCTTCGCCATGCGGCCCAAGGCTCCAGGCATCGCCGAGTCGGGCACCGAACTCTTCGATGCTCGTACCCTGCAGATCGGCCAGGGTGACCACTACCACGCGCTCACCGGTGGCCTGCTCATGGGCACGCAGAAGTCTGGCCAGACGAACCGTGGTCTGGCTGTCGAGCATTTGTGCAGCATCGACCACACTGCCGGTCATTGGCGGAAAAACCAGCGCGGTTGGCTCCGCCTCGGCACGCAACCCACCTCCCAATAGCATCACCACGTACAACATCCATTGTGAAACAGACTTCAAAATCAGACCTCCGGTGCTTTTTTGAATCTATTGAAACGACACGCCTTAGCCAAAACACAAGTTCCCCGGCATAATCCATCGCCAACGCCTGATGCGGTCAATAGCTGATCGAACAGGGTTTGTACAAAAATCAATCAAACCACCATTTTCGTACACACCTTGGGGGGACTTCGTACAGTGAAGCGGATGGCAACTATCCTTGCGCCCTGTACGAACCATAACGCCAAAGGTCCATAACCCAAAAACTGGCTGTCGGATATTAAACGCGAGTTGCTGACAAAAGCCTTGAGAAATCATTCATGAATAAGCTGTGTTTATTAGGTTTGCTGGTCGGGATGGCCAGTCAGTCGGTGATGGCCCAAAGCGCCGCCGCCACGGACAATACAACGCTTCAAGCCAAGAATGCCTTCATCGGCAAACTCATGAAACAAATGACCCTGGACGAAAAGATCGGCCAGTTGCGTTTGATCAGCATCAGCGCCGACATGCCACAGCCGCAAATTCTCAAGGAAATTGCTGCCGGAAGAATCGGCGGCACGTTCAACTCCGTTACCCGTTCGGAAAATCGTCCGCTGCAGGAAGCTGCTGTCGCCAAAAGCCGTCTGAAAATTCCGATGTTTTTTGCCTACGACGTGGTTCACGGTCATCGTACGATTTTCCCGATCAGCCTGGGCATGGCCGCCAGCTGGGACATGGACGCCGTCGCACTGATGGGCCGGGTTTCGGCTAAAGAGGCAAGTGCTGACAGTATCGACATGACATTCGCGCCCATGGTCGATATTTCCCGCGATCCACGCTGGGGCCGCAGCTCCGAAGGCTTTGGCGAGGACACCTACCTGGTGTCACGCATTTCCGATGTGATGGTCCGGTCTTTCCAGGGCAAGAACATCGCAGCCAATGACAGCATCATGGCTGCCGTCAAACATTTCGCTCTGTATGGCGCGGTCGAAGGCGGACGCGACTACAACACCGTGGACATGAGCATGACGCGCATGTATCAGGACTACCTGCCGCCCTACAAGGCTGGCATCGATGCAGGGGCTGGCGGCGTAATGGTTGCGCTCAACTCGATCAATGGTGTCCCGTCGACCGCCAACAAATGGCTGATGCAGGATCTGCTGCGCAAGGACTGGGGCTTCAAGGGCGTGACCATCAGCGACCATGGCGCGATCAAGGAACTGATCGACCACGGCGTGGCCAAGGACTTTCGCGAGGCCGCCAAGCTGGCGATCAAGGCTGGCGTCGATCTGAGCATGAACGACGTGGCCTATGGCGAGCAGTTGCCCGGGCTGGTCAAGGACGGCGAGGTTTCCATGAAGGAAATCGACAGCGCCGTGCGTGAGGTACTTGGGGCAAAATACGACATGGGCCTGTTCGCCGCTCCTTACGGCCGAATCGGCGTCGCTGCCGATGACCCGGCAGACACCTATTCCGACGACCGCCTGCACCGTGCCGAGGCTCGCGATGTTGCGCGCAAGACACTGGTGCTGCTGAAGAACCAGAACGACACGCTGCCGTTGAAGAAACAAGGCACCATCGCGGTTATTGGTGGATTGGCTCAAAGCCACCTCGACATGCTCGGCAGCTGGTCGGCAGCGGGCCGTCCCAACCAGTCGGTCACTGTCTATGAAGGGCTGGCCAACGCGGTCGGCGACAAGGCCAAACTGGTTTACGCCCGTGGTGCCAACGTCAGTGACAACGAGCACATCCTCAACTATCTGAACTTCATCGAGAAGGAAGTCGAGGTCGACCCGCGTCCCGCGCAGGAAATGATCGACGAAGCGGTCAAGGTCGCCGAGCAGGCTGATGTGATTGTTGCCGTGGTAGGCGAGTCGCGCGGTATGTCCCATGAGTCGGCCAGCCGCAGCAGCCTGAACATTCCGGGCAAGCAGCGTGACCTGATCAAGGCACTCAAGGCCACGGGTAAACCACTGGTGCTGGTGTTGATGAATGGCCGTCCGCTGGTACTGGTCGACGAGCAGGAACAGGCCGATGCCATGCTCGAAACCTGGTTCCCGGGCACCGAAGGTGGCAACGCGGTGGCGGATGTACTGTTCGGCGACTACAACCCGTCGGGTAAGCTGGCCATGTCGTTCCCGCGCTCGATCGGTCAACTGCCGGTCTACTATGCACACTTGAATACCGGCCGTCCGTATCATGAAGACAAGCCGGGCAACTATACCTCGCACTATTTCGAGGAGCCCAATGGCCCGCTGTTCCCGTTCGGTTACGGTCTGAGCTATACGCAGTTCGACGTCTCGGACATCAAGCTGTCTGACGCCAGCATGACGCGCAAAGGCAAGCTCACTGCCAGCGTAACCGTGAAAAACACCGGCAAGGTTGCAGGCGCGACCGTGGTGCAGTTGTATCTGCATGATGTGGCTGCCTCGATCAGTCGCCCGGTGAAAGAACTGAAGAACTTCGAAAAAGTGATGCTTGAGCCTGGCGAGGAAAAAGTCGTTAACTTCACGCTCAGTGAAAACGACCTCAAGTTCTACAATAGCGAGCTCAAGTACGCTGCGGAACCTGGTGAATTCAAGGTCATGATCGGCCTGGACTCGCAGACCGTGAAAGAAGCGACCTTCAATCTGTTGTAACGCTCGTCCATGGCGCGTTCGCAGGCATTGATCTGCAAACGCGCCAGCGGAGTCCGATCAGGCCGCAACATGACGCTCAAGCATCGTTACTGGCGCGTTACCCTGTACATGCTGCTGATTATGGCCGGTGCGGTGCTGTGCGCCGGGCTTGCGATGCATCAGGCCCAGCGTCACGCGCTATCAGAAGATGCGGTGCGTGCCGAAGGGCAATTGGCACTGTATGCCAATACCCTGCATACCCTGATCGAACGTTATCGCGCCCTGCCCTCTGTTCTGGCACTGGACCCGGAGATTCGTGCAGCGCTGAGCGGTCCGGTATCCGCCGACGTGCAGAACGCACTCAATCTCAAGCTGGAAAAAATCAACAACACGGCGCATTCATCGACGCTTGAGTTGCTCGACCTGCACGGTCTGGCGATCAGCGCGAGCAATTGGCGCGCACCCAACAGCTATGTCGGCCACAACTACGGCTTTCGCCCCTACTTTCTGCAAACACGGGCTCAGGGTACCGGGCGCTTTTACGCGGTCGGTGTGACCACCGGAATCCCTGGGTACTTCTTGTCCAGTGCGGTGGTGAACGATACGGGTGCCTTCATCGGTGCGATGATCGTGAAGCTGGAGTTTCCAGACCTTGAGCAGGAGTGGGGCCAAGGTGACGACCTGCTATTGGTCAGCGACGAAAAAGGCATCGTTTTCATTGCCAATCAATCGGGCTGGCGCTATCGCGAGCTGCTGCCTATTTCTGTAGAGGACCGTGCCGACCTGCTGCGCACGCGCCAATACGACAAGAAAGTACTGTCCCCGCTGCGCAGTCGGGTCATCGAAAGCTTTGGCGAAAACAGTCATTTAAGCCGTGTCGAAGGCCCGGATGGCACCACGGATTATCTTTGGCAGTCGCTGCCGCTGCCCGATGAAAACTGGACCTTGCACCTATTGCGCAAGCCACCCACGTCCAGCGAGGACATTCGCAACGCGGGCCTCGCCGCAGCGGGCATCTGGCTGGCACTGGTATTTCTGGCTCTGTTTCTCTATCAGCGCTGGCGACTGGCGCGATTACGGGAGCGCAACCGGGACGAACTGGAGCGTCTGGTACAGGAACGCACCCGTGATCTGCAAACCGCGCAGGACGGTCTGGTCCAGTCGGCCAAACTGGCGGCGCTGGGGCAGATGTCGGCAGCGCTGGCCCACGAAATCAACCAGCCGCTGACAGCCCAGCGCATGCAACTGGCAACCGTACGGCTGCTGCTGGATCAGGGCCGAATCGATGAAGCCTGCAAAGCGCTGATTCCGGTCGATCAACAATTGACACGTATGGCCGCCTTGACCAGCCATCTGAAGACCTTTGCCCGCAAGAGCCCCAGCGGTTTGCGCGAGAGGCTGGACCTGGCCACGGTAGTCGATCAGGCCTTGCTGTTGCTCGATCCGCGCCTGCGCGAGGAGCACATCGACTGCGTGCTGCATCTGTCACGTCCCGCGTGGGTGCGTGGCGATGCCATACGTCTGGAGCAGGTGCTGATAAACCTGCTGCGCAATGCACTGGACGCCATGCGCGAGCGCCCGTCCAGGCGCCTTGAAGTGCGTATCGACGCCATCGACAAGCAATGGCGGCTCAGCGTCAAAGACAACGGAACGGGGATCGCCGAGGAAAACCTGGCCAGTATTTTCGATCCGTTTTTCACCACCAAACCTGTGGGCGATGGTCTGGGCCTTGGCTTGGCCGTGTCGTACGCCATCATTCACGAACTGGGCGGGCAACTTACGGCGCAAAACCATGCCGAAGGTGCTGTGTTCTGGTTCAGCCTGCCCAATGACTTTCTGGAGGCCTGACCCGACATGTTGAACGCGGTCATCGTGGTAGACGACGAGGCACCCATTCGGCAAGCCGTCGAGCAATGGCTGACGCTGTCGGGGTTTGAGGTGCAAGTCTTCGCCCGTGCCGAGGAGTGCCTGGCACAAATGCCGGAACATTTCCCCGGTGTGGTGCTGACCGACGTACGCATGCCGGGCATGAGCGGTCTGGAACTGCTGAGCCGAATGCAAGGCATGGACCCGGACCTGCCGGTCATCCTCCTCACCGGCCATGGCGATGTGCCAATGGCTGTAGAGGCGATGCGCGAAGGTGCCTATGATTTTCTGGAAAAGCCCTTCAGCCCCGAAACGCTGATCAGCAACCTGCGGCGCGCGCTGGAGAAGCGCCAACTGGTGCTGGAAAACCGCCGCCTGCATGAACAGGCAGATGCAAGAATCCGACTGGACGCCACGCTGCTCGGCGTGTCGCCCAGCCTGCAGATCTTGCGCCGCCAGGTGCTTGAGCTCGCGCAACTGCCGGTCAATGTAATCATTCGGGGGGAAACCGGCAGTGGCAAGGAATTGGTCGCTCGCTGCCTGCACGATTTCGGTCCACGCGCCGGCAAACCTTTTGTCGCGCTCAATTGCGCGGCCATCCCCGAGCATCTGTTCGAAGCCGAGTTGTTCGGGCACGAAAGCGGCGCGTTTACCGGTGCACAGGGCAAACGTATCGGCAGACTGGAATATGCCGACGGCGGCACCGTGTTTCTTGACGAAATCGAGAGCATGCCCATGGCGCAACAGGTCAAGCTGCTACGCGTTCTGCAAGACAAGCGCCTTGAACGGCTGGGTTCGAATCAGAGTATCGATGTCAACTTGCGGATCATTGCTGCGACCAAACCGGACCTGCTTGAAGAGGCCCGCGCCGGGCGCTTCCGTGAAGATCTGGCCTATCGCCTGAACGTTGCCGAACTGCGTCTGCCGCCGTTGCGCGAACGCCTTGAAGACATCGCGCAACTGTTCAGCCACTTCACCCGAGCCGCCGCCGAACGCATGGGCCGTGAAGTTCCAGCACTCAGCGCCACGCGCCTGACCCAGTTGCTCAGCCATGACTGGCCCGGCAACGTACGCGAGCTGGCCAATGCGGCCGAGCGGCAGGCGCTGGGCCTCGAACTCACCCCGACGCAGCCCGATATTCAATTGCAGGGGCACTCTCTGGCAGCACGCCAGGAAGCCTTCGAGGCACAATGCCTGCGCGCTTCGCTGACCCGTCATAAAGGTGATATCAAGGCTGTGCTCAACGAGCTGCAACTGCCGCGAAGGACGCTGAACGAGAAAATGCAGCGTCATGCTCTGGTACGGGAAATGTTCCTGAACTGATAGCTGCGCACATCCTGTATGGCTTCTTCTGGCGATAACCGAACATTTCCCGCGCTGCCGGGTCTGCATACTGTCCCGGCTATGTAAGGCCGTGATGGCTGGATAGTTTTAAGGCATAATGACATCATTCCCGCCTGGCTATTCAAGCTCACATTGGCAGTCCGAAAGTTGGGGCATTTTCTACCGTGAATACTCCCCTCGACCTCCCACTGGGAGGCGGCGATATGGGCCGGCTCATCCGAGAGACAGACTGGTCGACGTCTGCGCTGGGACCGAAGCAAGCATGGCCAGCAGCGCTACTGTCATCAATGAACCTGATGCTCAGTTGCCCCGATAGCATGTATCTGCTTTGGGGGCCGGACTTTGTCCTGTTTTTCAATGACGCCTATGCCCAGGTTTTGCCCGTTGCAGCAGAGCAGGCTCAAGGACAACCCATTGCCTCGGTGTGGGGCGATGCCTGGGAGGCCGTGCGCCCGCTGGCCGAGCAGGCGCTTGGTGGACAAAGCCGCCGGTCTGACAATATTGAGCGCACCATCGTCCGCAACGGCAAGCCCGAGCAGACCTGGTGGTCGCTTTCCTATTCGCCGCTCTACGGCGATAGCGGCCTGATCGAGGGCGTGTTCTGCCGGGTCAATGAAACCACTTCCCAAGTCATTGCCCAGGCCCGACAAAATGAAAACGAAGCGTTTACCGAGCGTGTTCTGTCGAGCATCAATGATTGCATCAAGGTGCTGGACCTCGATTCGCGCCTGACCTTCATGAGCGAAGGCGGTCAGCGGATCATGGAAGTCAGCGATTTCAACGCGATTCGCGGCTGCCCCTGGCCTGACTTCTGGCAGGACCAGGGCAATCTGGACGCCATCGCTGCTGTCGAAGCGGCCCGCGCGGGTCAGAACGCCAGTTTCATGGGCTCGGCGCAAACCATGGCGGGCACTGTCAAATGGTGGCATGTGCAAGTCAGCCCGATCTTCGGCAAGGACGGCAAGCCGGAGAAAATTCTGTGCGTGTCCCGCGACATGACCCAGCTCCGAGACGCTGAACAAGCGCTGATGTCTCTCAACGAAACGCTTGAGCAGCGTGTGATCGAGCGCACCCGTGACCGTGACCGCATCTGGCGCCTGTCGACTGACCTGATGCTGGTGGCGCAATTCGACGGGATCATCTGCGCGGTCAATCCGGCCTGGACTCAGGCTCTCGGCTGGTCGGAAGAACAACTGCTCGACAGCCAGTTCCTGGGGCTGGTACATCCTGAAGACGTAGAGAGTACGCTGGCCGCCATGAGCGGGCTGGAAAACGGCCAGACCATTCCTCACTTCAAGAATCGCTATCGTCATCTGGACGGTTCGTACCGGACCATCTCGTGGACTGCCGTGCCGGACCAGCAATACATTCATGCCGTCGGCCGTGACATTCAGGCCGAGGAAGAGGCCAATGCAGCGTTGCGTCTGTCCCAGGAGGCCCTGCATCAAGCGCAGAAACTGGAGGCTATCGGCCAACTCACCGGCGGTGTGGCGCACGACTTCAATAACCTGTTGACGGTGATCCGCTCCTGCAGCGACCTGTTGAAGGCACCTAACCTTGAAGAGCATCGCCGTGTGAAGTACGTCGAGGCCATTTCCAGTACGGTAGACCGGGCGGCTCGTCTGACCGGTCAGTTGCTGGCCTTCGCCCGCCGTCAGGCCTTGCAGCCGGAAGTGTTCGATGTCTGCAAGAGTGTGGCGCGTATTGGCGAGATGATGGATACGCTCACCGGCGCACGCATTCAGGTGAGCATCGACCTGCCTGCCGAGCCGTGCTTTATCTTCGCCGATGGCAGCCAGTTCGACACTGCGCTGGTCAATATGGTGGTCAACGCACGCGATGCAATGTCGGGCGCGGGCCGACTCAGCATAAGCGTTGAATGCGCTGCCTGCCCCACTGCCGATCAGCCTGCCTCACTCAGCGATGGCGATTATGTGAAGGTGTCGCTGACCGATACCGGCGCGGGTATCGCCAAGGAAAAACTGGGCATGATCTTTGAACCTTTCTACACCACCAAAAGCGTGGGACAGGGTACAGGGCTGGGGTTGTCGCAGGTATTCGGCTTTGCCAAACAATCGGGCGGCGAAGTGCTGGTTGAAAGCGAACTGGGCAGAGGCAGCTGCTTCACGCTATGTCTGCCGAGTGCAAAAAATCACGAAGTCGTCGCGCAAGACAAGCATTGCGCGCCTGCCGCTTTGCCCGGTCTTTGCGTTTTGATGGTCGAGGACAATCAGGACATCGGCACGTTTACCCGACCGATGCTTGAGCAGCTTGGTTTTCAGGTGCTTTGGGTCAAGAGTGCCACCGAGGCGCTGCATGAGTTGTCCGGTAACCCGGAAAACTTTCATGTGGTGTTTTCGGATATCGCGATGCCCGGCATGAGCGGGCTGGAACTGTACGCTGAAATCGAAGCTCGTTATCCCTGGATGCCGGTCGTCCTCACCTCCGGCTACAGCACTGAATTTGCAACGATCGCTCAGGACGAAACACACCGCTTCGACCTGTTGCAAAAACCCTACTCCAGAGTAGATCTGGCAGCGATCCTGCACAGGGCGGTGAGTCGCACTGGAGAATAATAATGCTGCAAAGGCATCCTGACGCGGGGTGCCAGCAGGCATTCCCGACGCATAAAACCAAGACAACACCGGTGGCCTTGATTCAGAATCACGCAAAACATTGCAACAATCCTTGAGCAGGGAGCATTTTTGAGATGATCGTCGGTATTGACCTGGGCACCACCAACAGCCTGGTGGCTGTCTGGCGCGACGGCAGCAGCGAGCTGGTTACCAATGCGTTGGGAGAAACACTGACTCCAAGTGTGGTCGGGCTGGACGACGAGGGGCAGATTCTGGTCGGCAAGGCGGCGCGCGAACGTCTGCAAACTCACCCGGACAAAACCACGGCGCTGTTCAAGCGTTACATGGGCAGCGCTCAGGAGATTCGCCTGGGATCTGCCACCTATCGCCCGGAAGAGTTGTCTTCACTGGTGCTCAAGAGTCTTAAAGCCGACGTCGAGCGCGCGTTCGGCGAGCCTGTCACCGAGGCGGTGATCAGCGTTCCGGCATACTTCAGTGACGCTCAGCGTAAAGCGACGCGCATTGCCGGGGAGCTGGCCGGCCTCAAGGTCGAGAAGCTCATCAACGAGCCGACAGCAGCAGCCCTGGCCTACGGACTTCATCAGAAGGAAGGCGAAACCTCGTTTCTGGTCTTCGACCTGGGCGGCGGCACGTTCGACATCTCGATCCTCGAACTCTTCGACGGCGTGATGGAGGTGCGTGCCAGTGCAGGCGACAACTTCCTGGGGGGTGAAGATTTCGACCGCCTGCTGGTCGAGCACTTTCTGACCCTGCACCGAGATGAGCAGGACTTCCCCGGCAAGGAACTGGTAACGCCCTCGCTACGACGTGAAGCCGAGCGCGTGCGCAAGGCGCTGGGCCAGGAAAACGGTGTCGATTTCGTGCTGCGCCATGCCGACCGCGAATGGCGCAAGACAATCACGCAAGAGCAGATGAATGATCTGTTTGCGCCTCTGCTGGCCCGCCTGCGCGCGCCCATCGAGCGAGCCTTGCGCGATGCGAAAATTCGCGTCGCAGATCTGGACGAAATCCTGCTGGTGGGCGGCACTACACGTATGCCGCTAATCCGCAAACTGGCCGCCGGGATGTTCGGGCGTTTTCCGGCCATCACGCTCAACCCGGATGAGGTCGTCGCGCAGGGTGCTGCGATTCAGGCAGCACTCAAGCAGCGCGATGCGGCGCTGGAAGAAGTCGTTTTGACCGACGTGTGCCCCTACACCCTGGGTATCGAAACCACACAATACGTGTTCAACGGCTATCAGTCCGGGCATTACCTTCCGATCATCGAGCGCAACAGCGTGGTGCCGGTCAGCCGGGTGCGTACCGTGAACACGGTTGCCGACAACCAGGAGCACGTTCTGCTGCGGATCTTTCAAGGTGAAAGCCGCCTGGTCAAAGACAACATCGCGCTGGGCGAACTGAATATTCCCGTGCCGAAAGCCAAGGCCGGCGAGGTCGAACTTGACGTGCGTTTCACATACGACAACAACGGCCTGCTGGAGGCCGATGTGCGGATCCAGATGACCGGCGAAAATCACAAGCTGGTTATCGAGAACAACCCCGGAGTCATGACACCCGCCGAAATCCGTGAACGACTCAAGGTGCTGGAAGCGCTCAAGGTTCATCCTCGCGAACAACAGGTCAACACTCACCTGACAGCACGTCTGGAACGGCTCTATCAGGAGTATCTGGGCGAGGCACGTGAAACTATCGGAGTCTGGGCTGCACAATTCCAGCGCGTGCTGGAAACCCAGGATGACCGGCAGATCAATGAACTGCGCAAACAGCTCGAACAGGAAGCAGACCGTTTCGAACGAGGTGAATGGTGACGGCAATGGATTGCTGGAGCGTACTGGATCTGGGCCATGATGCCGACGAGCGCAGCATCAAGCGCCAATACGCCAGGCTGTTGAAAACCACACGTCCCGACGACGACCCGGTTGCCTTTCAGGCGCTGCGCGATGCTTACGAGCAGGCGCTGAACTGGGCAAGAAATCGTGTGGAAGACGACGATGAGGGCAGTGACGTCTGGGCAGTTGCTGGTCAGCCCCCCGAATCGCTGCCCCTTGATGAGCCTGCGCTGGTAGTCCGACCGGACCATCGACAGGTACACCCGGCATTCGACATGGCCGAGCCTCCTGCCCGCCCGGCAGTAGAGTTGAGCTGGTATGAGCAAGCCAGTCAGACCACACCGGAAAACCTGCACTCACAACGTCAGATAGCCCAGGATCAAGGCTGCGATGAGCTCTTCCAGCAACATCTGGCCCGGCGTTGCCTGCTGGACCCGGAGGACAATCAGGCGCTGATCAAGGCCGCCGTCGAACAACTGCATTGGCTGACACCCTGGCAAAAAGTACAGCTCAGGACTCATCAGGCGCATCGGCTGACTCAGGCACTGCTGGACAGCTCGCTTGAGTCATTTCATGCCATGCTCGAAAACAACGAGGAACGTGCCTTTCTCGATGCGCTCAAGGCACTCCGGCAGCAGCCATGGCTGACATCATTTGATCGCCAGGAGCAACTTGAACAGTGGACCATGACACTGCTGCTCAACAACCATGACTGGTCCCCTGCCCTGTTCGAACGCTTGAGCAGCCTTTTTGCCTGGGATCAGAAACATGACGTGTATGCAGGGCCGCTTTCCCTGTGGATGAATCTGGTCCAGCGTTGTGAAAAGAAGGCATTCGTCGCACACCAGCAGAAACTGCTCGAAGCCTCACAAGACAGTCCCGAGGCCATGGCTGCGCGTCTTCTTCTGCAACCACCACCCCTGGATGAAAGGCTGCGACTGGCAAGGCACGGTAATCAAGAGCTGTGGCAAGCCTGCGAAAAACTGGCGTCCGACCTGACTCACCGGTTCCCGGATGCCATGCAAGAGTTCCCGGACGCCGACGTACAATCCTGGCGTAAATTGCCTGAGCAGGTGTCATCCAATCTCAATCTCAGGGCCTATTTTTTCGGCGTATTGACGATCTTCACGACGGCATCACTGGACCCTTCCGGCAGCAACGTCACCTGGTACGAAATAGCTGGCCTTGCGCTGACCGCGCCGGTTTTCCTCCTGCCTGTCATCCATATATTCATGTCGTTCTGGCGCCCTTTCGCTGAGCGTATCAAGCCGGTGGATATGCGCTGGAGTGCGCGCTTGCTGCCCGATTACCTGAGCTGGCCCGGTTATCAGGCGCTGGCGCTGCGCCACGGTATTCCGATCGTCACGCTAGGCTACGTCTGTGTACAGAAAGGGCCCGTACTGGCAGCGCTGTATGGCGCAGTCCTGCTGCTATGGATCGTGCTGTCGCCGTACCGGATTTCAGGTTTTCAGGACGCCATTTCCGTCAGGACCGGAGGCTGGGATAGCGTAAAAGCCTTCTGCGTCAGAAATACCTTCAAGGCAATCATGATCGTTCTGGGTCTGATGCTCGCGTTCGTCGTGGGCGTGATTGTGTTCGGCCCTGCACGCGGCCACTACCTCGCTTGAGTACCCATCGGCAAGAATCCGCCTACCTCAATCGGGCAGATAAGCGGATTCTTGCTCATCAAAGTCTCTCAACCGCTCTAGAACAGGCTCTCATGGTGTGGCACAGCTCCTGCTATGTCACAGGCAGGGCATCCAATGCCTCCTTCCAAAAATAATGAAAAACAAGGAACACCATGGAAACTTCCAATCCCGCCTCCCGTGGGTCGGCTGCTACTGCTGCTGGCCAAAAAACCACTTCCAGCCGTTTGAAATCCATTTTCAGCGGCTCGGTCGGCAACATGGTCGAGTGGTACGACTGGTACGTCTACGCCGCTTTCTCGCTGTACTTCGCCAAAGCGTTCTTCCCCAAGGGCGACACCACCGCACAACTGCTCAACACCGCCGCGATTTTTGCCGTGGGCTTTCTGATGCGGCCTATCGGTGGCTGGCTGATGGGGCTTTACGCTGACTACAAGGGGCGCAAGGCTGCGCTGATGGCATCGGTACTGCTGATGTGTTTCGGCTCGCTGATCATTGCCCTGACCCCGGGCTATGAGAGCATCGGCGTCGGTGCCCCGATCCTGCTGGTGTTCGCCCGACTGCTGCAGGGCCTGTCTGTCGGGGGTGAATATGGCACCTCGGCCACCTACCTCAGCGAAATGGCCAGCAAGGAACGTCGCGGCTTCTTTTCCAGCTTCCAGTACGTCACGCTGATTTCCGGCCAACTCATCGCGCTGGGCGTGTTGATCGTGCTGCAGCAGACGCTGACCACCGAGCAGCTGTATGCCTGGGGCTGGCGTATCCCGTTTGTCATCGGTGCCCTGTGTGCAGTGGTTGCGCTGTTTCTGCGCCGTGGCATGGAAGAAACCGAGTCGTTCACCCGCAAGAAAAAGGAAAAGTCCAAGGAAAACCTGATGCGCACATTGATGCGTCATCCCAAGGAACTGATGACCGTAGTCGGCCTGACAATGGGCGGGACCCTGGCTTTCTATACCTACACCACGTACATGCAGAAGTACCTGGTCAACACCGTCGGCATGAGCATCACCGACTCGACCTCGATATCAGCCGCGACGCTGTTTCTGTTCATGCTGTTGCAGCCGGTGATTGGCGCCCTGTCCGACAAGGTCGGGCGGCGTCCGATCCTGATTGCGTTTGGCGTACTGGGAACGCTGTGTACCGTACCGATCCTGACCACGCTGCATACCATTCAGACCTGGTGGGGCGCGTTCTTCCTGATCATGGCGGCGCTGATCATCGTCAGCGGTTACACCTCGATCAACGCAGTGGTCAAGGCCGAGCTGTTTCCGACCGAGATCCGTGCGCTGGGTGTCGGCCTGCCGTATGCACTGACAGTGTCGATTTTCGGCGGTACTGCGGAATACATCGCACTGTGGTTCAAGAGCATCGGCATGGAAACCGGCTACTACTGGTACGTAACCGCGTGCATCGCCTGTTCGCTGCTGGTGTATGTCTTCATGAAAGACACGCGCAAACATTCGCGGATCGAGACAGATTGATCACTCTTCGTTAACACGCCTGAGCGGCATGCCCACGCCTGAGTTGGCGTGCCGTTTCCACGCCGGTGTGAGAAACACAATATCGGTTACATCGATACAACCTTCATCATCGCCCCCTGAAACGACATGAGCACTTGCTACAAAGTGTTTCAATACAGTGCACACTTTCGAGACCAATCAGCGATAAGACATTGAAAAAATTACACTTCCATTTTGTCAAGTGGCTTTATTACAAGATTTTTCAAAATATGCACCTCGATAACGCAACATCGCCTGCAAGGCCCGAAATCAGAGCATCACAGCCAACTATCATTTTCAGCGATGGTCGCTAGCAATCCGATTAACTTCTTAATAATCCGCTGGCGCGTAGCATTGCCTCCATACCGGGATGACAACTCACCCGACACTCATTGGAGACATCATCATGAAAACCACTAAATTGATCTTCGGCCTGGCTTTCTCTGTTCTGGCTTCCAGCGCCTTTGCACTTCCAGTCACAACTGTTCAAAACGATATGTCCCGCTCGACCATCGTTGCTGAAGGCGGCACCAAACACACTAATGTCGGTTCAATTCGTGTCGCTGCTGACGGCGCAGACCGTGTCGGTGCGAATCGTCAGGCTGCCGATGGTGCAGACCACGTCGGTGCCAATCGCCTGGCCGCTGATGGCGCGGACCGTGTCGGTGCAAACCGTCAGGCCGCCGATGGTGCAGACCACGTCGGTGCCAACCGTCTGGCCGCTGATGGTGCAGACCGCGTAGGTGCCAATCGTCTGGGTTGATAGCCCACGCAACGCCCCAAGCCCGGCCGATGTCGGGCTTCTTCATGTCTGGCCCAGGCGGAAATACACGCTGCTCTGGCATCCTCTGCAAATGCGCAGCACTATGTCCGCATCCTACAGAGCCCATCAGGAATCGAGCATGTCAGACGCTATTCACTCCTACGAGCCATCCAAGGGTCACGGCCTGCCGCATGACCCGTTCAACGCGATTGTAGGGCCACGCCCGATCGGCTGGATTTCATCGCAGGATGCCAACGGCAAATTGAATCTCGCACCCTACAGTTTCTTCAATGCGTTCAACTATGTGCCCCCCATCATTGGGTTCTGCAGCGTTGGTCGCAAGGACAGTCTCAATAACATCGAGCAGACCGGTGAGTTTGTCTGGAATCTTGCGACCCGCTCGCTGGCTGAAGCCATGAACCAGAGCTGTGCCCCGGTAGCGCCGGATGTCAGCGAGTTCGAGCTGGCCAACCTCACGCCACTGGCCTCCCATATCGTTTCGGTCCCACGTGTGCTGGAGACGCCGGTGTCGTTCGAATGCAAAGTCACCCAGATCATTCAATTGCAACGCGCCGACAAGGAGCTGGTGCCCAGTTGGCTGATTCTGGGCGAAGTGGTGGCCGTACACATCGAGAAATCCCTGCTCAAGGACGGTGTTTATGACACCGCGGCCGCTGAGCCGATCCTGCGTGGCGGCGGTCCTGCAGATTACTTCCAGCTGGGGCCGGAAGCGCTGTTCAAGATGTTCCGTCCAGGCGCCTGATCAGGAATCGCCCCATACCGGCTCGCCCTCGGCATCAATGTCGATCAGCCGCTGCAGTTCCTGTGCAGCGGCCAGGTCGGCGTCATCGGCAGTCTTGAACTTCTGGTCCGGCAGCAGCGCATGAAAGCGCGGCGCTCCGCCGGCACCCAACCCCTTGATGGCAATTGCCGCGTTGTACCCCTGCTCGGAAGGCATGACTGCCGACACCACTTCAAACCCGTTGTATTCCTTGCGTGCCATGCGTCTGGACCCTGCTCATAAATCAAAGCGCGAATTCTAGCGCGTCTTCCAGCGCATTCGTCACGCAGCAAGCGCAGATGATGACTACCGACGCAAACTTCAACCGTGTCCTACACTTTAATCAGTTCTTTCAAACTGCTCTGTAGCCGAGGTAAGGAGTGCGTCATGAAAGCAATAACAAGAAAATGCATGGTTGTCGCAGGAGCTCTGGCGGTATTGGCCGTGTACAGCGCCGGTGCCTATCGTAACGAACTGGCGCGCCAGGCCCCCTATGTCTCCAGCTGTACGTTTGGCCATTGCGTGCCAACCGATGCCACCTTCAGCGCCTTGCGATGACGCTTGCGGAGCATGAATTGCGTCATCGTTCAGCAAAGGCAGCTATCGATTAGCAAGCTATCGGATTAGACTGGCCAGACTCTCCCGCCACACTTGCGGCGGGTCAACACTGCCATCAGGTTTTGCCTTGACCAGTCTTACTCAAACGCCTCCGGCCATTCGCAGCATTCTGTTTGCGTTGATGATGGCGGTATTGCTCAGCGCGCTGGATCAGACCATCGTTGCCGTTTCGATGCCTGCCATTTCCGCCCAGTTCAGGGACATCGATCTGCTGGCGTGGGTCATTTCCGCGTATATGGTTTCCCTGACCGTTGCAGTGCCGATCTACGGCAAGCTGGGCGATCTATACGGGCGGCGTAAACTGATGCTGTTCGGCCTGGGGCTTTTCACCCTCGCCTCTTTGTTCTGTGGCATGGCGCAGAGCATGGAACAACTGGTGCTGGCGCGCGTCCTTCAAGGCATCGGTGCAGGCGGCATGGTTTCGGTAAGCCAGGCAATCATCGCCGACATTGTTCCGCCTCGTGAGCGGGGCCGCTATCAGGGTTACTTCAGCAGCATGTACGCCCTGGCCAGCGTTGCGGGCCCGGTGTTGGGCGGTTTGATGACCGAATACCTGTCATGGCGCTGGGTGTTCCTGATCAATCTGCCCTTGGGGGCCGCCGCGCTGATCGTCGCATATCGAACCCTGGTCGGCCTGCCGGTGCCACAGCGCAAACCGATTATCGACTACCTGGGGACGGTGCTGATGATCATCGGCCTGACCGCGCTGCTGCTGGGAATTACCGAAATTGGTCAGGGGCATGGTCTGGGCGATTTCGAGGTTCAGCTGTTACTGGGCACCGCCCTGCTGACGCTGGGCATTTTCGTCTGGTACGAACGCCGCACCGCCGAGCCCCTGTTGCCCATGCACCTGTTCACCAATAAAAGTGCCGTGCTTTGCTGGTGCACGGTGTTCTTTACCAGCTTTCAGGCTATTTCCCTGATTGTCCTGATGCCGTTGCGTTACCAGACCGTCACCGGTGGCGGAGCAGACAGCGCCGCCCTACACTTGCTTCCGCTGGCGATCGGCATGCCGATGGGTGCCTATTTCGCCGGGCGACGCACCGCGCATACCGGGCGCTACAAGCCGCTTATCCTGACCGGTGCGCTGCTGATGCCCATCGCGATTCTGGGCATGGCCTTCACGCCTCCCCAATCGCTGATAGCGATGAGCCTGTTCATGGTCCTGACCGGCATCGCCACCGGCATGCAGTTCCCCACTTCATTGGTCGGTACCCAAAACTCGGTTCAACCAAGGGATATGGGCGTGGCCACCAGCACAACCAATCTGTTCCGCTCGCTGGGTGGTGCAGTAGGCGTAGCGTTGATGTCGGCGCTGCTGCTGGCTATGTTGCAGCATACCGGTGTCGGTCTGCCCGGCTCGGGAGCGCTGGGTGGCGAAGGCAGCTCCGGTAATGTCCTGCTCGACAGCCTTAATGCAGCAACCGGACCGGCTCTGGAAACACTGCGAGCCGAACTGGCGCTGACCTTCAGAAACCTGCTGATCACCAGTGCGGCCATTTCGCTGCTCGGCCTTGCCGCAGCCGTAGCAATGCCCAATACGCTATTGCGAGGCCGCGATTAGCTCGACGCGCTGACTCAGGACGACATCCCGGCCCAGAACCACTGGGTTTTCTTGCTTTTTATATGGGTGAACGCCGGCATGAGTTCACCTTCGTCGAAATGTCGACGAGAGCCAAACTGTGCGCTGCTGAACCAGCAGCCAGATCGAGGGCATGCCTGCCCCGCATCAACCGGCGGCAGCGGTTTTTCATCAAATCGCGCATACCATTGCGCGGTGGTTTCCTCGGTAAAGCCGATACCGGGAGCAAGGTAGGGATGAAGGTTGCCGGTGTCCTGCAGGCGAACCGGTTTGATCATACGGTTGACCGTCACATAAGGTTGCGGCGGCAGGCCTCGACCACCCAATTCAGGCACCGCACCCGCCCGAATGATCAACCCGTTGCGATAGCTATGAAACACGATGTCGCTGTGCGCGCTCATCTCGCCCCGCAATCTGTCGCTCCCTCCCAGCTGCCTGACAAACCCTTCGCCCAGCACCGTATACCAGCTGACGCCCTTTATACGGTCCAGCAAACGCAGGCTTTCAATGTGCGGACCGGGATCGACCATCAACCCGATGTAGTCCTGAGCCAGTCGATACTCCCAGGGTAAATACTGGTGCCCATCGCAAGGCAATACACAGGCGAGCCCGCCAAAACCATGCTCGGCCTGCACTTCGCTGCTTAGATAGCGGATCCAGGCTTCATAGTTCTTCAAACCGTCAGGCTCGGTCAGGCAGGACCAGGGCAAGACCATTTTCAGGCAAGAGCGATCGTTGTCGGCTTGCCCCTGCGGGGTGTTCATGACAAACAGGCTGTACATGGCGACCTCGGCCTGGGTCGCACTGGCGATAGACCAGATGAACTGCTCGTCCGGGAGGCTCTCGACAACCTGACGCCGGGTCGACGCAAAACCCGATGCGCTCAAGCGACGCATGCGCTTGAACAGTTGCCATTTGAGTTTCGGCTTGAACGCCTCATAGAAGCGCGAAAAGCAGGCTTCGACCCGACGCTTCATCTCCAGCGTGTGACCATTGCGGAAATACAGTGTAGTGATCAACCCAAGCCGAATGACGGGTGTCCCCAATTCAGAATCCATGGCAACCCGTTCGGATTGCTGCGCGACTCCGGCCAGCAGCCTCACAGCATCAGTTGTAGTGTCCGACATGCTCTGCCCTCCCCTTGATCGAGAGAGCCAGATTTACGCTCATGCCTGCATGCCCTTTGCATGTTTCGATCACGTCCGACGCAGACCTGCGATTACGCAAGCCACGACCCTGCCCACGCGCGTACATTTCAGCGGATCTGGCGTTGATTTCAGGGCACATGGGCGCAAGATTCGGCAAAAACATGCAACCTTCCTCTCTTCTGATCTTTCCGGAGCCGAAGAGTGAAGGGAGTTTTCCCGCGGGGCAATACTCGGAAATTACTTTGGGAAATCAGCTACATGTATCAGGAAATGTCCTACCCACTTCCTACAATATTTTGTCGGATCAATACCCGGTCGGCAGCAATCGGTGAGTGCAATAGATCAGGACGGGTAAACAGTCGGTAAACACACTGTATAAAAAATACGAATTGGAGTTAGGCTTTGTATGAAAGATAACGGCCCGACTGAACCGGCATGCTCCAAGGCCTGTCATCTTCAGTCAGGAAGCCTTGCTGATTCTTAGCGTAGGGCTGAAGCGCAGCATGTCCAGACACACATCAACCAGTTGCTCGGCCTCTGCCGGCAATGAAAAGCTGTCTGGAACCAGCAGCCATTGATAAATGATGCCATTGACGTAAGAAAACAGGGCGACTGCGGCCCGGGCCGTATCGAGATCTTTGGGAAGTTGCCCCTGGCGCACGGCATTGTTCAGCCCCAGGGTGATCCGGTCGTGGCACTGTATGGCGTTGTCCTGACGCTGACGACGAAAATCACACATCTCGTCAGTAAACTCGCACTTGTGAAACAGGATTTCATTGATGCGACGGGTTTTCGGGTCCAGTGCGAGCTCATGAAACAAATGAATCAAAAGATTTCTCATACAGCCCAGCGGGTCTTCTTCCTCTTCGCTCTGACTGGCCTGCGCCATTTCATCGAGCGGTTCCTGAAGACTGTCGAGCATGGCCTGTACCAGATCGGCCTTATTATTGAAGTGCCAGTAAATGGCTCCTCGCGTCACACCAGCAAGGGTTGCGATGTCAGCCAGCGTGGTGCGGGCGACGCCTCGCTCATAAAAAGCCTGCTCGGCAGCCTCCAGAATCTGGCTGCGAGTGATCTGAGCTTCCTCTTTGGTGCGACGAACCATGGCAATAAAACCTCAAAAAATTTACCTCAGGCATGCGTCTGGCGGCAGACCTGGAGATATGACCGGGCGGCATTTGTCTCGCCTTGTCCCGAATTGGCTGTCGGCACTGTGAATAGTGGCCGAATGCGCACAGCGGGTGTTTACAAACAGCCGCGAATGTAAGTATATTCCTTAGCATGCTACTTATCTAGCCGAAATATTTTTTTACACTTCAACGTACTGTTGAGATAACAGGCTCCTGCCCCGAGGATCTTCATGCAATTCAAGCCAGCTGTTACCGTTCTGGTCACTGCCGTCGCCCTGGCAACCCTGCTCAGTGGCTGTAGCAAGAAGGAACAGGCGGCCCCGCCTGCGCAAACCCCTCAGGTCGGCGTCGTTACCCTCAAAGCACAGCCCTATACCCTGACCACCGAGCTGCCAGGCCGGACCACCGCATTCCGCGTCGCCGAGGTACGCCCTCAGGTCAACGGCATCATTCTCAAACGTCTGTTTACCGAAGGTGGCGACGTCAAAGCCGGTCAGCAGCTTTATCAGATTGACCCGGCTGTCTATGAGGCCAATGCCAACAGCGCCAAGGCGACTCTGCAGTCCGCCAAGTCGATGTCTGATCGCTACAAGCAACTGGTCAGCGAGCAAGCGGTAAGCCGTCAGGAATACGACACCGCCCAGGCATCCACGCAGGAAGCTCAGGCCGCCTTGCAGACCGCCCAGATCAATCTGCGCTACACCAAGGTGCTGGCACCTATTTCCGGTCGTATCGGCCGCTCCGCAGTGACCGAAGGCGCACTGGTGAGCAGTGCACAGACCGATGCGATGGCAACCATCCAGCAGCTCGATCCGATCTACGTGGACGTGGTTCAGTCGTCTGCCGACATGCTCAAACTGCGCAATGACCTGGAAAGCGGCAAGCTGCAGAAAGCTGGCGATAACGCGGCCAAGGTCAAGCTGACGCTGGAAGACAACAGTGTCTACGGCCAGGAAGGCAAGCTGGAATTCTCCGAAGTATCGGTTGACCAGACCACAGGCTCGGTAACCTTGCGCGCCGTGTTCCCGAACCCGGAACATCGCCTGCTGCCTGGCATGTTCGTCCACGCTCAATTGCAGGCTGGCGTCAGTGCGAAAGCCATTCTGGCGCCGCAGCAAGGCGTGACCCGCGACCTGAAAGGCACGCCGACCGCCATGATCGTCAACCAGGACAACAAGGTTGAAATGCGTACGCTGGTGGCCAACCGCACCGTGGGCAGCGACTGGCTGATCGAAGACGGCTTGAAAGAAGGTGATCGGGTCATTACCGAAGGCTTGCAGTACGTCAAACCAGGCGCCGAAGTGAAAGTCGCCGAAGCGACCAACGTCAAAGGAGCAAACCCGGCACCTGCCCCGGCCACTGATAAAGCCGCAGGCAGCAAAGGGGAGTAACCCATGTCGAAATTCTTTATTGATCGACCCATTTTTGCCTGGGTTATTGCCCTCGTGATCATGCTGGTCGGTGCGCTGTCGATTTCCAGCCTGCCGATCAACCAGTACCCGAGCATCGCACCACCAGCCATCGGTATTCAGGTTACCTATCCGGGCGCTTCTGCCCAGACGGTGCAGGACACTGTGGTGCAGGTGATCGAGCAACAGCTCAACGGTATCGACAACCTGCGTTATGTGAGCTCGGAAAGTAACTCCGACGGCAGCATGACTATTACCGCGACCTTCAATCAGGGCACCAACCCCGATACGGCGCAGGTTCAGGTGCAGAACAAGCTCAACCTCGCGACCCCGCTGTTGCCACAGGAAGTGCAGCAACAGGGTATCCGCGTGACCAAGGCAGTGAAGAACTTCCTGATGGTGATCGGCCTGGTGTCCGAAGACGGCAGCATGGGCAAGGAAGACCTGGCCAACTACATCGTGTCGAACATGCAGGACCCGATTTCCCGGACCTCCGGTGTGGGTGACTTCCAGGTCTTCGGTTCGCAGTACGCCATGCGTATCTGGCTGGACCCGGCCAAGCTGAACAACTTCCAGCTGACTCCGGTGGACGTGAAAAACGCGATCACTGCGCAGAATGTTCAGGTATCGTCCGGCCAGTTGGGTGGCCTGCCGTCCATCAGCGGCCAGCAACTGAACGCCACGATCATCGGCAAGACGCGTCTGCAGACCGCCGAGCAGTTCGGCAACATCTTCCTCAAGGTCAACACCGACGGCTCGCAGGTTCGCCTCAAGGACGTCGCGACTGTTGGCCTGGGCGCAGAGAACTACAGCACCGACTCGCAGTTCGACGGTAAACCGGCATCGGGTCTGGCGATCAAACTCGCGACCGGCGCCAACGCACTGGATACCGCCAAGGCTATCCGTGCGACCGTTTCGTCGCTGGAGCCGTTCTTCCCGCCAGGCATGAAAGTCGTGTACCCGTATGACACCACGCCAGTGGTCAGCGAATCGATCAACGGTGTGGTTCACACCCTGATCGAAGCGATCGTGCTGGTGTTCCTGGTGATGTACCTGTTCCTGCAAAACTTCCGCGCCACGGTCATCACGACCATGACCGTACCGGTGGTATTGCTGGGCACGTTCGGCATCCTCGCGGCATTCGGCTTCACCATCAACACCCTGACCATGTTCGGTATGGTGCTGGCCATCGGCTTGCTGGTGGACGATGCGATTGTGGTGGTGGAAAACGTCGAGCGGGTGATGGAGGAGGAAAAGCTCTCCCCGCGCGACGCCACGATCAAATCCATGACCCAGATCCAGGGTGCGCTGGTCGGTATTGCGCTGGTGCTGTCGGCGGTTCTGCTGCCCATGGCGTTCTTCGGCGGCTCTACCGGGGTGATCTACAAGCAATTCTCGATCACTATCGTCTCGGCCATGGCCCTGTCGGTGGTTGTCGCCCTGATCTTCACCCCGGCGCTGTGCGCCACCATGCTCAAGCCTATCGATGAGAAGACCCACGGCCAGCCAAAACGTGGTTTCTTCGGCTGGTTCAACCGCACCTTCGACCGCAGCGTTCTGAGCTACGAACGTGGCGTCGGCAACATGCTCAAGCACAAATGGCCGGCCTATCTGGGCTATATCCTGATCTGCGCAGGCATGGTCTGGATGTTCATGCGTATCCCGGCCGCGTTCCTTCCGGAAGAAGATCAGGGCGTCATCTTTGCCCAGATTCAGACCCCGGCAGGCTCCTCGACCGAGCGTACGCAGGAAGTCATCGACAACATGCGTGAATACCTGCTGACCAAGGAAAGCGGCGCAGTGAAGTCGGTGTTCTCGGTAAACGGCTTCAACTTTGCGGGCCGCGGCCAAAGCTCGGCGATTGCGTTCGTCATGCTCAAGCCGTGGGAAGAACGGGATTCCAACAACAGCGTCTTCGAGCTGGCCAAGCGCGCTCAGGGCTATTTCTTCAGCCTGCGCGACGCAATGGTGTTCGCGGTCGTTCCACCGTCTGTTCTCGAGCTGGGTAACGCCACAGGTTTCGACGTTTACCTGCAGGATCAGGGCGGCGTGGGTCACGACAAACTGATGGAAGCGCGTAACCAGTTCCTCGGTATGGCGGCGCAGAGCAAGGTTCTCGCAGGCGTGCGTCCGAACGGGCTGAACGACGAGCCACAATACCAGTTGATCATCGACGACGAACGCGCCAGTGCGCTGGGCATTACCCTGTCGGACATCAACAACACACTGTCCATCGCGTTGGGTGGCAGCTACGTCAATGACTTCATCGACCGTGGCCGTGTGAAGAAGGTGTACATCCAGGGCGATGCGGGTGCCCGTATGACGCCTGAAGACCTCAAGAAGTGGTACGTGCGCAACAGCTCGGGTGAAATGGTGCCGTTCTCGGCCTTCGCCAGCGGCAAATGGACCTACGGCTCACCGAAACTGTCGCGCTACAACGGCGTGGCAGCAGAGGAAGTGCTCGGTACTCCTGCCCCGGGTTACAGCAGCGGCGAGGCGATGGCCGAGGTAGAAGCCCTGGCCAAGAAACTGCCGCAAGGTATCGGCATTTCGTGGACCGGTCTGTCCTACGAGGAACGTTTGTCCGGCTCGCAGGCCCCTGCCCTCTACGCGCTGTCGTTGCTGGTGGTGTTCCTGTGTCTGGCGGCGCTGTATGAAAGCTGGTCGATTCCGATCGCGGTCATCCTCGTGGTGCCGCTGGGGGTTATCGGTGCACTGATGGCGACCAGCCTGCGCGGCCTGTCCAACGACGTGTTCTTCCAGGTGGGCTTGCTGGTGACGGTGGGTCTGGCGGCGAAGAACGCCATTCTGATCGTCGAGTTCGCCAAAGAGCTGCACGAGCAGGGCAAGAGCCTGGTCGACTCGGCAATCGAGGCGTGCCGTATGCGTCTGCGCCCGATTATCATGACGTCCATGGCGTTTATCCTCGGCGTTGTGCCGCTGGCAATCTCCACGGGCGCAGGTTCAGGTAGTCAACATTCGATCGGTACTGGTGTAATTGGCGGTATGATCACGGCCGTTATCCTGGCGATCTTCTGGGTGCCCCTGTTCTTTGTCTCGGTTTCAGGGCTCTTCAAGAGCAAGAAGAAACATATTTCACACGATGAGGCTGGCCAATGAGCAAGTCATTGATCTCTCTTGCAGTTACCGCGTTCATTCTCGGCGGCTGCTCTTTGATCCCCGAGTACAAGCAGCCGGAAGCACCGGTCGCCGCACAATATCCGCAAGGGCCAGCGTACTCGCCGGTCGAAGGCGCCAAAATGGCCGCTGCGGAGCAAGGCTGGCGGCACTTCTTCAATGATCCGGCGCTGCAACAGCTGATTCAGACTGCACTGCTCAACAACCGCGACCTGAGGGTCGCGGCCCTGAACATTGACGCCTACCGTGCCCAGTACCGTATTCAGCGCTCGGACCTGTTCCCTGCTGTTTCGGCGACAGGTAGCGGTACTCGTCAACGCGTGCCAGCCGAACAGTCGCAGACCGGTCAAGCAGGCATCACCAGCAGCTATTCGGCAACGCTGGGTGTCAGCTCGTACGAGCTGGACCTCTTTGGCCGGGTGCGCAGCCTTAGCGAGCAGGCGCTGGAAACCTACTTCTCCAGCGAAGAAGCGCGTCGCAGCACCCAGATCAGTCTGGTGGCCAGCGTCGCCAATGCCTACATGACCTGGCAGGCCGACAAGGAACTGCTCAAGCTGACGCAGGACACCCTCAAGACCTACGAAGAAAGCTATCGCCTGACCTCGCGCAGTAATGAAGTCGGTGTTTCCTCGGCCCTGGACCTGAGCCAGTCACGCACCGCCGTCGAAAGCGCGCGTGCCAAACTGGCTCAGTACGAGCGTCTGGTTGCACAGGATCAGAACAGTCTGGTGCTGCTGCTCGGCACCGGGCTGCCCGACAACCTGCCGGCCAGCCACTTGCTGGATTCCGACATGCTGACCGAAATGCCGGCTGGCCTGCCGTCCGACCTGCTGCAGCGTCGTCCGGACATTCTGGAGGCCGAGCATACGCTCAAGGCAGCCAACGCCAACATTGGCGCAGCACGCGCAGCGTTCTTCCCGAGCATCAGCCTGACGGCCAGTGCCGGGACCAGCAGCACTGAGCTGTCCGGCCTGTTCAAGGGAGGCTCGGGAACCTGGCTGTTCCAGCCGAGCATCAATATCCCGATCTTCAACGCCGGCAACCTGCGCGCCAGCCTGGACTACTCGAAGATCCAGAAAGAAATCAGCGTCGCCAACTACGAGAAGGCGATTCAAACCGCCTTCCAGGAGGTGTCTGACGGCCTGGCTTCGCGCAAGACCTACGACGAGCAGCTCCAGGCGCAACGTGACTTCGTCGCGGCCAACCAGGACTACTATCGTCTGGCCGAGCGTCGCTACCGGATCGGTATCGACAGCAACCTGACCTTCCTCGACGCCCAGCGCTCGTTGTTCAGTGCGCAACAAACGCTGATCACCGATCGCCTGTCGCAGCTGACCAGCGAGGTCAACCTGTACAAGGCCCTCGGCGGCGGCTGGTACGAAAGGACCGGGCAGACCGAAACCATCTCCAAAGAGAAGCCTTCGGTTCAACTGTTCTGATTTAAAGCGGCACACAAAAAAACCACCTGATCAGGTGGTTTTTTTGTGGCCGAAACAAACCTGCGATCAATGGTCCTGATGCAGGTACTTGGGTTCTTTGGGCAAACGCAGACTGAACAGGAACGCTACCGCCATCATCGCCGTCACGTACCAGTAAAAGCTGTTTTCCATTCCGGCACTCTTGAGTTTCAGTGCAACCCACTCAGCCGAGCCGCCGAACATTGCGTTGGCCACTGCATAAGCAAGCCCGACGCCCAGTGCGCGAACCTGGGGAGGAAACATCTCGGCTTTGACCAGCCCGCTGATCGAGGTGTAGAAACTGACGATCGCCAGCGCCAGGGTAATCAGCACAAAGGCTATGAACGGGTTGGTGGTGGTCTTGAGCGTCATCAGGATCGGCACCGTACACAGCGTACCCAGGGCACCGAACAAGAGCATCGAATTGCGACGGCCGATACGGTCCGCAAGCATGCCGAAGAAAGGCTGCATGCACATGTACAGAAACAGCGCGCCGGTCATGATGTAACTAGCGGTCTTGGCTTCCATGCCTCCGGTGTTGACCAGGTATTTCTGCATGTAGGTCGTGAAGGTGTAGAAAATCAGTGAGCCACCGGCGGTGTAACCCAGCACGGTGATGAAGGCCGCTGCGTGATGCTTGAACAGTGCGGCAATACTGCCTGCATCCTTGTCCTGACGGCTTTCGGCGGTAGTGGTTTCATTGAGTGTGCGACGCAGCAGCAAGGCAATGACAGCAGCGGCCGCACCGATCACGAACGGGATACGCCAGCCGTAGTCACGCAGCTCTTCGGTGGTCAGAAACTGCTGGAGGATGACCACTGTCAACACGGCAAGCAACTGGCCGCCGATCAGGGTGACGTACTGGAACGAGGCATAAAAACCGCGCTGCCCGCGTAAGGCCACTTCACTCATGTACGTGGCCGTGGTGCCGTATTCACCGCCCACCGACAGGCCTTGAAGCAGGCGCGCCATGAGCAGCAAGGCCGGTGCCCAGGCACCGATCGAAGCGTAGGTTGGCAAGCAAGCGATGATCAGCGATCCCGCGCACATCATGGTGACCGAAATCAGCATGGAGTTCTTGCGGCCATGCTTGTCCGCCACACGGCCAAACAACCAGCCACCAATCGGGCGCATCAGAAAACCAGCAGCAAACACGCCTGCGGTGTTGAGCAACTGTACCGTCGGATCATCGGAAGGAAAAAAGGCAGGCGCGAAATAGATCGCGCAGAAGGCGTAGATATAAAAGTCGAACCATTCGACCAGGTTGCCCGATGACGCCCCGACAATCGCGAAGATTCTTTTGCTTCGCTCCTCGCCGGTGTAATGCGGTGCTTTTGAAGTTGTAGTCATTATTTTCCCCACGCGGATTTGTCCATAAGCAACAATCTGTAACATCCTACTCACCCAAGCACAACAACCCGAACCAGCGGATTGCCTTTTCGTGGAGGCAATCCGCTGAGTCGGGTCATTGAACCGTGGGTTATGTCGGGGGTTATGGGCGTTCTATCGCCAGGGCAAGGCCCTGCCCTACGCCGACGCACATGGTTGCCAGACCTTTGCGTCCCCCGGTTTTTTCCAGGTGGTGCAACGCAGTCAGCACCAGCCGCGCGCCGCTCATGCCCAGTGGATGGCCGAGCGCAATGGCCCCGCCGTTGGGGTTGACCTGCGGTGCGTCGTCCGCAAGGCCCAGCTCGCGCAGAACTGCCAGACCCTGGCTGGCGAAGGCTTCGTTGAGCTCGATGACGTCGAAATCAGTCACCGCAAGACCCAACCGTTCGACCAGCTTGCGTACCGCAGGCACCGGGCCGATGCCCATCACCCGAGGCGCAACCGCCGCGCTGGCCATACCCAGTACACGGGCACGGGGCGTCAGGCCGTGCTTTCTGACAGCTTCGGCCGAAGCCAGAATCAATGCAGCAGCCCCGTCGTTGACCCCGGAGGCATTACCTGCGGTGACAGTTTTGTCCGCGCCGTTGACTGGCTTGAGTTTGCTCAGGGTTTCCAGGCTGGTATCGCTGCGCGGATGCTCGTCCTTGTCGACGATGGTTTCGCCTTTTTTGTGCGCAACTCGTACCGGCACGATCTCTTCCTCGAAAAAGCCCGCAGCCTGGGCAACGGCAGTGCGCTGCTGGCTGCGCAGGGCGAAAGCGTCCTGATCGGCTCGAGAAATCCTGAAGTCGGTTGCAACGTTGTCGCCTGTCTCGGGCATTGAGTCCACGCCGTACTGCGCTTTCATCGCCGGGTTGATGAAGCGCCAGCCGATGGTGGTGTCTTCCAGCTTCATGTTGCGCGAGAACGCTGCATCAGCCTTGCCCATCACGAACGGCGCACGGGACATCGACTCAACGCCACCGGCAATCGCCAGTTCGATTTCGCCGGAAGCGATGGCACGGAACGCGGTGCCGATGGCGTCCATCCCGGAAGCACACAGGCGATTGAGGGTCACCCCCGGCACGCTTTCCGGCAGCCCCGCCAACAGCGCAGCCATGCGCGCAACGTTGCGGTTGTCCTCACCGGCCTGGTTGGCACAGCCGAAGAATACTTCGTCGATCTCTTCCCAGTTGACCGATGGGTTGCGCTCCATCAGTGCCTTGATCGGCACCGCGGCCAGGTCGTCGGCACGCACCGAAGACAGCCCGCCGCCAAAGCGACCGATGGGTGTGCGAATCGCATCGCAAATAAATACTTCACGCATCACGCTTCTCCTGCAACCTGACCATGAGCGGCGGCAGTCCGGGCTTCCAGATCACGCAGCGCCGTCAGCTCGACCTCGGTAGGCTCTTCGGAAACGACCACTGTGTCGGCAAAGCGGATCTCCCAGCCCGTGGCAGCGATCACCTGCTCGCGAGTCACGCCAGGGTGCAGCGTGGTCACAACGAACTCGTTGGTGTCAGCTTCCGGCTCCATGATGCACAGGTCGGTAATGATCCCCACCGGGCCTGCACCGGGCAGCCCCAGGCGCTTGCGCGAATCGCCGCCCTCGCCATGGCCGACTGAGGTAATGAAGTCCAGCTTGTTGACGAACGAACGCGCCGACTGCTTGAGAATGATCAGCACTGACTTGGCCGAACCGGCGATTTCCGGCGCGCCACCGGCACCCGGCAGGCGCACCTTGGGATGATGATAATCACCGACAACGGTGGTGTTGATGTTGCCGAAGCGGTCCACCTGCGCTGCGCCGAGAAAGCCGACGTCGACGCGCCCACCCTGCAGCCAGTAACGAAAGATTTCGCTGGTGGACACCACCGTGTCGGCGGTTTCCGCCAACTCGCCATCGCCAATCGACAGCGGTAACACGGTAGGTTTGGCACCAATCGGGCCGGACTCGTAGATCAACACCACGTCGGGCGCTGATGTCAGACGCGCCAGGTTCGCAGCCTTGGAGGGCAGACCGATGCCAACGAAGCATACCGAGCCATTACGCAGACGACGGGCTGCGGCAACGGTCATCATTTCACTGGTGGAGTAGGTCATTATTTGGCCTCCGAAGCGCGAGCCAGCTTGCTCTGGAATTCACTGAAATCTGCGGTGCCGTGGATGTATTCATCGATCCACGCGGTGAAGGTGTCACGGTCCCGGGCAATCGGGTCCCAAGCCTGGTAGAACGGGTTGTCACGCTCGTAATAGCCATGCGCATAAGACGGGTGAGCACCACCGGGCACCAGACACACGGCGCTCAATGCCCAGGTCGGCAGTACGCAGGAATTCATCGGCGCTTTCAGGTCATCGACAATTTCTTCCACCGTCACAATGCAACGCTTCGCAGCCAGCGCGGCCTCTTTCTGCGCGCCGAGAATTCCCCAGAGCAGCACGTTGCCTTTGCGGTCGGCTTTCTGTGCATGGATAACAGTCACGTCCGGGCGTACCGATGGCACCGCCGCCAGCACCTCACCGGTAAACGGGCAGGTCACCGTCTTGATCAGCGGGTTGACCTTGGGCAGGTCGGACCCGGCGTAGGCGCGCAGCACCGCGAACGGCAGGCCCGACGCACCAGCCACGTAGGCGTTGGCGAGGTCGGCATGGCTGTGCTCTTCAATTTCCATCGCGCGCGGCCATTGCTTTTCAACGGCATCACGCAGGCGGTGCAGAGAACCGACACCGGGGTTGCCGCCCCACGAAAAAATCAGACGCTTCGCACAACCGGCACCGATCAACTGGTCGTAGATCAGGTCAGGCGTCATGCGCACGAGGGTCAGGTCTTTTTTACCCTGACGGATAATTTCATGACCAGCGGCGGTAGGGATCAGATGCGTGAAGCCTTCCAGCGCAACGATGTCGCCATCGTTGACCAGTTGCTTCACCGCATCGCGTAGAGAAAGAATGTCTGCCATGAGGTGCTCCGAACCCAACATCACGTTCAATAAACAGCGCGAAGACCTGCGCCGGAATGAAAATGAGGTTATGCCTGAGCAGGCGGGCAAACAATCCGATAATCGACTAACCGTTCGGTAACCGAACAAATTCAGCGAACTAACAGTCGCTTCACGAGCTCGGATAACCAGGCTCGTTTAACCATACGCAAGCAAACAAGGTCAGGTAAACAGCTGCGTACTGAGGTCGCGACTGGCATCGAGCATGATCGGCAAAAAGCGCTGTTCCAGCTCGCTACGTGCCACACGGCCGGCGCTGGTACTGACATTCAGCGCCGCCAGCACCTGGCCCGACGCATCATAGACCGGCACGGCAATCGAGCGCAGCCCCTGCTCCAGTTCCTGATCGACAATACACCAGCCTTGTTGACGAACCAGTTGCAGACATTCCAGCAGCGCTTCCGGCGTGCGAATGGTACGACTGGTCTTGGGCTGCAGATCGACATGATCAAGGTATTCATGCAACGACACATCATCCAGCGCGGCCAGCAGAATTCGGCCCATGGACGTGCAATATGCCGGAAGGCGACCGCCCACCGACAGGTCGACCGAGATCAATCGCTGCGTGGTCGCCGAGCGCGCTATATAAAGGATGTCGTCCCCTTCAAGCGTGGCCATGTTGCAAGCCTCGTGCAACTGATCGCTCATACGGTCCAGATAAGGCTGCGAAGAAGTCGCCAGAGGCGTAGATGACAGATAGGCGTGGCCCAGGGTCAGCACTTTGGGCAGCAGCGAGTACGTACGACCATCGGTGGTCGCGTAACCCAGCTTGATCAACGTATGCAGACAGCGACGCACTGCAGCCCGGGGAATTTCCGTCCGGTGGCTGATCTGGGCAATGGTCAGGTGCCGCTTGCGCTCCTGAAATGCATGAATAACGGCAAGCCCGCGCGCCAGCGAAGTCATGAAATCCGGGTCACCGGTCAGCGCCTGAATGCGCTTTGCGGGTGACGCCACGATGGGCGGTGCCAATGAGGCAAAAGATTTACGCAGTTCATCGTTCATTGACACACCCTCTGTAACTCCCTTTCAGGCCCTGTGGAGCGCAGGTTTCAGGTCTATTGGAAGCAGTGAAGACAGCCTCTGCTTGTGCGATTATCGAACAGGTGGCCGATAATCGCAATTGACCCGCCGTAAATATACTTATACCTTTACCTCTGCCACGAAGTGACTTCTTGGAAATTACTGGTCAGGTACCCACTGAGAAGTCCAAGGCAGCGGCCTTGCTTACCAAGCAAGGCCGTTTTCATTGCGGCAGCGCCTGCTGCGCATGAACACGCCCCGCCTGCTGAACCCCGCATCACAACTCCAGACATCGTGCATATAAAACTCTCTGAATTTCATCGTCAGGGTTTTGTCACCAGGTGTGTAAAATTTGTTTTATAAAAGTTCCGTCATATAAATGGCTCACTAAAACTTCGGAACAATCGTACAAAAAAACCAGACCTGTGAACTTATTCAACCTCTGTTGTTGACGTAACAGAACTTCTTGGAGATAGTATCCATCAGTGGGTCGGCAACACCCTCGCAAACGATTGATCCGTTCACCCGATTTCTGCCTCGATTATCCCGTCGAAGCGCTGTCACGGTGCACCATCGCCGCGCGATCAAAGGGAAGCCTGCCAGCGCAAGCCTTGCGCTCGAAATCACACACATGTCGCTACGACAGCTGTTTCTCTGGTGTACGTAGCCGCAGGCAATAACAGGATGTTCCGCAACCTCTTCGGGCAATGGCCCGAGCAGGTCTCTGACTGTATCTGGTATACAGTCCGAATGGCGTGAACATACTTGCATTGTTTTGCGTCATCACCAGAACTCAATCGACTCGATCAGGTATTACAGTGACTAAAGATGAACTGCGCGCGGAACTTGAGCGCCAGGAACAACGTTACAAGGATGTCTACGGCGGTGAAATCACCACCTACGCCGCGCAACCGGAACCGGAACGCAAGCCTTGGCGCAAAAGAGCCAGCCTGCTGGATCAGGCGTTCAAGCAAGAATTGCAAAAAATGGAAGAAGGCCTGAAAGAAGAGCAGTGACATCGCGGGTCTCATGATCCCCGACTGCTCATCTCTGCCTTCCAGCCCCCGGAACTAACCGCCTTACAGCCTCATTGAGCATTCAACGGGGCGGCGCTCATGCGTCTTTTTTTTGGTTTGAGGCGACACCTCGCAGTGACGACAAGTCGTTCGGTATTTTTTCTGTCATAATCGCGCCCCCTTCAGACCCGGTCAGAAAACCTACATGATCGATTTATTCAGCGGGCTTGATGCCTGGGTGCTTGTGAGCCTTTTGCTCGCCCTGGCTTTTGTCCTCACCTTCGAGTTCATCAACGGCTTTCATGACACCGCCAACGCGGTGGCGACAGTCATTTATACCAAAGCCATGCCGCCTCATCTGGCCGTGTTCTTCTCTGGTGTATTCAACTTCCTCGGCGTGCTGCTGGGCGGTGTGGGCGTTGCTTACGCCATCGTCCATCTGCTGCCGGTCGAACTGCTCATCAACGTCAACACCGGACATGGCCTGGCCATGGTGTTCTCGCTGCTGGCGGCGGCCATTACCTGGAACCTCGGTACCTGGTACTTCGGTATCCCGGCCTCCAGTTCGCACACCCTGATCGGTTCGATACTCGGTGTCGGTCTGGCCAATGCACTGATCAACGGCATCCCGTTGGCCGACGGCGTCAACTGGCAGAAAGCGATCGACATTGGTGCTTCGCTGGTGTTCTCGCCGCTGGCCGGCTTCATCGTTGCAGGCCTGGTGCTGGTTGCGCTGAAATGGTGGCGCCCGCAGTCGAAGATGCATAAAACCCCGGACCAGCGTCGCAAGCTGGACGACAAAAAGCACCCGCCATTCTGGAACCGTCTGGTGCTGGTCATTTCCGCAATGGCGGTCAGCTTCGTACATGGTTCGAACGACGGCCAGAAAGGCATCGGCCTGATCATGCTGGTGTTGATCGGCATCGTGCCCAGCCAGTTTGTACTGGACCTGACCAGCACGACCTACCAGATCGAACGTACCCGCGATGCGACCCAGCATCTGAGCCAGTTTTATCAACGCAACAGCAGCACGCTGGGCGAATATCTGGCCATGGGCAAAGCTGAAAAAGGCGACTTGCCGTCCAGCTCTGCCTGTAATCCGAAGCAGACCGAACCCACCATCGACGCGTTGCTCGACCGCCTCAAAGGCGTGTCCGACTACCACTCGCTGGCCCCTGAAAGCCGTATCGAAGTGCGCCGCTATCTCTTGTGCCTGGACGACACGGCCCGCAAGGTCGGCAAACTTCCAGACCTGTCAGCGCGTGAAAAGTCCGATCTGGAGAAACTTCGCAAAGACCTGACCACCACCACAGAATACGCACCGTTCTGGGTAATTCTGGCAGTCGCACTGGCACTGGGTATCGGCACCATGGTTGGCTGGAAACGCGTGGTACTGACGATCGGCGAGAAGATCGGCAAGCAAGGCATGACTTACGCACAGGGCATGTCGGCGCAAATCACTACCGCCTGCGCCATCGGCATGGCCAACGTGTTCAGTCTTCCGGTATCTACCACCCACATCCTGTCATCAGGTGTTGCCGGGACCATGGTCGCCAACAAGAGCGGCCTGCAAGGCGGAACCGTTCGCACCATCCTGCTGGCCTGGGTGCTGACCCTGCCTGCAACGGTAGCGTTGTCCGCAGCGCTGTTCTGGCTGGCCTCCAAGGCACTGTCCTGATTCAGAGCCCCTCAGGCGGTGCAGCCTTGCACTGCCTGAAGGGCTTGATTCACCCCTCCCCCTTCGCTCCTTTCTCGACAAGCCTTTCATCGGGCACTTCCGATTGCTGCAATTCACGCCATAGCGCTGCCGCACCGTCGAAATCGGCACCGTTTTCCGGAGTCAGGGCGGCGGGGTCATAGCGACTGAGACAGCCCTCGCCAAGTGTGGCGGGAGCGGTGGATGTGGCTTTATCGAGAGGATCGGTCATTGGCTGTCACCTTGAGCGTTGCACCATTGCCGACGAGCCAGGTCGGGAGCGCGACAGGCGCACTCCCGAAAAGATAGATCAGTCGAAGACGACTGTCTTGTTGTCGTGTACCAGAACACGGTCTTCCAGATGAGCGCGCAGGCCGCGGGCCAATACCATCTTTTCCACGTCGCGACCGAAGCGCACCATGTTTTCGATGCTGTCGCGATGGCTGACGCGCACCACATCCTGTTCGATGATCGGGCCGGCATCGAGCTCTTCGGTCACATAGTGGCAGGTTGCGCCAATCAACTTGACGCCACGCAAAGACGCCTGATGATAAGGCTTGGCACCGACGAAGGATGGCAGGAAGCTGTGGTGAATGTTGATCACCTGATGGGCATATTCACGGCACAGTTGTGGCGGCAGAATTTGCATGTAACGCGCAAGAACCACAACGTCAGCCTGATGATGCCCGACCAGACGCGAGACTTCGGCAAATGCAGGCTCCTTGTCTTTCGGGTCTACCGGGACATGGTAATAAGGGATGTCATGCCACTCGACCATGCTGCGCAGGTCCTGGTGGTTTGAAATCACACAGGCTATGTCGCAGTCGAGTTCGTCGCTGTGCCAGCGGTGCAGCAGGTCGGCCAGACAGTGCGATTCGCGGCTTGCCATGAGCACGACGCGCTTCTTCTGCGCCGAGTCGGTGATGCGCCAGTCCATCGAAAACTCTTCCGCGATCGGCGTGAACGCTTCACGGAACCCGTCCAGGTCAAAAGGCAGGGTGTCGGCGCGTATTTCGTGACGCATGAAAAACCAGCCGCTGAGATTGTCCGAATGATGACTCGCTTCGGTGATCCAGCCGTTATGGGACGCCAGAAAGTTACTGACTTTGGCAACGATGCCTACACGGTCCGGGCAAGCAATCACCAGACGAAAAGTGCGCATTGGGGGAAACTCCAGAACTTCGCAAAGCCGCTATTCTAGCGGCTGCGCAGCAAAACTGCAGTATCTTTGCTGCCTGAATGTGCAGGCCGAAAAGGACACCGCCCAGGCAAAAGATTGCACCGTGCCACTATCGACTTTTACCCCCCGCGACGCTTAACAAGACCTATATAAAGGAGGGCTTTATAGCGAGGATCTTTTGAAGGTGGCTCGGCGCCTGCCTAGTTCAGACGTCTGTAGGACGCGTGTATATTGCTAAATAATTCAAATAAAACTTTTATTTAATGTTTACTTGCTGATTTACAGTGACTATTATTGCCCCACTGTATCCCTGCAACCTACACAACATAAGGTCTCCTCATGTCCCTGATCAACGAATACCGCGCCACAGAAGAAGCCATCAAAGAACTGCAAGCCCGTTTGAAGAACCTGTCGCAAGACGACAAACTGCAAACCGAGCTGGAATTCGAAGGCAAGCTGCGTACGCTGATGGGCGAATATCAAAAGTCGCTGCGTGACATCATTGCCCTGCTGGATCCGGATGCCAAGGTAAACAAAGCCCCCCGTGGTGGCGCTGTTAAACCTGCCGGTACCAAACGCGCCCGTAAGGTCAAGCAATACAAGAACCCGCACAACGGTGAAGTCATCGAAACCAAAGGTGGCAACCACAAGACATTGAAAGAGTGGAAAGCCAAGTGGGGCAGTGACGACGTCGAAAGCTGGGCCACTCTGCTGGGCTAAGCTTAAAACGGTCGCGCTTCATTGCGATTGCAAAAACGCCAGCCTGCTGGCGTTTTTTATTGTCCGTTATTTATACACCCAGACGTTTACTCAGCGCCTGCGCGTAATCCTGCCACTGGCGCAACACCTCCAACTGCTCTGGCGCGGCACTAAGAGAGCATTCAGCCAGCGCAGTCGCAAAGTCCTTCAGGGTGTTGGGTGCGCCCCGTTCCGGGTCGCTCAGACGCTGCTGACAGAAGTCTTGCCAACGTTGTTGCTCTTCACTGCTCAAGGTGTCAGGAAAGTTACGAGCCCGGTACCTGAATAACAATTCAGGCAATCGGGCGTCATCAAAAGGCCACGCGTCACGCGCCAGTTGTTCGGGCTCGGCTTGCCGAACTTGCTCGCACAGTCGACGATCACGATCACCGATAAAACCGTCATATAACTGCTGTTCTGGATCCTCACTTGCGGCAAAATCTTCCTTGCCATAAAGGACTCGCAGTTTATCCTGCCAAACTTCCGGGCTTTCACTCAATTGCGTTGCACGTGCCTGGTAGCCCGTCATATCCAATTGCAGCCGCTGCTGATCTTCGCTGCGCAGCACCCCCAGGGGGGCGATCACCGGGCAACGGTTTATATGCAGTAATTTGAGCGGCACCGGCAATTCGCCTTCCCCCAGCGCGTCATGCCGGGTATATAAACGCTGCTTGAGTACTTCAGCGTCGTCTTGCAACAACGGTGAAGGGTCAAGGTGCAGGTCACAGACGATCAGGGCGTTGCGGTTATGCGGGTGCCATGCCAGCGGCAGTACCACGCCAAGGTAACTGCGTGCCGCAGAAAAACGTCCCGATATATGTACCAGTGGCTGCATCAGACGAACCTGCTCCTGGACTTTCTGTTTACTGCGCAGTGTAAACAGATAGTCATAAAGCTTCGGCTGTTTTTCACGAATCAGGCGCGCCAGGGCAATAGTTGCACGCACGTCGGATAACGCATCATGCGCCTGTCCGTGATCAATGCCGTTGGCAGCAGTCAGTCGTTCCAGCTTGAGTGTGACCCGGCCGTCCTGTTCGGGCCAGACAATGCCATCGGGGCGCAATGCATAGGCTGCGCGCACGACATCGATAAGATCCCAGCGGCTGTTACCGCCCTGCCACTCGCGTGCATAAGGGTCGAAGAAGTTGCGATAAAAACTGTAACGCGTGACTTCGTCGTCGAAACGCAGTGTGTTGTACCCCGCACCACAGGTACCTGGCGCAGAAAGTTCGGCATGTACGCGAGTCATGAAATCCGCCTCGCACAAGCCTTTTTCTGCCAGCGTGGCCGGCGTGATTCCGGTGATCACACAGGCAGCGGGATGGGGCAGAATGTCGTCACTTAGCTGGCAATGCAGATTGACCGGCGACGCGATTTCATTGAGTTCGGTATCGGTGCGGATTCCGGCCATCTGCAACGCACGATCATTGCGCGGGTTGATGCCGGTGGTTTCGTAGTCGTACCAGAAAATGCTGGAAGTCACGGGCTGATCCTGCACAAAAGACCCGCGAAGTGTAGGGCGTGACAGGTATCATTGCCTAATCGGGTAATATCCGGCGTACCGGGAAATGTTTTCTTACAGCCCGCGTCTTGAATGGTCGGTTGCTTAGCTCCGCTGCGATAGCTAGCATCAGTTTTCGTTTTCAGGCGCGTCCTCCCGACAATGTCATCTCCTCCCGCTTCGCCAAGGAATGCAGCGCTGCCCACGCCACTGGACACCCGCATTGAAATCGAGACGCCGGAAGGCATCGATATGGTTCTTCGCCCTGCCGGACTGGTTTCCCGCGCATTGGCGTTCGGTATCGACTTCGCGATTCGCGCAACCCTCATCGGCGTGTTCTTTTTACTCTTGCAGTGGTTTGACAAGCTCGGCATGGGCATGGCCGCCATCGTGTTTTTTCTGATCAACTGGTGGTACATGGTGCTGTTTGAAGTGCTGAGTCAAGGGCGTACTCCCGGAAAGCGGATACTAGGCTTGCGGGTGGTGCACGATGACGGCACGCCGATAGACTGGTCCGCGTCGTTGATACGCAACCTGCTGCGTTTCGTCGACATGCTCCCGCTGGGCTACGGGCTGGGTGCAATCAGTTGCCTGAGCCATCCATTATTCAAAAGGCTGGGTGATCTCGCAGCCGGGACGCTGGTCATCTATAGCGACCAGCCGATAACGCGCCCCACCCTGCCAGAGGCAGAACCGGTGATTGTGCCGTTCGCCCTGCATCTGGATGAACAGCGGGCAGTGCTCAGTCTGGCGGAACGACAAGGTGAACTGTCCATTGCCCGCACCCGGGAGCTGGCGGCAATTCTTGCAGAACCCTTGCACATCCCCGCTGATAAAGCGGTCGCTCATGTAAACGGCATCGCCCGCAACCTGCTGGGGCATAAATGAAGCAGAGCCTGTTTGAAACCCGCCATAAAGATGAGTGGCAACGCTTTGGTCAGCGCCTTGATGCGCTGGAAAACGGCAAGGCCGATGCCAATGCCTGCGAAACATTCCCCGGTGATTATCGACGCGTCTGCCACCACCTGGCGCTGGCACAGGAGCGTGGCTACAGCAGCCACCTGGTCGACCCCTTGCATCAACTGGCCATGCGTGGCCACCAACAGCTTTACCGACACCGCAGTGCGATGGGCGCTCGTCTGCTGGGCTTTGTTCTCGGAGGCTTTCCACGACTGGTGCGCGCCGAGTGGCGTTTCGTCCTGGTCGCCAGCCTGTTGTTCTTCGGCAGCCTGATCGGTATGGGGCTGCTGGTCTACGGTTTTCCGCAGCTGATCTACAGCATCGTCAGCCCTGAGCAACTGGCCGACATGCAGAGCATGTATGACCCATCGGCCAACCGGATCGGACAACCCGCCGAAAGAGCCTCCGACGCGGACTGGATGATGTTCGGCTACTACATCATGAACAATATCGGCATTGCCTTTCAAACCTACGCCAGCGGTTTGCTGTTCGGGCTGGGCAGCCTGTTTTTTCTGCTGTTCAATGGATTGATGACAGGCGCAATTGCCGGTCATCTGACCGACATCGGCTTCGGGCAGACATTCTGGACATTCGTCATCGGTCACGGTGCTTTCGAGCTGACCGCCATCGCCCTGGCCGGGGCGGCGGGTCTGAAACTGGGATGGGCTTTGCTGGCCCCTGGAAGGCTGACGCGCAGTACCGCGCTGCGTGTTGCGGCCAAGTCCAGTGTGCAACTGATCGGCGGGGTCATCCTGTTTCTGCTGATTGCGGCATTCATCGAGGCTTACTGGTCATCGATGACCTGGCCCGGACCGCTGCTCAAGTACCTTGCAGGTGCCGCCCTATGGCTGCTGGTCGCTGCGTATCTAACCCTGGCAGGACGTACAGCTCATGCGCCTGACTGAGTCAAACGTCGCCATACGCCCTCGATCCCCTTGGGAAGCCATCGACCTGGGCGTGCTGCTCGCGGGTCGTCACCGCGGTCTGCTGATGAGCAGTTGGGCAATCGTCACCCTGCCCGTTTTCTGCCTGCTCAGCGCACTGCTATGGGACTATCCCACGGCCGCCATTCTGCTGTTCTGGTGGCTCAAGCCTGCGTTCGAACGCTTGCCGCTGCTCATCCTGTCGCAGTCACTGTTCGGGGCAACGCCTACCCTCGGGCAAGCCCTCAAGGCGTGGCCCGCGACCTTGAAAAGCCAGCTGTTGCCAAGCCTGTTGTGGCGAAGACTCTGCCTGAGTCGCAGCTTTCAGTTGCCGGTGCAGCAACTGGAGCATCTGGCAGGCACGGAACGCGACCTGCGTATCAGCCTGCTCAGCCAGAAAGACCTGCGCGCCGCTCGGCTGCTGACCATCGTCGGCGCACACCTGGAATACTCATTGTGGATAGGTCTGCTGATCCTGCTTTACGCGTTTATTCCGCAGCAGATCCAGATCGACTGGCACTGGATGAGTCTGCTCGACGTTGAAAACCAGTGGCTGTGGATCGACTACCTGACCAACCTCTTCTATGCACTGGCGCTGGTACTCTGGGAACCCATCTACGTTGCGTGCGGCTTCACCCTGTACCTCAATCGCCGAACGGTTCTTGAGGCGTGGGATATAGAGCTGGTTTTCAGACGCCTGCGTCAGCGCCTGATCGGCAGCGCCTATGTAGTGTTGATCGGTGTCGGACTGGTGCTTTCGACGGCACCGGCCACGGTCTGGGCCGAACAACAGAGCTACAGCTGCCCGCTGCCCGATACCAGCGCGACAGAACCGCCTCTCTCACTCGCAGCACCGGACACGCCGCGCCTGACCCGCCAGACACTGACCAGCGAAGCGGCACGTAGCGAAATACACAGCATCCTGCAACAGCCGCCCTTCAAGAACCCCAAAACCGAGACAGGCTGGCGCTTCCCTGAAAAACAGAAAAGCCAGTCTGTGATTCGGGACACGCACGACCAGGGCTGGCTGCTTACCTGGCTCAATCGGCTTCTTAGGGCCGCGAGCGCCATGGCCAGCCTGATTGAGGTGCTGCTGTGGGGCGTGGTTATCGGCCTGACCGGGCTGGTGCTCTGGTATTACAGAGACTGGTTCAAGACCTTTGCAAGCCGGGTGCCCGGCAGAACAAAAACCACACGCCCGGCTCCACGGCAGCTATTGGGCCTGCAAGTGAATGCCGAAAGCCTGCCTGACGATGTCGCGGGCCGGGCCGAGCAGCTCTGGAACAGCCAGCCTCGTGAAGCCCTGAGCCTGTTGTACCGCGCACTGCTCAGTCGCTTGCTGAGCGACTATCGATTGCCGTTGAAAAGTGCCGATACCGAAGCTCAGGTACTGGCGCATATCGCTGCGCTGAACAAGCCGTTGCTCAGTGAATTCAGTCATGACCTGACCATGCACTGGCAAAACCTCGCCTACGGGCATCGACTGCCACCGGTGCATGCCCGGCAGCAGCTTTGCGATGGCTGGCGTCGCCTGTTCAATCCGGCGGTGCAGGCATGAGCCGCCGCACCGGAATACTGATCGGGCTACTGGCCCTTTTACTGCTGACAGGCGCAGGGCTTTACCTCAGCCGTCACCTGGAGCGCTACGAGAAAACCGTGGATCAGGGCCCCTCGCCACAGGCAAAGGCCAATCCCTGGCTTGCGGCCGAACACTTCCTGCGTGGCCTCTCCATCACGGTAAACACCACTGAGACACTGGCCGGACTTCCCGACCCGAGTCAGAGTACCCAGACGCTGCTATTGCTCAATGACCGGGAAGACATGACACCTGCGCAAACCGAACGGCTGCTGAACTGGGCCGAAGCGGGCGGGCACCTGCTGGTAGTGGCCGAGCAACTCTGGAATGAGAAAAAAGGTCGCAGCGGCGATCTGTTGCTGGACAGGTTGCAGGTTCATCAATACCTCACTACGGACATCAATGCGCAGGAACAACAGCTGAACGACGCTCAGCCGCCACTGCCCATCCCGTTGATGACGCCCTCCCCCAAACGCAAAAAAGAGCCCTGGCCGGAATTGACCCGCTTGTATCTGGAAAACGAAAGTGCCCCGGCATACATGAGCTTCGATCCTGCGTTCCATCTGGAAGACCCGCAAGACCATGCACAGTCGTGGGCCAACAGCGCTGATGCCACACACCTGCTGCAAATAAACCGTGGTAACGGATTGATCACGATTGTTACTGACGCCAACCTGTGGAAAACCCGCTCGATCGGCAACTATGACAATGCCTGGCTGCTCTGGTATCTGACCCAAGGCAGTGAAGTGACCCTGGTGCTGCAAACCGAACACGACAACCTGCTGACCCTGCTGCTGCGCAACTACCCTCAGGCACTGCTGATGCTGGCATTGCTGATTGGCCTGGGCCTTTGGCACATCGGCCTGCGCGAAGGCCCGATGCGTCTGCCCGCCCCACTTGCACGCCGCCAACTGACCGAGCACCTGCGCGCCAGCGCCGAATTCCTTCGCAGGCGCAGCGGGCAACAGACGCTGATAAAGAGCCTGCAACAAGACATCCTGCGCCGCGCCCGCCAGCTTCATCCAGGTTTCGAGCGGCTGGCCATTGCCGAACAATGGCAGGTGCTTTCGCGCCTGACGCGACAGCCCACCAGCGCCATCAGCGACGCCCTGCGCCCTCGCCCGCCGCAACGCGTCTCACACAGCGAATTCACCCGTCAGGTAGCCCACCTGCAAACGCTCAGGAATGCCCTGTGATCTGGCACTGGCGAATCGTTGGATATCTGCGATATTGAAATCAAACCTTTAGAAGCTCATGGGTACGTAGTGTTGGATACCTCATTTGGGTAGGCTTCGGCGCTGCGAATGAGTCCCGACTCAAGTTACTGTAATAATTGCATTCAAGATCAACACCACAACCAATCCGACCACCGCCACAATGGATTGAACCACCGAGATAGTCTTCGTCGCTTCTCCCATTGTCATGCCAAAGGACTCCTTTACCATCCAGAAGCCTGCATGGTTCGCATAATTGAAAAACAGCGAACCGCAGCCGATTGATAATGCCAGCAAGGGCAAGTTAAGGGTGGGATCAGCACCCGCAAGTGGTGCCAGCAAGCCTGCAGCCCCTACGATGCCCACAGTTGCGGAGCCAGTGGAGACCGAGAGTAACATCGCAATCAGCCAACCCAGGATTAACGGAGGGAAGGCAGACTGCTGGGTCAGGTGCACGATAGCATCGCCTACCTTGGCACTGGTTAGCATCTCCTGAAATGCCCCGCCTCCTGCGATGATCATGATGATGGAGGCAATAGGCTTGAGGCTTTTACCCAGCGAATCGCGCACCTTTTCGGCGTCGCCACCGCGCGCCAGTACCAGACTTGCGCCGGCGAAAAGCACGCCTAAGAGCATGGATATCAGAGGGTTGCCCACGAAACTGGCCATTTGCAGCATCGCATTACCCTTGGGTAGCACCATCTCGGCGACGGCATTGATCAGCATCAGGATCGCCGGTAGCAAGGCTGCCAGTACGCCGAGCAAAACGCCGGGACGGGGTTGATTGTCGGTTTTTTCGGCCAGAGTGAACTGATCAAGTAATGCCTGATCAGGCCTGGTGCTCATGCGCTTCGAAATGAACGCGCCGTAAAGTGGACCGCCCAAAATCATTGCTGGAATAGCCGCGAGAAAACCGTAGAGCATTGTGGGCCCCACTGAGGTTTTGAGTGCGGCGATGGCCGTCAATGGGCCAGGGTGCGGCGGTACCATGCCATGCATGGCCGCGAGCGCCGAAATCACTGGAACACCCACATACACATACGCCGAGCCTTTGAAGCGAGCCTGGCTTTCCAGCTTTCGCGCCACACTGAATATCAGCGGCAGCATAATTACCAAACCCACCTCGAAAAACATGGGTATGCCCACTACAAACGCAACCATCATCATTGCCCAAGGTATCAGGCGATCCGGGGTGCGCTTGAGGATGACCTCGGCCAGCTGCTCCGTGACGCCAGCATCAGCCAGGATTTTGCCTAGCATCGCGCCAAGCGCGATTACAATCCCAACGGCCCCTAGTGTCTTTCCGGCACCGGCGATCAAGTGAGCGACAATGCTTTCTGGCTGCATTTGGGTGGCAAAACCCACACCAACAGAAACTACCATCAGGGCCAAAAGCGGGTGCATCTTGAGGCGCGACACGATCAGTGCCACCAACACCACGACGCTTACAAGCGCGGTCATTAGAAGCTGTATATCTATGCTAGTCATGAAAATATCTCAGTTGGGCTGGCGCTGAGGCTGCACTCAGCATTTGAAAAACCGGTTCGAGACGTAACGCTCGACGGAGCACGCAAAAAACCAGACAGCGTATGGGTGCCTTCACGTGCAACACCCGTTTCAGGAAAGGCAAACACTTCGCAACCTGCTGCCATGTCACTGCTGTCAGGTAGTTCAGTCAGGAGGTCAACATGGAAATAGGCATGAGAGCGACGCCACTCTAGCGGGGTGCCGGCGTAGTCACGGGCCAGGGTGCCAGTGATTGGTTGCAATCTGCTGGGCCAACTGGTCATGAAGATGTTGATACAGCGGCAAACGGGCATCGTTGGACAGAGCATTCATTGACCTATTCGCCTTGTTATATAGTCATATATATGAATCGCAGCAAAGTATTTCCCCAATGACAAAAACTTGTCAAGACTGATCTTCTTTCATAAGCAAGATCGGGTCGTAACTGCAGACAGAGGGCAGATGCAAGCTGTGTTCAGGGACGCCAGCTAATCTGCGGAGCAATGCAGTCGATCAGAAGTCCGCCACTTTACTCCAGGCTGATTTCCGGAATCGGCCCGGGTGATACGGTCGCGGATCAACGATCGGGGGTGCGACGCTGACAATATCGGCAATCAAGTGACCCGCGCCGGGGCTTAAAGACCGACCAATCCTGGCAATCCGCCAATGTCCGGGATCTGGTGGTAGCCGAAGGCGACATCCGCCGGCTGCTAATGGCCGCGGGCGACGAAGGCTTTGTGCTTGATTTTCATGTCATGGGCCGACATCAAGTCATAACGGAAGCTTGAAGATACGTGCAGCACATCCTCAGGCGCGCAGCCAAGGCTATCGAGCATGAACTCAAACGCTGCCAGGCGCGGTTTATAGGCTTGAGCCTATTGGGCGGTGAACACTTTGTGGAACGGCGCTCCGAGCTTGTTGACGTTGGACATGATTTGTTCGTCCATGGCGTTAGAGAAAATTACCAGTGGAATCTTGTCGGCGATTTTTGCCAGGCCCGCCGGTACATCCGGGTGCGGCCCCCAGGTCGGCACCGCGTCGTAGTAGGTCTGGCCTTCATCGCGGTATTCGATGCCCCATCGCTTGCATGTTCGCGCCAGCGCGGTTTTGAGAATTTCATCGTAAGGCCGCCAGTCGCCCATGACCTGGTCCAGACGATACGCAGCGAAATCCTTGATGAATTGCTCCAGGCGCTCGGGGCCGATGCGATCGGCGAACAGCTCGCGCGTCAGGGCCGCCGTCTTGAAGTTGGTCAAGGTGTCGTAGCAGTCTAAGGTGATGTACTTGGGACGAAGAAAGCACTGCTTTTGTCGAGCATTGGGAGGATTTGAGCACCAAGTTGCTAAGAGCCAATTTTGAGCGACGCTACTCCTGAATAAAGCCGGAGGGGCACTGCCTGTGAGTGCCCGATCCTGGTCGATTGCTGTCTTTACGTAACAGGCACGCAAACGCACCTGCCTTTCAGACAGAAAAGGCATCCTTGCGTAGATATCTATCTTTAGTGCAGACGGCAGCTATGTCAGTGCAATTGAATGGCATGCACCAATACGCCGCATGCCTTGAGCGGTTACCATGGAAATAATGCTCGGCAAGAGAAGAAACACTCAGTCGCTGCGCACAAAAATTACGAAAAAGCCAAATCAGGTAAGTAATTGATTTATGGACGATAAATCTAATATAACAGTTAGTAACGCTCCAGAAATCGTGAGCGAGCAAACGCCCGAAACATCAGGCAGCACCAAGCCATTTATCGAACCCGCCACCGAACCGGCCAGCCCGGCAAACGCTGCAAGCAATCAGTTGCAGCAGCGACAACGCGCCAGCCAGCTGGCTCAGGCGTTGCGTAACGAGCTGCAAAAGGCTGTGATTGGCCAAAACACAGTGATCGAGGACGTGCTGACCGCCCTGATCGGCGGCGGGCATGTGCTGCTGGAAGGCGTACCGGGGCTGGGCAAGACATTGCTGGTAAGGGCGCTTGCCAGTTGCATCGGCTGTGAGTTCGCGCGCATTCAATTTACGCCGGACCTGATGCCCAGCGATGTCACCGGCCATGCTGTGTACGACATGCAGACCGAGCAGTTCAAGCTGCGCAAGGGGCCGCTGTTTACCAACCTGCTGTTGGCCGACGAAATAAACCGGGCACCGGCCAAGACGCAGGCCGCGTTGCTCGAAGCCATGCAGGAGCGGCAAGTAACCCTCGAAGGTCGGGCGCTGCCCATCCCGCAGCCGTTCATGGTGCTGGCAACCCAGAACCCTATCGAACAGGAAGGCACTTACCCACTGCCGGAAGCCGAACTGGATCGTTTCATGCTCAAGCTGCGCATGGGCTATCCCGAAGCGCTGGAAGAGCTGAACATGGTGCGCCAGGTCACCCGCTCGACCCGTGCCGACATGCTGGATGTGCGGCCGCTGCGGGTCATCATGCAGGCTCGGGAGGTTCAGGCACTGCAACGCATTGCCAGCGAGCTGCCCATTGATGAGCAGGTGCTGGACTACGCCGTGCGCGTGGCGCGCAGTACGCGCACCTGGCCAGGTCTTAGCCAGGGCGCAGGGCCGCGCGCTTCAATTGCACTGGTGCGTGGCGGGCGGGCCAGAGCATTGTTGCGCGGCGGTGAGTTCGTTACTCCGGACGATATCAAGGGCTGCGCGCTGGCTGTGTTGCGACATAGGGTCAGGCTATCACCGGAGCTGGACATCGAGGGCCTTTCAGTGGATCAGGTGCTTCGGCAGATCCTTGACCAGGTCTCGGCACCGCGCCTGTGAATCAGGTTCTGAAACCGTCGGTTCCGATGCTGCGCTGGCTCGGTGGGTTCATGTGCGTTGCGTTGCTGACAGGAACGCTCCATGCGCTGGGCATCGAGTATCCGGCAAAAATCGACGAGCTTTATCGGGCAGCGTTGCTGGCTTTCGCGGGCATCAGCCTGCTCGATGCATTCTGGCTGCTCAGGCGTCCCTCGCCACGCGTGCAGCGCGAGCTTGCGGGTAGCCTGGCGCTGGACCGCTGGAACGAGGCGCGGCTCGACCTGCAACACAACGGCACCAAGCCAGTCACCATGCAGGTGTTCGATCATGTGCCGCATGGCCTGGAACATGAAAACCTGCCGCGGTCCATCATCTTGCCTGCACGCGGCAAAGGCAGCATCGGTTACCGTCTGCGCCCCTCAAGCCGTGGCCATTTCACCTTCGAGCAGTGCGAAATCAGTCTGCCAGGGCCTTTGGGCCTGTGGACGGCACGCCGCTATCTTCCGGTACACAGCACGACCCGTGTCTACCCGGACTTCGCCCGGCTTTACGGTGGGCAACTGCTGGCGGTGGACAACTGGCTGAGCCAACTGGGGGTGCGCCAGTTGCAACGTCGCGGGGCGGGAATGGAATTCAATCAGTTGCGCGAGTTTCGTGAAGGCGACAGCTTGCGCCAGATAGACTGGAAAGCTACCGCCCGCCAGCGCTCCCCCATTGCTCGCGAGTATCAGGACGAGCGGGATCAACAGATCGTTTTCATGCTCGATTGCGGACGTCGAATGCGCAGCCAGGACGGTGATTTGTCTCACTTCGATCACGCGCTGAATGCCTGCCTGCTATTGAGTTATGTCGCACTGCGTCAGGGTGACTCGGTTGGCCTTGCGACGTTTGCGGGTGAGCAGGACCGCTATCTGGCACCCGTAAAAGGGCCGGGGCAGCTCAACCTGTTGCTCAACTCGGTCTATGACCTGCAGACCACCCGGCGACCTGCTGACTACAGCGCCGCCGTTCGCCAATTGATGGTGCGCCATAAAAGACATTCACTGGTGGTACTGATCACCAACCTGCGCGATGAAGACGATGAGGAGCTGGTGGCTGCTGCAAGACAGCTAGGCAAGCAGCATCGCGTGCTGATTGCCAGCCTCAGGGAGGAAGTGCTCGACAGTCTGCGTCAGGCCCCCGTACAAACCTATGATCAAGCGCTGGATTATTGCGGGACCCTGAATTTCCTCAACGCTCGCGCTTCGCTGCACGACCGCTTGAGTGCTCAAGGCATCGCAATAATGGATGCTCGACCAAGGGAATTGGGGCCGCAGCTGGTCAGCCGTTATCTGAGCTGGAAAAAGGCAGGTACGCTATAAGCGAAACCTTGCGAGTCAGCCAGCTGACTCAGGCTGAGGCTTCATAAAAGGGGTAGAAACAGAAATACTCCCGCAAGAGCTGGACGAACGCCAGGTATTCTGTCGAGACCTGAGACAACTCGAAACCGGAGTCGTAGCTGCCTGGCGTCTCGTCTTCGTGGCTCCAGAGGCACTTGGCGCTAAGATCTATTGATTGCCCGACAGTGCCATTCGGCATTTTCAGACACAGATCAAATCTGGCCCCTACCAGAACGGGCAATTCGCTGATCAGCATCAGCCCTTCCCCGGAAACATTCCCCAGACACCCTATCAGCTTGCCAGTATGACGATTAAAGACCTGCAGGTAATCCTGCAATTGGTGCCGTTCTATTTTCCGCTCTTTATACATGGCAGGCTGCCTTCCAAGACCACTGTTGCGATCACTTAACACCGTTCGCTGGCTGCGGACTTCAAAAACGAGGCACTGCACGATAACCGCCTCGGCCTAGAGCTCTGCAGCTCGTCCACTATGTGATCACAGCCTAGCTCAGAATTTTTCAAAATCCACCCGAACACGGCACCTGCCATTCAAATGAGGGTAACTATTTTGACACAGGAGCGTTTCGAACAGGTGCCGGGATCGGCCTGGCAGGCTGAGCCTTGGGGTAGAGGCCGGTTTGTGCAAGCGTATCGAGCCTGGCCCGTGCACGGAACGCATATTCGCTCTCTGGATACTGAGTCATCAGAAATTGATAGGTCTGAGCAGCATCGACATACAGTTTCTGCCGCTCCAGGCACTGGCCACGCAGCATCGACACTTCCGGCTGAACATAACGGCGCGAACGGCTTTGACGCTCCACCTTGGAAAGATCCAGCATGACCCGGTCACAATCACCTTCCTGATAGGCACGGTAAGCGTGATCGAGGTTGGAATTCATCGCCCAGCGGGTGCAACCGCTGAGCGCAGTCAGTAATACAACAATCGTTACAATACGCATGGGACTCTCCTGTTCTCTGCCCTGTATCGGCGTCACAGCCTGTTTCTTCAAGTAAATCGCACACCGACCGTCAGCCGATTGCCCTCCCTGACAGCAACACGGTAGTGCAAAGGAACAATGACTAAAGACCCAGACAGGAGTAGCCTCTCGCTGCGCTTCAATTAAGGAGTTTGTGCATGACCGTTCGCCGCACCAAAATCGTCGCCACACTTGGCCCTGCCAGCAACTCGCCGGAAGTCATCGAACAACTGATCCTTTCGGGTCTGGACGTTGCTCGTCTGAACTTCTCTCACGGTACTCCGGATGAGCACAAGGCACGCGCCAAACTGATCCGCGAAATCGCCGCCAGACACGGGCGCTTCGTCGCTCTGCTGGGCGACCTGCAGGGTCCTAAAATCCGTATCGCAAAGTTCACCGACAAGCGAATCGAGCTGAAGGTCGGTGACAAGTTCACCTTCTCCACCGCTCATCCGCTGACCAGTGGCAACCAGCAAATCGTGGGTATCGACTACCCGGATCTGGTCAAGGATTGCGGCGTAGGCGACGAGCTGCTGCTCGACGACGGTCGCGTAGTCATGCGCGTCGACACCCAGACGGCTGACGAACTGCATTGCACCGTGCTGATCGGCGGTCCGCTGTCCGATCACAAGGGCATCAACCGTCGCGGCGGTGGCCTGACGGCTCCGGCACTGACCGAGAAAGACAAGCAGGACATCAAGCTCGCTGCCGAAATGGACCTGGACTACCTGGCCGTTTCCTTCCCGCGCGATGCCGCCGACATGGAATACGCTCGCCAGTTGCGCGACGAATCCGGCGGTACAGCCTGGCTGGTCGCCAAGATCGAACGCGCCGAAGCCGTTGCCAACGACGAAGTGCTCGATGAGCTGATTCGCGCCAGTGACGCTGTCATGGTTGCGCGTGGCGACCTGGGCGTTGAAATCGGTGATGCCGAGCTGGTTGGCGTACAGAAACGCATCATTCTGCACGCACGTCGCCACAACAAGGCGGTGATCGTCGCCACGCAGATGATGGAGTCGATGATCTCAAGCCCGATGCCGACGCGTGCCGAAGTGTCCGACGTGGCCAACGCCGTGCTCGACTACACCGACGCCGTCATGCTGTCGGCGGAAAGTGCTGCGGGCTCCTACCCGATCGAAGCGGTTCAGGCGATGGCGCGTATCTGCATCGGCGCTGAAAAGCACCCGACCGGCAAAACGTCCAGCCACCGTATCGGCCACTCGTTCACCCGTTGTGACGAAAGCATCGCGCTGGCGGCCATGTACACCGCCAACCACTTCCCGGGTGTGAAGGCGATCATCGCACTGACCGAAAGCGGCTATACCCCGCTGATCATGTCGCGCATCCGCTCCTCGGTGCCGATCTACGCGTTCTCCCCGCACCGTGGTACTCAAGCGCGTGCAGCGATGTTCCGTGGCGTCTACACCGTGCCGTTCGACCCGGCAGCCCTGCCACCGGGTCAGGTCAGCCAGGCCGCAGTCGACGAACTGCTCAAGCGTGGTCTGGTCGAGCAAGGTGACTGGGTCATCCTCACCAAGGGTGACAGCTACCACACCATCGGTGGCACCAACGGCATGAAGATTCTGCATGTCGGCGACCCATTGGTCTGATAGCAGAACGCTGCAAGCCAAGGCCCCGTCTCGCAAGAGTCGGGGCCTTTTTGCATTGTGTATGCCTGACGAATCTTTCGTGATTAATCGTGACGAACGAGAGCTATGACTAACATGCACCTTATTCCCGCGCCACAAACACATCCGCCAGCAATTGATTACGCGGCAGCCCTGCCAGATACAAGCGCTTGGCAAATACCTCCACGCTGTCGGCACTGCCACACAACAACGCCATCGCATGCCGCGACAACAGGCGCAGTTCGGCCAGGGTCGTCTCCAGCGTCTGCACGGTAATCAGTTGAACAAGCAACTGTGGATAACGCTCAGCCAGGGCTTGCAGCTCATTGGCCAGATAGTGCTGCTGGCTGTCATGGGCCAAATGAATCAGGCGGATGGTGCCCTGATGCTCCTGACGCAACGCCTCACGCAATACGCCCCATAGCGGGCCGAGCCCGGTACCGGCAGCCAGCAAGAGCAGAGGTTTTTCCTGCCAGTCAGGGTCATAGCGCAGGGCCCCGCCGCGCAGTTCGCCGAGCCTCAACGTGTCACCGACCCGCAGCTGTCGGGCGACGTTGCAGAAGGCACCGGGCTGGTGGCAGTCGATATGAAATTCCAGAAACGGGTCCTCGCCCGGAAGGCTCGCCAGCGAATAAGGCCGGGCAACACCGCTGTCAGTCCACAACACCTGGTGTTGCCCGGCGCTATAGCGCAGAGGTCGCGCGGGTTCCAGACGCAAACGCAGCACGGTCGGGCAGAGCCAGTCGCAGCCCATTACTGTCGCAGGCAGGCCGTCACGCTGCGGGTCAAACACCTCGACAGCCAGGTCACCGACCACTCGGCACTGGCAGGCGAGCCGCCAACCCTGCTGGCGCTTTTCAGCGGGCAAGGCATCGGGCAAAGCGTCATCAGGCTCGCCTTTGACACAGCGCACCAGGCACGCATGGCAACTGCCGGCACGACAGCTATAGGGAACCGGCACACCGGCATGGTTCAGGGCGTCGAGCAGATTGCTGGCCGATGGCACCGACCAGCTACGCTCACCAACATGCAATTGAGGCATTCAGGCGGCCTGTGCAGAAAATAACGGCGATTGTACAGACTGGCCTGTCGGGCGGGTTATACTGCCGCGCCTTTTTGCGCCCGCTACGGCTAACCTGACAGCTCTGGTTCAAGCCGCAGTTCCAGACTGCCGCCGATAGCGTAATTGAATGTTCCCGTCCTTACAGAGGAGCGCGCCGCATGACCGTGATCAAGCAAGACGACCTGATTCAGAGCGTTGCAGACGCACTGCAGTTCATTTCCTACTACCACCCCGTGGATTTCATCCAGGCCATGCACGAGGCGTATCTGCGTGAAGAGTCGCCTGCCGCTCGCGACTCCATCGCCCAGATCCTGATCAACTCGCGCATGTGCGCGACCGGTCATCGCCCGATCTGCCAGGACACCGGCATCGTCACCGTTTTCGTACGCGTGGGTATGGATGTTCGCTGGGATGGCGCCACCATGGGCCTGGACGACATGATCAACGAAGGCGTGCGTCGCGCTTACAACCTGCCTGAAAACGTGCTGCGTGCATCGATCCTCGCCGACCCGGCAGGCGCTCGCAAAAACACCAAGGACAACACCCCGGCTGTTATCCACTACTCCATCGTTCCGGGTAATACCGTGGAAGTGGACGTCGCGGCGAAAGGCGGCGGTTCGGAAAACAAATCGAAGATGGCGATGCTCAACCCGTCCGATTCGATCGTCGACTGGGTCCTGAAAACCGTTCCGACCATGGGCGCAGGCTGGTGCCCACCGGGCATGCTCGGCATCGGCATCGGCGGCACCGCGGAAAAGGCCGCGGTCATGGCCAAGGAAGTGTTGATGGAGTCCATCGACATTCATGAGCTGAAGGCCCGTGGCCCGCAGAACCGCATCGAAGAGATGCGTCTGGAACTGTTCGAAAAGGTCAACCAGCTGGGCATCGGCGCTCAGGGCCTGGGCGGTCTGACCACCGTGCTCGACGTCAAGATCATGGATTACCCGACCCATGCTGCGTCGCTGCCGGTGTGCATGATCCCTAACTGCGCGGCCACCCGCCACGCGCACTTCGTACTCGACGGCAGCGGCCCTGCCTCGCTGGAAGCGCCGTCGCTGGACGCCTACCCGGAAATCGTCTGGGAAGCTGGCCCATCGGCCCGCCGAGTCAACCTCGACACCCTGACCCCGGAAGAAGTGCAAAGCTGGAAGCCGGGCGAAACCGTGCTGCTCAACGGCAAGATGCTTACCGGCCGCGACGCCGCGCACAAGCGCATGGTCGAAATGCTCAACAAGGGCGAAACCCTGCCGGTCGACCTCAAGGGTCGTTTCATCTACTACGTCGGCCCGGTTGATCCGGTACGCGAAGAAGTCGTTGGCCCGGCAGGCCCGACCACGGCCACGCGGATGGATAAGTTCACCCGCCAGATCCTCGACCAGACCGGCCTGCTGGGCATGATCGGCAAATCCGAACGCGGCCCGACCGCCATCGACGCAATCCGCGACCACAAAGCCGTGTACCTGATGGCCGTCGGCGGCGCTGCGTACTTGGTGGCTCAGGCGATCAAGAAATCCCGAGTCGTGGCCTTCGCCGAACTGGGCATGGAAGCGATCTACGAGTTCGAGGTCAAAGACATGCCGGTGACCGTTGCGGTGGACAGCACGGGTGAATCCGTACACATCACCGGCCCGCAGATCTGGCAGAAGAAGATCAGCGACAGTCTGGCGGTGGAAGTGCAGTAAGTAACGATGGCAGCAAGCCCGGAAAACAGGTCGGGCTTGCTGCATTAGCTTCGGAGTGCAGCGCCTTACCCCACGCGATCACCCACAACTAAATCGAATAAAGACGCACTGGAATGGCATTTTTTTTGAAAAAAGCTACAGTTGAAGGATCCGACCTTGCTGTGTCCAGTTCAGAGAACTTCTCGAACTTCAAAAACTTCATATCTCGCCATTTTACGGGCGCATGCGACTGCCACTCGATATAGTTGGAGGACCCAGAGATTGGCACGGTAATTTCCTGGCCACTCATGTTTTCGTTGAGCGCTTCCCATGTATCTGCACGCATATCACGTATCAGCGGAAATACATTACAGGCTGAGGCAAGGTTATTCATGCTCGCACTCATCATCTTCATCCATGAAGGTTTGGTAAACACCTTGTTTCCGGCAGAAAAAAATCAGCGATAGTCTGGCGGTCGTAGTACAGCAAGAAAGCCTTTAGCCGCCCCCATGCCAGCCTCCCATAGCACGGGTAGCCAGTCACCTCATATCAGAACAACTTTCCCCAGCGTCTGAGACTGCTTTTTACCGTCGATTCCGCAAGCATAATACTTAACATCGCCAAGCTGTCTGCATTGTTCATCAACAAGTTGGTCCGCACTGCGGGGTCGCTCAAACGCTCGATTTTCATGTCCTGCATGCTCTTGACCTCGAAGAGTCTCAGGGCCCTCTCGGTACTCAATACATTCTTTCCTATCATCCGCTCGACACTTCTGAACATGTGGGCGTTCTTACGCCCGTAAGAATACTCCATCGCTGAATTAAGCCCGCCTTCAAGGTGCTGTATGTAGCTGTCCTCACTGATCGCTGCCGCTTTTTCGTCCCGGAGACCCGCTGCCAGATACCCGAAATCAAGAATTTTGTTATTGAGAACTGTGTGAGAAACTTCATGCCCAAGCGTGATTGATGTACCCGCAACGTGGACGTTTAAAAGATCCTCGACCATGAAAATGCGTTTATGCTGATCCTCAAGATCAATAAATGCATCCGTCCCCGAATAGTTTTTCATTATGGCTATCTGATTGTAATGCCCCCCACCTTCATTGTAGTCTTTCAGCATGCAAGCCGTTGTGCTGTATGTTTCAGCCAATTCGCCACGCCTCTCCTTGGCGCCGTCCCCCAACACGTAACTCATCAATAGCTCAGGCAGTTGCGCTATCGCCGGTGCTGCGAGGGTTTTTGAACTTTCACTCCATGCAGAGTAAGCGAGTTTGAACGCGCGGTTCAAATGATCAGGTTCAGTTTTTGGAAGCTTCGATATTTCGCTTCTACCTCGCGCGAGGATGCCGGTGTCAAATAATACATCACGCTCTACACTGTCTCTCCGCCCACGATATTCCCCGATCAGTCCATAAGGATCTGTGTAAGCTGTCGGATTATTCCGAACCATTGCATAAAAATTCAACCCATCCACATCCCCCGCCGGGTCCGGATTGATCCAGCGTTGCAACCACGGCGCGTAATACCTGAACCCATAATAATAAAGCCCGCTGGCATCGCGTTCCTTGCCCGAGTACCGAACTGTTTTGTACTTGGCTTCTACCGCACTGCGAGCCGCCCACCAGGCCGTACTGCCGAACGGATAATAACTTTCCTGGCTGATAAGACCGCCTTGATGATCCAGTTCCAGCGTGCTCGATCCCAAGTGATCACCCAGGCTGTAACGAACCTGATTATTTGCGATGCCGTCCGGTTTACCGGCTTCCCAGTGCAACACCCGCACGCTGTTGCGACCGGCCTGAACCGTAACGACATGAAGGATTTCGCCATCGGCTGTGGTGCGAATTTCCAGTCCCGGCAGGTAACGCACTTCGTTAGTCAGCGTGCGACCTGATGCCTGCGCAGTGCTGATTTTTCGGCAGCGTTGACCCTGGCCGTCATAGACATAGCGCTCGTCATCATTCGGCCCGTCCCTGCGTTGCACAGTGGTGATGTGCTGCAACTGATTACGCACATCCCAGCCCATGGCCTGCCCGCGCACCAGTTGCAGCAGGTTGCCGTTGGCGTCAAAGTTTGTGGCGAAATCCACGTCATCGTCATCTTCGGGAAGGCTGCGATTACTGTCGGGGGCGACGTGCATGTTGCGGGTGAAGTTCTGCGCGCCTTCGTGACGCATTTGCAGCAGATTGCCCGCAGCATCGTAGCTGTAACGCTGTTTGTAATTGCTGACCTGACAAGGATCAAGCGTCGGAATAGATTGCAGACCGGGCAACGCCGGACCATGACTAACACCGTTTCTAACCTCACGACCAGTGGCTTCGATCAACTGGTACAACGCGTCGTAACGGTAACGGTTGATCGGTTCGACAAGCTGGTTGTCGCAATATTGATCGGGCTGAGAAGTATCGTTGATGAGCAAAACATTGCCCACCGGGTCATAGCTGTAATTCAGCCTTTGCAACACAGAGCCATCAGCAGATACCGCGCTGAGTTGAGTCAGCCGACCGTCCTGTTGATCATAGGAATAATGACTGACGACGCCATTACCGGCCGTCTCCTGCTCTACCTGACTGAACGCGTCGTAGCGAATTGCACTGACCAGCGTTTGCGGCTGTTCGGTATTGGCCAGGGTCAGTTCAACAGCGTGCAGTTGCCCTGCCAAATCGTGACTGAAACGATGGAAATTATCGTTGGCATCAGTCTGCACCAACACTTCGCCCTGCGCGTTGAAAGCCCAGCGTGTCTGCAAACCGACGGGCTCCAGCAGTGCATCACGATCAGGCTCGGCAAGTGGCCAGTCCGGGCTGTCAGGCGACTGCAGAAAATACCGTTTCTCACTCAAAACTCCACCCGACAGACCATAGTCCGCAAGCAAGCACGAGCCTGCCGTATCGTCATGGCGAATCAGCTGATTACATTGATTATGCTCAGCGACGTCCGCAGCTCCATAGCCCAGGCACTCGACAACATGTCCTTGCTCTGTAACTGATAAAGGACGCAGCGAGTGGTCGTATTCGATGCATCGTAGCGTGCCTCGCCCGTCCCGGCTTTCAAGCAACTGCCCCGCATCGCCAATCAGGTTCATTCGCCAACCCGAATCGACGCTTTCGTTCAGCAAAACCGCTCCAGACAGACTAAACCTGACCACCAGATTTGCCGGGATACCGGCTTCGATTTCCGAACGACTGAACAAACGGGGATCACGACCCACAACCGGTCGCCCTGACCAGTCAAAGCGCTGGTGCGTCACCCGCGCGTCAAGAAGCTGCCCGGCCACACTTCTACAGAACTGCACGTTACGCACAGCCAGCGCACGTGGGTCAATGATCGCCAGTATTGGCGTATTGCTATGCACAATCGAGTTCATCGCTTTCATCCATGAATGTTTGATAACCCAGCTATTCGCTATAGCACAACAACGATCAGCACCGTTTGTGCACCCATGGAAATAGCGAAATTGATTATCGAAAGCCGGCTTGTTACCAAAAGGCATAAGCAAACGAATCGCAGATAACGCATTGCTTTTTATGGATATTCAACCCTTCTCGCGCAATAGCTGTCATTTGTATCAGGTAGACGACGACCGCCTTTTGAACAACGCTTGAGCCATGATTAATGAGGCGCCGAACATGACAAAACCTCCCCTTTCCTTGCTGAACAATCTAGCCAAAACCGATGCGGTCGCCCACGAGCGGACGGACGGCAAGTTGTCTTTCACTGACGCTCTCGCGACGCTGAACATTCAATCGGTCTTCGATATCGTGCGGCGCTCCAAGTCAGCCTTTGTCCGTGATATCTCGCGAATCAGCGACGCCAATGCGGCGCTTGCTTATGAAAATGCCCGCTGTTATGCGACGCAGATCGTACGGCTTTATCGCAACCAACTGGTGTCGTCTGGCCGTACGCAGAAACTGACACGGCGCTCGGGCGTACGCTCGTTGGTAGAGATCGGTCCTAGTTTCCCCAATCTGTTCAAGGAGAACTGGGATCTGTTTTGCAAAGTGGGAGCAATAGAGGCCAAGGACTCGCCCGTTGCATACCTGACATCCTTGTATCGTTTTGCGCTGGAAGAACTGGAAGGCAGCTCTGTCGATTCCAGCCGAATCAAGCTTGATGAACGACGCCCAGACCTAAAAGACCTGATTGTCGATCAGCAAAGCACGTTCACGCCGGTTCCTACGCTGCAGATAGTCAACCAGGTGTTGGGCAAAGCTATAGAGGCTTACGTGGACACCGTGGCGGAGGACAAGGACAAGTCTCTTTACCAACTGGTCGCTGAAAAACAGCATCCGTTCATGTTCCCTTACAACTTTCACTTTCAACAGATAACGCTGGGGCTGGCAGGCAAAAAGCCGACGCTGGGCGAGCTGAGTTATCACATCAGCCTTGAGGTTCCGACGACTTCAACGCCGACTGATGACTTTGGAAAAGTGCAGCAATCCAGCGCCGTCGCACAGGCCCTGATGAGCGGTTTAGGCCCTGAACAACAGGCAATCGCGCTTGAACCTGCAGTGGCAGCCGAGCCGGAGGCGATCAACCGTTTCTTCAACACAAAATACAACATTGTTTACGTGGACGGCGCCAGCAATCAGCTCAATACCCTCGATATCTTCATGGCAAAAACGGATCTCGACAGTGACGCAGTAGAAGCCCTTCTTGCCACAGGCAGTCACACCCCTTACCGCTCAGCCAATATCCAGTCGGCCGGGCAAACCGTCGACGCAACGCCGTCACCCGATGAAAGCCCGGCTGCAATCGGGACTCGATTCGGTGCTGAATACGTCAATGGCCCAGCCGTCGAGCCAGCAATGGGGCTGCTCAAGGAAGCCGATGGTGTCGTACGCCTGACCAACACCAGCGTGGACCGCTTCGACCGCCTGCAACGCATGATTCGTTTGCAACGCTGGATGAACATTCCTTTTACAACGCTGGATACGTTGATCATCGCGGTCATTCGTTCGGAAGGTGATGCGAACTCTCCGGGAGTCCTGACTGCAAACACACTGCGCGCGCTGGGCGTCTACCGGTACTTGAGCAAACATTACAACCTCACGCCCGAAGAGTTTGCCAGTTTTTTTCATTGCATGGCTGGTGAGGCAAGCGATGGTCGCTTGCCTCTGTTCGACCGGGTATTCAACAACCCGATCCTGTTCGACACCCCGTTGGTTTTGAACGGATCACCCCTTTATCTGGATAACGAGAGTAGCGAGCATATCAAGGCTCGCGCGCAGTTAAGCGCCGCCCTGCATTTATCCAGTACGCAGGAAGGCTTGTGGCTGCTGGTCGTTGATACTCGCGATCTGCTTGAAGGCACAAGTACCGATTTCAAACTCAAATTGAGTATGGTTTCTTCGCTGTATCGCCAGACCCGTATTGCTTCGATGTTCGGCCTGACAGTCCAGGATAGCCGGGCACTGATCGACCTGCTGGGCGGTGAACCTTACCGGGCAAACATTGTGAAAGGCAGACTGGGAAGCGCTCCTGCCGAGACAGACAGCGATGCCGAACCCGACGTGCTCGATATCCTGATGCAACTGGACTGGGCCGTTACCTGGCTCAAGGCTTATGGTCAGAACGTTGCCACACTGCGCCGTCAATTGGGCGTGGATATGACCGAACCAGCGACATCGCAGGAGCTGGCCGGTCAGCTCGAACAATTGACCGACGACGCTCTTGCAGTTGCACTGACTGACCAACAACTTGCGTCACTGAACCTTCCAACCTATGACGACGAGGGCTCGGTGATCGAATGGTGGGCTGTAATAGCGCCGCTGATCGACTCACACGGGCTGGTAGTAGCCCAACCGTTGGATGAAGAGCCTGCTGTCAGTATCCGTCAGGCAATCCTTACACAACTCACCTCTATTAGACTTGGCGATTCGCTGAAGAGCGAACTTGCCGCAAAACTTGAAGTGTTCGTCTTCAACGGCTACCTGACCCAGCATCGCCTGATGGAAGGTCTGATGCAAACCGTCGCGGGTTTGCCACTTGATCGTTGCGAACCGGTACTGCGCTGGTCAGGCAGTAGCGTGGACGTGTTTCTCGGCTCGCTCATGGAGGGCACCGAAGTAAAGCTGACGGAACTGATGCGCCATGCAGAAGTTAATCAGCAGTTAGGACTGAGTGCCCAGGCACTGCGCACGTTTCTGATCAACCCGCACTGGTTGCATACAGGTTTTGACAGCCCGCTTCCTCTCTCTTTGAGCAGCCTGTACCTGCTGGACCGCTATCGCAACTGGCGTGACCAGAGTGGTCACCCGGAAGACGCTTTGCTCGATTATTTCAAACAAGCGAATGGCGGTTCAAAGGACAAGGCGCACTGTGCTGCGCTGCTGGCAGCACTCACACACTGGACATCGTCCGAAGTGCTGGCGGCGACTGTATTACTCACTGCTTCAGATGAAATCGCGTCTTCCATGCACGAGGTGGACTGGCTGAACCGAATGCACAGCGCCAGTGAACTCACAGGGCTCTCGGCTGGACAATTACTGTTGGCCACGGACCTGACAGTGACCAGTCCTGCCACGCAGTGGAAGTCCACAGGCGAAGCCGTTATATCCGGCAACCGTTGATCTGCACTTAACCTGTTCAATGCCATGGAGGCCTGATCATGTCCAATACCGTGGAAAGCCGGATCAACGAATCCTTTCGTGATGCGCTGGTGGCTTATTACCTGAGTGAAGTTGTACCCAACTCTCCACTGCTCAGTCGCCTGGGCCTGGACCAGCGTTTGAAAACGGCCAATGACCTGTATGAGTTTTTCCTGCTCGACAATCAGGTCGGCAATGAGGTCCAGACCAGCCATGTCGCATCAGCAATCAGCAGCCTGCAACAACTCATCAATGGCACCTTGCTGGGCATGGAGCCGGGCTACGACACCCTGCTGCCTACCGAGGCACGGTTTGTCGAATGGCGCGACCGCAGCAGTCAATACCCGATCTGGGCCGCCAATATGCAATTGGCGCTGTACCCGGAAATCTATATTTCTCCGGCACTACGGCTGAAAAAGTCCAGCTACTTCGCGCAACTTGAAAACGACATCAATCAAAACAGGATCAATATTGACACCACCCAGGAAGCAGTGAAGTCCTACCTTGCCAGTTTTGAAGAGGTCGCCAACCTGACCATTATCAATGGTTACATCGACAGTGACCGATTTGCAGAAGGCAAATATTACTTTATCGGCAAATCGCGAGCCGAGAATATTTACTACTGGCGCACCGTAGACATGAATGAGCGCGCCTACAAAGAAGGGACTGAAGGGCCGAAATACGATAATCCCACGCCAGGCGCCTGGTCGGACTGGAACCGGGCCGAGATCGGTATCAATGCCAATACACTGGAAAGAACCATCCGCCCGGTATATTTCAACAATCGACTGTTTGTGGCTTGGGTGGACTTGATTCATGTTACCGAGGAGGTGGAAGTTACGCTGCCTGTCGGCACGATAGCACCCGATACAAATGGCGGCTTCCCTGTCAATCCACCGCTGTCCATAGCACCTGTCACTGTGATCACACCGAACGTGCGGCTGGTACTCAATATTTCCTACAAGAAATATGACGATTCCTGGAGCGCGCCGCAAATCTATATGGACGTGACCACACCCAATGCATTCACCCGTGCAGATAAGCCAGTCAATCTGGAAAGAGACCTGAACACTATTGCTATTTACGATGTCTCTGCATCACCGGAGTCGTTATTTATCGCCATGTATGCGGGAGAGACGCTGGTTGAGGGTGATGCTGACGGATCGAGTTCAACCTACACGTTCCTTCACACCGCATTTATCGACAAAAATTTCAATAAGAGGCAAGCGTTCCCCGTGGACAATCATGTTGAAGCGATGGCCTATGATGATGACCCAGAACTTCAGCAACCAAGAGTGCGAAAAACGTGCTGGGCATTTGCACTTAAAAATAAGGAGAATTTTCAGTTTACCTGGAGAGTGGTAATAACGGTACTGAAGGTTAAAACACAATCCGCCCATGCCGACGACCCCGCTTGGAACTACAACAACCTGCAAAAAAAAATAGGTGAAATGCAATTAATTGCCGCCCCGGTCGTTGACGAAAAAAGCTCGACTATCACAATAACGACACATATCACATCCGATATAGACGCCACTCACGCCCCCAGCTTACACATGCGAATTACTTACTGGCTCCTGGACAAATATGTACTCCTCGACCTATATGCAAAACCCTACGACGAACATCATTGGGCGCTCTTGGACGACTCAATATTTTCCACAAGCCTGATTATAGCCACTGAAGCCCTTGGCATATTCAGCCTATCAGATGTCAATGGGGCCGCTGCCCCAGAACTTAAAAATTTTCTATCAAACCATGACTTTAATAACTTTCTCTTTTACGCCCCTGCATCGAACTCCGCCCCCATCAGCCTTAGCGGAGGTTATATAAATGCAGCCATTGCAGAAGAGCTAAACAAAACAGCGTCACCTAGAAGTGGCTCTGCCGTTTTTTCAGGAACAGCCATTGTGGCAGGGCCGCTTGTTACACTCGAAGGTACTCGAGAGCAAAAAGTCATTCACCGGCAAGCCGTCAGATACCCTTCCAGCATGAGCAGCCCCTATTCCAACAACCAACTCGATCTTGAAATCGGTTCCCCTACCGAGCGTGTAAGTGCGCCCGCGCTTTATACTGTCACTCTTCCATTCGACAAAACCACGTTGCTGCCCTACCTGAAAGACACAGCTTTCGTTCCAGAAAAAAAGAATTTCTACATTACGCACGGTGTGGCCGTATTGGACGCCACATCAGGCGACACTATCGGTAATGCACTTAAATCCACAGAAATCGAACTTGCCTTCGCAGCCAGTGACGGGACAGATCCCATAGCGCCAAAAATCAGCAAGCGCGTCGATCAGCTTTTAGGCATCGCGGAATACATTGATTTCTCGAGCTCAAGCATCCTGTTCAGCGACGACTCGACCGATAAACGTGACCCTATCCGCATGAACACCCTGTTCGCCCGCGAGCTGATCAACAAGGCCAACATCGCACTTGAAGCGTTATTGTCCTGGGACACCCAACAGTTGCAGGAGCCGCCTATCGATGAGGACAACATCCCTGACCTGATGGACTTCAAAGGTGCCAACGGTCTGTACTTCTGGGAACTGTTTCTGCACCTGCCGTTCATGATTTCTCATCGACTCAATCTGGAACAGCGCTTCTCCGATGCAGAACGCTGGCTCGGTTTCATCTTCGATCCGGGTCGCAAGAAGATCGGCAATGCACCTGCTTACTGGAACGTGCGGCCATTGGTGGAAGAGCCAGACCCGGATTACTTTCTGCGCTCGCCCATTGACCCGGATGGCATCGCCGCCAGCGATCCGGTGCGCTACCAGAAAGCGGTGTATTTCCATTACATCAAGAACCTGATTGACCGGGGCGACATGGCCTACCGGCAACTGACCCCCGACAGCCTCGGCGAGGCCAAGCTCTGGTACGTGCGTATTCTCGATCTGCTGGGGCCGCGCCCGGATATGAAACTGACCAGCCAGTGGACGCCCATTGCACTGGGCGATCTTGCAGCATCTACAAGCCCGGGGCTACGAGCTTTCGAGCAGCAGTTCGTCAAGCAGGAACAACAGGTACGTACCAGCGCCACCGCCAAAGACGGCAAGGCAACGGTCAAATTCAGCCCGCCTCCCCTTCGCCTGAGCACCTTCGGCAGCGACCCGACACTGGCCGAAGAGGACAACGAACATTTTATCCTTCCGATCAATTCAGAACTGGTCAAATACTGGGACATGCTTGAGACGCGTCTGTACAACCTGCGCCACAACCTGACCCTGGACGGCAAGCCTTTGTCGTTACCGCTGTTTGCAGCGCCACTGGACCCACGGGCCTTGCTCGCAGCCTATGCCAGTGGCGCAACCGAAGGCGGTGCGGGCAGCCTGCTGGCGCAGGAAACGCCGCACTATCGCTACCCGGTCATGTTTGCCAAAGCCAGCGCCGCCGTCGAGACCTTGACCCAGTTCGGCTTCACGCTGCTGTCGGTCATCGAGCGTAAGGAACAAGGGCAGCTTATGGAGCTGCAACAGCAGCAAGTCTGGGAGTTCGCCCAGTACGCTATCGATCTGCAGCTCGAAGCACAGAAAATCGAAGTTCAGACACGCAAGGCACTGGAAGCCAGCAAGGCGGTGGTTGATGCAAGAACCCGTTTTTACGCGCAACTGGCGGAAGAGAACGTCAGCCCCGGCGAAGTCGCAGCGGCCAGCGCGCAGCTTGCGGCAAGGGTTGCCGAAGGTGTCGGATCAACCGCTAATGCTGCAGCATCGGCCCTTAAGGTAGTGCCCAACCACGCAGGTTTTCATGCCGGGGCTACAGGCGGCATGGCTGTCGGCGCTGCGGCGGGTGGAGCTGTCGGCGGTTTTCGTCTGGAAGGTGTGCCGGAGATGGTCGCCATTGCCGCGCAAGCAAGGGCCACACTTTCTGCATCCATCGGCTACGCGCTTGAGCGTACGGAGGGCTTCCGTCGTCGTCTTCAGGAATGGGAACACGCACGGGATCAGGCACTGCTTGAGTCCGAACAGATCACTCTGCAACTCGCCGTTCACGACGCCCAGACCCGCGCCACAGCGTTACAGTTGCGTCAGGCTGAGGATGCTAAAAAGCAGGCCGAGACCGTCTATGCATTTCTCAACAAGCGCTTCACCAACAGCCAGCTGTATCAATGGCTCAATGGGCAGTTCTCGACCTTCTACTACCAGGCCTATGACGCCACGTTCTCACTGTGCCTGGCGACGCAAGCCTGCTGGCAGTATGAAATTGCCGACTACTCGGCCTCCTTCATCCAGCCCGCGGCCTGGAAGGATGCCTGGCGGGGCCTGACTGCTGGCGAGGCCCTGAAACTGAATCTGCTACGCATGGATGCCGCTTACGTGACCCGCAACGAACGCAAAATGGAGATCGTCAAGACGGTTTCGGTACACCAGCTGCCGATAACCGAGGGGGATGATGCCGGGATGAATCACGGCTGGGATGCAGTGGTCAAACGCCTGGCGGAAAAAGGGATTGCCGAGTTCGAAATCACTCGAGCCATGCTTGACGAGGATTACCCGGACCACTACCTGCGCCGCATCAAACGTATCAGCGTTTCGTTGCCGGTCACGGTCGGGCCGTATCAAGATATCCGCGCCACGCTGACCCAGTCGTACAGCGCAGTACAGATGGACGCTCAGGCTGACGGGGTGCTCAAGGAAAACATGCGCGCCAGCCAGCAGATCGCCTTGTCCACCGGCGTGGACGATGACGGACTGTTCGTTTTCAACTTTGACGATGAGCGCTATCTGCCATTTGAGGGCACCGGTGCGATCTCTCGCTGGGCCCTGAGCTTTTCCAACCCCGCATCGCAGCGCGACATGATCGACTCGATCACTGACATCATCGTGCACATGCGCTACACGGCGAAAAGTCGTTAACCGACAGGGAGCAAGGGCCATGGAAGCTCAATCGCAATCGCAGAATCAATCGCCGCCGTCCCTGCAACCGACTGTTGCCACTCCGTCATTACCCAAAGGCGGTGGCGCGATTCAAAGCATCGGCAAGGGCTGGGGATCCGTGGGTACCAGTGGCGCGGCGTCACTGGAAATCGCTCTGCCTATCAGCCTTGGACGCGGCTACGCGCCAGCCCTGTCGCTGAGTTATCAAAGCACCTCTGGTAACGGCGTGTTCGGGCTTGGCTGGAACCTGAACATCGGTAAAGTCGCGCGTCGTGCCAGCAAGGGCGTACCGGGCTACAACGACGATGATCTTATTTTCGGCCCCGGAGGCGATGTCTGCCTGCCGGAACGCGACGACAGCGGCGCGCTTGTCTCGACTCAGGTCAGCAGCTACAACGGTCATGATTTGACGGCGACTTATCAGGTGGTGCGTTACTTCAACAGAGTCGAAGGGGCCTTTGCGCGCATTGAGCATTGGCGCGTGGACAACACAGATCCCGGCTTCTGGCTGATTCACGACGCCGACGGCAGCCTGAACCTCTATGGCAGGAAGACCTCGTCGCGTATTGCCGACCCGGCAGACATGAACCGGGTTGCCGAATGGTTGCTGGATGAAAGCATGAATGCCGTCGGCGAGCACATCCTCTATGAATACAAGCCCGAAGACCATCAGGGCCTGCCAGAGAATCACCCGAGAAACTTCCGCGCCCAGCGCTACCTGAGCAGGGTTCGCTACGGCAATGCCAAGGCACATCCTGTGCTTTACCTGTGGGAAGAAGGTTCGCTGGATAGTTTGCTGTGGCACTTCGACCTGATATTCGACTATGACCAGCGCGAGACCCGCAGTGACCCGCCCCCCGAATATGACGAGCAATTTACCTGGCCCGTGCGCAGTGATCCGCATTCAAGTTTCGCCTATGGTTTTGAGCTGGGTAATCTGCGCCTGTGTCGGCAGGTTCTGATGTTCCATCACTTCCCGAACGAGCTCGGAGAAGCACCGCTGCTGAACCGACGGCTGCTGCTGGAGCACCTTCAGACAGCGCTCGGCTACAGCCTGCTGAGCGCGGCGCATTCAGAAGCCTGGGATGGCACTGACTGGCGGCGAGTCGATCAACAACCCCCTGTGCAGTTTCAATACACCGACTTCACTCTTGAGTGGGGCATCTATACGCCGCTGGAGCCCATGGCCGGCCTGAATGACGGCCAGCAATACCAGTTGGTTGACCTCTACGGCGACGGCTTGCCCGGCATTCTGTATCGAGACGACAAGGCATGGCTATATCGCGAACCGATCCGTGATACCGCTGGCGCAGCGGACGCCGTTGCCTACGGAGCCTGTGAATTGCTACCCCGCATACCGACGGCTGATTCAGCCACACCGGTTCGTCAGACCCTCACAGATCTGACTGGCGACGGGCGGCTGGACTGGGTAATCGCCCAGCCGGGAATGGCCGGATTATTCACGCTCAACCCTGACCGAAGCTGGTCGAACTACGCAACGTTCTCGGCTTTTCCTGCAGAGTTTTTCCACCCGCAAGGCCAGATGGCGGATCTGGTCGGCGACGGGCTGTCCGATCTGGCCCTGATCGGCCCACGCAGCGTTCGCCTGTATGCCAACCGTCGAGCCGATGGGTTCGCCGCAGCAATGGACATTCCTCACGACGAGGATCGCCTGCCATTGCTCAGCGACAGTCCCACTGAACTGGTAGCGTTCAGCGACCTGCTGGGCACAGGGCAACAACACCTGATCCGGATCCGGCACAACGAAATCCGCGTCTGGCCGAACCTGGGGCGTGGCCAATTCGGCAAAGGGCAGCTCTTCGCCAGCCTGCCTTACACCTACGAAAGCTTCGATTCCAGCAGGGTACGGCTGGCCGACCTGGATGGCTCAGGTGCCAGTGACGTGCTGTACCTGCAAACCGATTGCTTTCAGGTCTTCATGAACCAGGGCGGGAACGGCCTGGCTGCGGCCTTCGATCAGCTGTGGCCGGAGGGTGTGCGTTATGACCGGCTCTGCCAGTTCAGTGCGGTCGACCTGCTGGGCCTGGGTTTCTCTAGCCTGATACTCACCGTACCGCACATGACGCCCCGGCACTGGAGCCTTTATTACGCGGCCGACCGGGCAGGCACGGTCCGCAAACCTTATTTGCTGAAGGCCTCGGACAACAACCTCGGTGCTGCCGGAGAAGTCAGCTATCGCAGTTCGGCGCAGGAATGGCTGGACGAAAAAAACGAGCTGCGGGCCGCTGGCAGCGTTGCTGTCTCGGAATTGCCGTTCCCGGTTCATGTGGTTGTCAGGCAAACCATGCAGGACAATGTCACTGGCAATACGCTCACCCAGCTGTTCCGCTATCGGCAGGGTTTCTATGACCCTCGGGAACGTGAATTTCGCGGCTTCGGCCTGCTCCTGCAGACCGACACCGAAACGGCGTCGCAGAATCAGGAGGATTTTACCGCTCCGGTATTGAACAAGACCTGGTTCCACACAGGACGCTACCCTGCCAGACCCTGCACCGACTATGACCGCAGCGACCTCGCTGCTCGCTTGCCCGGCGAGCATGTGTTGTCCCGACTCGACCCAACAACCGGAACCGATTTGCCCGTCACAGACGCAGATGACGCGACCTTGCAGGAAATGGCACGAGCGCTGAGCGGCTCTGTACTGCGCAACGAAGTCCTCGGGCTCGATGCCAGTCAAAAAACCACAGTGCTGTACTCGACCCGATCAAACCGCTATCTGGTTCGCCAACTGCAAGCACTGAGCACGCATCGACCCTACGCGTCGATGCTGCCGCTCAGTCTGGAAGTCATCACCTATCGTTACGAGGCCGACGAACTGGACGATCCGATGTGCGAACACAGCCTGAATCTGGCGTGGGACCGCTACGGTTCGACGCTCCACTCAGCAAGCTTCAACTGTGCGCGGCGCAAGAAACCGGGGGACGCACCACCCTTTGCGGACCCTCACCAGCAACAATGGTGGGAAGCATCACACGACGAGGCCCAGCAACAGTTTTACGTGAATGAAATGCGCGCCGAAGCCATTCACCTGGACAGCCCGCAGAGCTGGCGTCTGGGGCTGCCTTACCGCACACGCGGCGATGCCATGCTCATTCCGGCAAGCGCCTTGACGCCTGCGCAGATCAGCTACGAGCAATTCGTCGATCCGTCCGGTCCATTCGCAGCGTTGCCACGTACGCTCACCAGCCTGTCAGTGCAACGCTATATCGGTTGCAGCGATGGCGAGGCGACCTTTGAGGCGCTGGCTGACGCCGTTGAAACGGCTGAACTGGATGATCACGCACTGAGCGCCTACGAGCGAGTCATGGACAGCGCCACTCTGGCCAAAAAACTCGTCGAGATCGGCTATCAGCAAATGCCGAGTTTTCTGCCGACGGACAGCTTGAACCTGTGGTCGGTAAAACGCGGCTTTGCCATTTACGCCGGTCCAGAGCACTTCTTTCACCCCACTACGTTCAGGCCTACACGCAGTCATGGCTGGAGTCTCGTCGAATACGACGCCTACGATCTGTTCGCAACTCGCATCACCGACCCGGCAGGCTGCGTCACCACTGCTGAATATGATTATCGTGTGCTGCAACCAAGACGAATCATCGACCCCAATCAAAACAGTCGGGAAGCCGATTACGACGCCTTCGGCAGGGTATGGACAACCAGCTTTTACGGCACGGAACTGGGTGAGGCGGTCGGCTTTCCTCCACTCAATCGCACCGTACATTACTGGGCTTCGGCCAGCGAGATAGCGCTGCAACCCGAATACGCTCTGGACAGACAAGCCAGCGCGCTCTATTACGATGGCAATACGGCGCTGGGGCTGGTTCACATCCCGCTGGCAACCGCTGCCTTGGTTGCAGACCGCTACCCGGAAGATAAGGACGCACAAATCCGCATCAGCATGGCGTCGATAGACGGCTTCGGTCGCACCCTGCAAACCCGCCAAAAAGTGGAAGACGGCGACGCCTATTCTGTCGATAACTGGGGCAATCTCGAACTGGTCGACGGTCAACCGAAAATTGTCCATGCATCGCCGCGCTGGCGTGTCAGTGAACGGGTGGAATACAACAATAAAGGCCTGGCAGTGCGGGTTTACCGGCCATATTTCGCCAACAGTCATCGGTATGTGAACGACGCATCGATACGCTCACAAAACATCGTCGACAAACAGTTCTACGACCCGCTGGGGCGTCCGACCATCACCATTACCGCCAAAGGCTGGATGCGCCGGCAGACCTATCGTGTCTGGTACACCATCAGTGAGGACGAAAACGATACGGCCGAGGAAGTGCTGGCAGCAAGAAAGGCGGCCGGGCATGGTCAGTAGCGCGGTAAATGCACGTACGCCGGAATTGATCGTTTCCGAGGTTCGTGGGCTGGTCGTGCGCCAAGTCCTTTTACATCGAGCCGAAGCCACGCAAGCGGCAGCAATCAGAGTTACCAGGCAGCGTTTCGACCCGGCATGCAGGATGATTGCCGCCACTGATCCACGCCTCGCCAACGCCAACCGGAGCACTGTCTACAGCCTTGGCGGCAACGCGTTGGCCACCGAGAGTGTCGATGCCGGCTGGCGACTGATGTTATTCGGCGAGGCGGGCCAGGTTTTGGGCGGCTGGGACGGTCGTGGCACCGAGCGGCAGCTCGAGTACGACCAGCTGCTACGCCCGACGAGGATCATCGAACAGCATCGGTGCGTGGAGCGGTTCACCTACGGCCAGGCAGATGCAGCGGCACACAACCAATGCAATCAATTGATTCGCCATGACGATACGGCGGGCTCGCGCTTGCTGCAGGATTACAGCCTGAATGGCTCGGTACTCAGCGATATACGACATTTCCTGCTCGTCGCCGAAGGACCGGACTGGCTACCGGCCGAGCGTGATCGCGATGCGCTGCTGGAGCCGGTCGGACTACAGACCCGTTGGGCGTTCAACGCACAGGGCGAAGCGCTTGCGCAGACCGACGCCAAGGGTAATACCCAACTCTCCGCTTATAACGTAGCCGGACAGTCGAACAGCACAGATCTGATGCTGAACGGCAGCACGCACTCGCAGACACTGGCCAGTGCCATTCACTACAACGCCTTCAATCAGGTTGAACAGGAAACAGCAGGCAATGGCGTCGCCAGCCTTTATTCCTATGATCAGCAGGACGGCAGGCTGACCGGGCTGAGCGCGACCTCTGCTGACGGCACGTTGCTGCAGCAACTCGATTACAGCTATGACCCGGTGGGCAATATCCTGCTCGTCACCGATGCGTCCCAACCAGACCGGTATTGCGACAACCAGCTTATCGAACCGATCAGCCGTTACCGTTACGACACGTTGTACCAGTTGATCGAAGCCACAGGCCGGGAGGTCAGAAACGGGGCAAGCCATGGTCCGGCGCTGCCCGGTTTACAACCCGTTTCGACGCTTAATCCCTGTCAGGTCAGCAACTACAAACAGCGTTACAGCTACGATGCAGCGGGCAATCTGCTGCAAATGCGTCACGAAGGCGCGCACAACTTCACTCGTATCATGCACGTCGCACCGGACAGCAATCGCAGCCTGCCCGACGATGACGGGGACGTGGATTTCGCCACGCGCTTTGACGCCAACGGCAACCTGCTGCAACTGGTGCGCGGGCAGGCCATGGGCTGGGATGTGCGTAATCAGTTGCAGCACATCACCACTGTGCAACGTAGGGACGGGCCGAATGATGACGAGCGCTATGTCTATGACGGCCAGGGTCTACGCTGCCGAAAAATCAGCACTGCGCAGGCATCAGGTCGCACGCTGACTGACGAAGTGCGTTACCTGCCGGGACTGGAAATTCGCACAACGGCTGATGGCGAAACCCTCCATGTCATCACCGCTAAGGCGGGTCGTAACAGCGTGCGGGTATTGCACTGGGAAGCCGGTAAACCGGACGGCATTGCGAACGATCAGGTGCGTTACAGCCTGGGTGATCACTTGGGATCGAGCACGCTGGAGCTTGATCAGCAAGGCGGTCTGATCAGCCAGGAAAGTTATTATCCGTTCGGCAGTACGGCCTGGTGGGCGGCTCGCAGTGCGGTAGAAGCCAAGTACAAAACAGTTCGGTACTCGGGCAAGGAACGCGATGCCAGCGGGCTTTATTATTATGGGTTCAGGTATTACGCGCCGTGGTTGCAACGCTGGATAAACCCGGACCCGGCGGGGGATGTGGATGTGTTGAATCTGTTTTGCTTTTTAAGAAACACGCCCACTACGTTGGTAGATCGAACAGGCTTGAGCCCTTTCAACTTCTCTGAAGTACTTAATAAATCAAAGGAACAGGGTGATCCTGTTCAGGCGAGGGGTCTCGCAGACATTACTCGTTTTAACCCTGTTTTTGGCGGCACACTCGCGGTGGCCTTGTCATCCAGTCAAAAAAGTCTCGCGTTCGCTCGTCAAAAAACAAACCAGATCCTGTCTCCATTTGCGGACCTTCAAGAAAGGGAGACGGTACTCGGGCACTTTAGAATCCCGGCCGAGGCCAACCCTGATACGGACTCGAAAATACTCTACATGCTGAGTTCAAGTATTGGAAAGCTGACGTCGTTCATTCAACAGTATGACGGTACAAAAATCGTCGGGGTTGGCGGGTCTCGAAACAGTAAAGCGGTGGCATGGCAATATCCTGAGGACGCAGAGCATCATTTATTCATTAGAGACAGTGTTGTACATGAACATCCTCACATGGTCGCCTGGAACATTATTCATGAGGCATCCCACATGCACCTGCTTACGCAAGATAGTTGGTACATGAATGTACCGGGCACGACCGATGAAGGCACCTCAGGCGCGCAATCTTACAGCGGCCGTCTTGATATTCTGGCTACCGTACAAAGGCTTCAGAAGCGCTATGAAGGTTTTGTCTGGGACGGGCCGGACGCTGTAGACGTTAATCGTAGCGCTTTTGAAGAAAACCCTTTAGCACGTGCGCAAGCCATTTTGAATAACGCTGACTCCATCTCTCTGCTGGTCTCGGTTATCAATCAGCAGTTCAATGGGCCTATGGCCAGGCTCACAGCACGTAACGCGAGCCCTTCAGCAATTTCCGCATTGGATCTTGCGTCCCATGCGGAACAAAAACATGCGACTCAACGACGTTTTTCAATTGGATGATGCCGCCAGTCTCACACTCTCCAGGAAAGGGTAAAGTTGTGATTCGCCAAAAATTTTATCGAATGGAATAGCGACACACGCTGCATGGAAAGCCTCTCTTGGCTAACGCCAGGCCCATAAAAGGACGTTTCGTCATGAACAGAGCTATGCATGCCCACACACCAACGCTGGCAGTGACTGACCCACGGTCGCTCACCGTGCGTGGCATCGCCTTTCTACGACAGGATTCAAGCCAACCCGCCGATGAGCGCGTGACCCATCAGACATACGATGTGGCGGGACGTATCATCGCTCAGCGAGACCCACGCCCGAGCAGCGATGCGTTGCCCACTATCAGCACACTACATTCGCTTTCCGGCCTTTCTTTGCTGACCAACAGCGTCGATGCTGGCCGGCAGCTTGTCCTGGCGGGCGAAGCAGGTCAAAGACTGGCGAGCTGGGACGGCCGTGGCAGTGAGCGAAATATTGAGTACGACGTTATGTTGCGTCCCTTGGCCATCATTGAACAAGGTCGGATCGTCGAGCGCTTTAGTTATGGCAACATGGACGTAACGTTCGGGCATAACCAATGCAATCAACTCGTCCGACATGACGATACGGCAGGCACACGTTTTTTCCCGGACTACGCATTGCAGGGGGCGTTGCTGACCGAGGCGCGGCAATTCCTTTTGTCGCTCGACGTGCCGGACTGGCCGGTCGCCGAAGCCGAGCGCGATGCCTTGCTTGAGCCGGCTCCGTTGCAAAGTCGGTGGAGATTCAATGCACTGGGCGAAGCCATCGAGCAGGCCGATGCCATGGGTAACCGACAGGTGTTCGGCCAGACCGTCGCCGGGCAATCGAAGACCCTGGGCCTGACGCAGGCGGGCATTTCCCAGCCGCAGGCATTGCTTGCGGATACCCGTTACAACGCGCTCAATCAGGTCGAACAGGAAACAGCGGGCAATGGCGTAGTCAGCCTTTACTCCTATGATCAGCAGGACGGCCGGCTGACCGGGCTAAGCGCGATCTCTGCTGACGGCACGCTGCTGCAGCAACTCGATTACAGCTATGACCCGGTGGGCAATATCCTGCTCGTCAACGATACTTCTCAACCAGACCGGTATTGCAACAACCAGCTTATCGAACCGATCAGCCATTACCGTTACGACACGCTGTATCAGTTGATTGAAGCCACTGGCCGGGAGGTCAGAAACGGCGCCAGTCATGGCCCTGAAATGCCCGGCCTGCAACCTTTGCCCACCATTGATCCCTGCCAGGTCAGCAACTACAAACAGCGTTACAGCTACGACGCTGCGGGCAATCTGCTGCAAATGCGCCACGAGGGCGCACACAACTTCACCCGCAACATGCACGTTGCTCCCGACAGCAATCGCAGCCTGCCAGATGATGACGGGGAAGTGGATTTCGTCACGAGCTTTGACGCCAACGGCAATCTGCTGCAGTTGGTGCGCGGGCAGGCCATGCGCTGGGATGTGCGTAATCAACTTGCCCTGGTCACCCTGCTGCAGCGTAAAAGCGCACCGAATGATGAAGAGCGCTATGTCTATGACGGCCAGGGTCAGCGCTGCCGCAAGATCACGCGTGCGCAGGCATCGGGGCGTACCCTCGTCAACGAAGTGCGCTACGTGCCGGGACTGGAAATTCGCACCACAGCCGATGGCGAAATCCTTAATGTCGTCACGGCTCAGTCGGGTCGTAACCGCGTGCAGGTGTTGCACTGGGAGGCTGGAAAACCGGGCACTATTGCGAACGATCAGGTGCGTTACAGCCTGAGTGATCATCTGGGCTCGAGCACGCTGGAGCTTGATCAGCAAGGCGGCCTGATCAGCCAGGAAAGTTATTACCCCTTTGGCGGTACGGCCTGGTGGGCGGCGCGCAGTGCAGTGGAAGCCAAGTACAAAACCGTGCGGTATTCAGGCAAGGAGCGCGATGCCAGCGGGCTTTATTATTACGGGTACAGGTATTACGCGCCGTGGTTGCAGCGGTGGATAAGTCCGGATATATCCGGCGAGGATACTGACCTTAATCTGTATAAAATGCTAAAAAACAATCCTCTTAATCATGTTGACCTGAAAGGTAACGTAGCCATACCCCTTAACGCACATTTTTACTGGGAAGGTGGCGATATTCCAATACCACACCTGCAGAACATGCTGCTTTTTAAAGAAATAAATCCCGACTACCAAGTCAATGTGTGGACATCCAAGGTAAAGCACCTGCTAACCCCATTGGCTGTAATGAGTGAAAGCAACGACCCTGCCGAACGCCATCTGGCATTGGCGCATGGCGATTCGCTAATACAGCGCAATCCTGAAAAGCTATTCAGCTCACTGGGCCAAGCCTACCCAAACGCACAGAAACTCGAAGCGATTTATAGCCGCGAGACAAATGGACCTTATAAGAATTACGCTGCAGCCAGCGATGTAATAGAGCTGGCCTCAACTTACATGGAGGGCGGCCTGTACATGGACGCGGATGTCGCGGTCGGACAGCCGCTCGGGAGCCTCGATGCACCCCATGGATTTCTTGTACACATTGAAAACGGATTGACGTCTAACGCCATACTCGCCTCTGCCCCCCGAGGCAAAATTGCTGGCGAAATAATGGACACCATTGTTGACCTTTACACAAGAAGCCCTGGAATGATGGATGACAATGAAAATTACGGGTGGGAAAAGAAACGCAGTACCCCGGGCGAAGGACTATTCAGCCGACTGAAGTTAACCATGCACATGACCGGCCCCTCATTGATCCGTAACTTCCTTCCTGCAACAGCGGAAGAAAATAAAGCATACGCCGTACCTCATGATAAGTTTTTCTACCGTGAGACACCTTACACAAATAATACGCAACTGGAACAACGATCACTGTCCGCGATTTTTTTTCGAAACCTTAGGCACGGACTAAATGGTGAAGGCCGCTGGGCAAATGTTCGCCCGGGCAGAAAAACCTCAATATAATAAAACTTGAAACGTGATACTACACAATGCGTTGAGCAAGGCAATGAAGCCAAGGCATTTTAATCTGTACTATATTTCCCACAAAAATTAGAGACATTTCAGTCAACACCAAAGGGATGCTGATCCCACATTCGATAAAAATAAAGATTACGCTGCTGAAACATATGGATACCTGTATGCAACGTAAACCGATCAAACGTGGAGATTTGAAACATGGCATTTGATGCGTACATCAAAATCGAAGGCATTCCAGGCGAAGCGCTGGATGACCGCTACAAGGACTGTATCGAGATCACCGGGTATGGCTTCGGCATGCATCAAAGTACTTCCGCCACGGCGAGTTCTTCCGGTGGTGCATCGTCCGGAAGGACTTCCTTGAGTGATTTCTCGTTCACCAAATCACTGGACAAATCGAGCTGCAAGCTCATTGAAACCTTGTGCGCAGGCAGACACCTGAAAGAAGTTGTTTTGTCACTGCATCGTGCAGGCGGAGAAAAGGTCAAATACTTTGAAGTGCTGCTGGAAGAAGTCATCATTTCCAACTACACCCAGCATGCCAATGATGGCATACCCAGTGAAACGGTCAGTTTAAATTACGGAAAAATAAAAACCACCTACACACAGCAAAAAAGATCGGATGGTGCCGGTGGAGGAAATGTTTCGGGGGGCTGGAACCGTATTAACAACAAGGTCTATTCCTGATTTTTTTGAACGCTCATGCATTGAACCTTACAGAACGATCAGGGAAAGACTATGGCACGGCCATTTTTTACTGCCGCCTGGGCGGCTTCGCAACATATTTATGATCCGGTGGCACCGGAAAAACGAGTGGCAGAGGTGATTGGAGGGTTTGTGGCGCAGAATATAAATAATCCTGATCCTTCGACAAAGTGGAGGAACACCTGTGCTGTGCGATTAAGTTACATCCTGAACTACTCAGGATTGAAAATACCTAAGATAGCTAAACAGACAGTCTCTGGCGCAGATCAGCATCAGTACTTTTTCCGTGTATCGAACCTGAAAAGCTTTTTGGAAACGCACTGGGGCAAGCCTGAGGTCGTCAAATACCCGCCCTCTGACGGCGGAGCGCTTGCAAGAAAAAAAGGAGTTATATTATTTGAAATATCGGGTTGGACAGACGCAAAAGGCCATGCAACGTTATTTGACGGTGACATTTGCTATGACCATTGCTACTTTAACGAGCCCGACGTTAACTACCGTACGGATATGGCAAATTTCTGGAGCTTAGTTTAATGAAGCTCATTGTCACAGCCATCACAGTCTGTCTCGCACTCTTGGCAACCGAGAGCTTCGCACATACAAAATCCTCATCACCAGAGGGCATGCACCGAAGCTATGAACAAAACTTCAAGGATCTGGTCCTTGCTACCTGTATAGCAAACGCTTACGCCTCTGACGTAAAGGTCGGAATTGATGCTGGAAGTAGCGTCACCGCCATTGAGGACTGGGCAAATTACGACTGGGAAGTAGGACCCGATGAAATTCGAGCGCTCGTGAGCAAGTATCTGGCCAGAGATTATACGAACCCCTTAACCGAGTCCGAGATAAAGGGTGTGAAATTTGACCTTTTAAAGTGCTTGGACCTTTACCACAGCAAGGAGCTGAATGCCTTGACAAAAAAAACTGTCGTAAATCCAACACACACCTACATGCAGGACTACAAATAACATCCATATTCACAGGGAGGTTCGTAGAATGAAATCATGTCTTACGGCCCTAACAGCATCTCTGGTCTTAACAACATCCAACAGCTTCGCCTACACCCCCACCTCATCGCCTGAAGGAATGTACAGAACCTTTGAAAAAAACTACAAGGACATGGCCCTCGCCACCTGCATAACCACCGCTTATAAATATGATGTGAACGTCGGCATTGACGCAGGCAGTAGTGTCAGCGCGATGCGTGACTGGACCTACTATGACATGGAAAAAAGCCCCCTTGCGGTCAAGGCATTGGTTGAAAAACACCTCGCCAGAGACTACACAAACCCTTTGGCCGAATCCCAGATAAAGGGAATAAAATTCGACCTGCTGAAATGCCTGGACATGTATCACAGCAAGGAACTGGACGCGTTGACGAAAAAGGTCGTGACTCACCCGAATCAGACCTACATGCAGAATATCAAAAAGCCTTAACTACTCTCTTCATGCAACAAGCCTGTCCGGCAAACGCTGCACAGGCTATTTTCATTGCAAGCACTCTACTCCGCACATTATCTGTAGGGCGGAGACACATCATACTGACTCAATGTAATCCGATAGCTTTTTAACGTCTCCCCTCGGTGATGTATTGCTTGCTGAAATACTGATAAACAGCGCCAGTCACTTCCCCGCCTATACGGCGAACATCCTCAGAAAACCTTTTTCGATAACTCTTGTAAGAATTAACCGCAGGACACCTCCCTTCCATTTGAAGGAAATTTCCGAGAAAATCCCGGCCTCTTGCGCTTGGCTGTTCAGGTCTCTAGCCTTCATCGGTCGCTGCCCAATCAGCGATCAGGTTTGGTAGACCTGCTTTTGCTGGCGCAATGTGCCACCTCTGCGAGGCGATCCTTCTCGTCTCGTCTTTATGGTGGCCGTGCGCATGGCGTCTTCGGATGCACCGGGTGCCAGCAGCCGGTCTACCAACTTGCACACGGCCGCCACCTTATCGTTTGGTAGCGATTAGTGACGGCTCCCCCCAAGTTCTGCTGGAGTTGCAAACATGCCCCATAAAATCTTCCCCGACCCGCCCACCGCCCTGTTCACCGTCAACGCATCCGTCAGCCAGGAAGAAGCGCTCAACTACGCTTCGGATCTGCTGCGCTGCATCATCACGACGGCCTATGAGTCCGGCGACAGCACTCAGGGCACCAGCCGTGATCTGGCGTTTTCAGTATTGCACATGGCCGAGATGGCCAAAGCCATGGTTGACCGCTCACTGGAATGCATCGTTTGACCAGATGACAACCCGGGGCCACGCTCGGCCCCGCGTACACCTCAATTACGCTGATCCAGCAGGTTCACCACCAACCGGTCGATCCAGCCCCACAAGCGCTGTTTGACGCGTCGCCACAGTGGTCTGGCCTTCCAGTCTGCCAGTGTGGTTTCGGCGCTCAGGGCGAAGTCTTTTTCGAAACTGGCGACCACATCGCGGGTCAGCCCTGGGTCGAGGGCTTCGAGGTTGGCTTCAAGGTTGAAGCGCAGGTTCCAGTGGTCGAAGTTGCACGAGCCGATGCTCACCCAGTCGTCGATCAGGACCATTTTCAAGTGCAGAAAACACGGCTGGTATTCGAAGACCTTGACCCCGGCCCGCAGCAAGCGCGGGTAGTAACGGTGACCGGCGTAGCGTACGGACGGGTGATCGGTGCGTGGCCCGGTCAGCAGCAAACGTACATCGACGCCGCGCGAGGCTGCCCTGCGCAAGGCGCGGCGAACTTTCCAGGTGGGCAGAAAGTAAGGGGTTGCCAGCCAGATGCGCTTTTGCCCGGTGTTCAGCGTGCGCACCAGCGATTGCAGAATGTCGCGGTGCTGGCGAGAGTCGGCGTACGCCACACGGCCAAGGCCTTCACCGGCTACCGGGGCGGTGGGCAGATGATCCAGACCGAAGTTTTCTTTCGGGCGCCAGGCGAAACGTCGGGCATTGGCGTGAAACTGCCGGTTGAACAACGCTTGCCAGTCAAGAACCAGCGGCCCGGTGATTTCCACCATCACTTCGTGCCATTGGCTGACATCCTTGTCTGGCTCCCAGAATTCATCGGTTACACCCGTACCGCCGACCACCGCCAGCGTCTTGTCGACTACCAGCAATTTGCGATGGTCGCGGTAGAAGTTGCGCACGCCGCGTCGCCAGTGAATAGGGTTGTAGAAACGCAGAATCACACCGGCATCGGTCAGTTGCTTGCGCAGGCCGGCGTCGAAGGCTTTAGAACCGAAGTCGTCGAACAGGCAGCGCACGATCACACCACGCCTGCCCGCCTCGACCAGCGCCCGCACGATGGCATCGGCGCAGGCCCCGGCTTCGACCAGGTACAGCTCCAGGTCAACCTGCTGCTCGGCCCTGTCAATGGCTGCAATCATGCGCGGGAAGAACGCAGGACCGTCAATCAGCAATTGAAAGCGGTTGTTTTCACGCCACGGGAAAATCGCACCGTTCATATCAACGCGCCGTGAAGATCAGGACAGCCCCGACCGGGACTGACAGACTGACCGCCGACAAGCCTGCCGCGTTGCGCAGGGCATTGAAGTCCGAAACCATATCGAAGTCCTGAGCATGAATCACCAGCGGTTCGAGCGTCACAACCTGAAAGCGGCGCTCGTCGAGGCGCGTCGCCAACAGTTCGGCGTTATAGCTGTGACTCTTGCCGCGCAGGCTGACGGTCAGTGGTAAACGCAATTCCAGTTGCGCGCCGGGGGCAAGATTATTGATCGGGCGCATGTCGAGCTGGGCATTGATCTGCGCAACGGGAAACTTGTGTACCTGAAACACCTGCTCCCGCAGGCGCTCGTCACGCAGGGGAATACCGGTGCTAATGGACTCCGTTTCGACTTCCACCTCAGCCAGCCCTTTGGGGTCGACCTTGCCATGCAGCACGAGGAAGCGATGCACTTCGGCAATATCGGCATTCTTGGTTGACGTGAACGAGAGCCGCGACGACTCGTTATCCAGATACCAGTTCGCATGGGCAGGTAACGCCACTGCGGCCAGCATGACCAGCAGCAGGCGATTCATAGTGAGCATGCAGACTCCAGACGTGCAATTGAGGGCCACCTTATCCGCCTGTCTGACCTCTGGCAAACCACGACGTTCGGCAGTAATCCATCAAGGCTCGGATGGCAACAGTCGGCAGCCTTGTCGCTCACCCTGCCACGACGCACTGCTGGTTCGCCCAAGGCCGTTGGCAATGACCTTTTTCTGGCTGCTGTCGTCGATCAGCGTGCCAGGCACGTACTGTTTGACGTAGCCCAGGCAATACGCCTCGGGGTTGTTCATGACGTACCTGCACGAGCAGTATTCCTTGGCGGTGTAGGCACTGATGATGGTGGGGAATGCCTGCAGGTTCACGCGGTACTGCCAGGCAAGTACCGCGAGCGCAGCAAGGATCAGCAACAGCAGGCTGCTGAAAGGTCGACGCAGGATGAACATTCGGCGACTGCTCATTGCACGCCCTCCTTGCCAAAGGCTGCCTGTATGCGCTTGAGCATCTGATTGTGGTCGTAACTACCGTCGCGGTCATCGGCATAGCGCACGATCACCAGTTTCCGGTCAGGGATCACGTACAGCGCCTGCCCCCAATGGCCCAGTGCGGCAAAGGTATCAGGGGGCGCATCCGGCCACGGCCCCCTGCCGCCATCGGCAGTTCGATTGAGCCACCATTGGCCGCCAGGGACTTCGACGTTGGCATCTATCTGCTCGCCTGCAAACGGCGTCAGCACGAAGTTCATCCATTCCTTGTTGAGCAACTGCCGAGCCTGCCATTGCCCGCCGCGCTGCATCAGCAAGCCGATGCGTGCCAGGTCGCGGGCGGTCATGTAGGCATAGGACGACCCTACAAATGTACCCACGCCATCGGTTTCCCAAACGGCACTGCGAATGCCAAGCGGGTCAAACAGTGCGGTCCACGGATAATCCGCATACGCCTGTGGCCCGACGATATTTTTCAACGCAGCAGCCAGAACCGTGCTGTCGCCGCTGGAATACAGGTACGCCTTGCCGGGGGATTTGGCTGCGCGGTGCTCGGCGGTGAAGCGCGCCATGTCGTCACGCCCACGGGTGTAGAGCATGGCGACTACGGAAGAGTTAAGCGGTGCATATTCGTAATCTTCCTGCCAATTCAGCCCCGAAGCCCAGTGCATCAGGTCTTTGATGGCGATATCGGGGTGCGCCTTGAACGGCGCGTAGAACTTCGCCACTGGATCATTGAGTTGAAAGCGCCCGTCGTTAAACGCCACGCCCAGCACTGTCGCCATCACGCTCTTGCTGATCGACCAGGTCAGGTGCGGGGTTTGCGCGGTGGTCACACCGCCGTAGCGCTCATACACAACTTCGCCATCACGAATCACCAGCAGCGCATCGGTGCGAATGCCCTTGCGTGTGGCGTCGTCACGGGGCGGGAAGGCGTAGGCCTCGAGTTCTTCGATTGCCGCAGATCGCGGCGCAGGCTGAGATGACCATTGCTCTGTCGGCCATGTTTGAGCAACGACGCCCTGGGCACTGAAGCCCAGGATCAAAACCAGACACAGGCGGACAAATCTACGCGGCATGACAGAGCCTCTACAGAGTAATCCGCATACCGTATCAGGGCTTCGTGACAGTCAGCCATTACCCCGGGACAGGACGCAGAGCGTCCAGAACGGCATACCCACGCGGAGCATGGGCACGATAGTGGTCCTTCGTACGCCGCTCGCTCCTCGCGCTCCACCAGCGTGGAAATGCCCACAGCGTTGCCCGTCACACAACCATCACCAAAGCTTCACAGGCATGACACGCCATCTCCCTAGCCTGCAAGTACGGCAAAGCGCCTGGACAAATCAGTCAACCAGCCAAACTCTGCATGGCTGGCTCATGGAGATTCGTATGACCCAGATCGCCCGCATTCGTGACAACACTTCTGAACGTCGTCTTCAGGCCGAGCGCCTGATTGGAGCGAGCGCCTTGCAGGAAGCACAGGCGTTGCGTTTCAGTGTGTTCAGCGAAGAGTTCAACGCCCGTCTCAACGGTGCTGAACAAGGCCTGGATATCGACGATTACGATGTTCACTGCTCGCACATTGGTGTGCGTGACCTGAACACCGGGCGTCTGGTTGCCACTACCCGGCTGCTCGACCACAAGGCCGCCAGCACGTTGGGGCGTTTCTACAGTGAAGAAGAATTCAGCCTGCACGGCCTGGTTCATCTGCAGGGTCCGATTCTTGAGCTGGGCCGTACCTGCGTAGACCCGGCCTACCGCAACGGCGGCACCATCGCGGTGTTGTGGAGCGAGCTGGCCGAGGTGCTGAACGAAGGCGGCTACAGCTACCTGATGGGCTGCGCGAGCATCCCGATGCACGACGGCGGCATTCAGGCGCACGCGATCATGCAACGCCTGCGCGAACGCTACCTGTGCAACGAGCACTTGCGCGCCGAGCCGAAAAACCCGCTGCCAACGCTCGATATTCCGAGCAATGTGATCTGCGAGATGCCGCCACTGCTCAAGGCTTACATGCGCCTGGGCGCCAAGATCTGCGGCGAACCGTGCTGGGACGAAGATTTCCAGGTGGCCGACGTGTTCATCCTGCTCAAGCGCGACGATCTGTGCCCGCGTTACGCCCGACACTTCAAGGCGGCCGTGTGATGAGCCGGGCACGCGGCTATGCCCGCGTAGTCCGGGTGCTGCTGGTCGTGGCGCTCGGCTTGACGATTGCCGGAACGTTCGCGGTTCTGGAACGCGCCAGAGTCGGTGGGTCGATGGAGCGCAGGCAGCGCTGGAGCCGTTGGTTCATGGCGCGCCTGACCAATGCCCTGCCGTTTCGCGTCACCGTGACAGGTCAGTTGCCAACCCAGCCAATGCTGTGGGTCAGCAACCATGTGTCGTGGACCGACATTGCCCTGCTGGGCATGCTGGCACCGCTGTCGTTTCTGTCGAAGGCCGAAGTCCGGACCTGGCCGGTAGCAGGCTGGCTGGCGCTGAAGGCCGGCACGCTGTTCATTCGTCGCGGGTCGGGCGACAGCCGTCTGATTCAAAAGCAGATGTGCAATCACCTGCAACAAGGCAACGCACTGCTGATCTTCCCCGAAGGCACCACCACCGATGGCAGAAGCCTGCGCACCTTCCACGGCCGTCTGCTGTCCAGTGCCATTGAAGCCGGCGTGCCGATCCAGCCAGTGGCCATCGGTTACTCGCGTGACGGCAAACCGGACCCGATTGCCCCGTTCATTGGCGACGACGATTTGCTGTCCCATCTGCGCCGACTGTTTGCCAATGAGCAGAGCGATGTGCACATTCACCTGCTGACCCCGATTCCGACGGCGGATCAGGAACGCGCTGCACTGGCGTTCAAGGCTCAGCAAGCCGTTCAGGTGGCGCTGTTCGGTGAACCTGTCACGGGTGAGTCAGTGCTCGGTAAACAAGTACCCGGCGAGCCTGCTCAGCCGAGCGAAGTGGCTTCGCGTTCGGCCAGGGCAGCCTGAGCAAAACTCTCCAATAGCGGATAGAACTCGGCGAAATCCGCACTCAAGGGCTGGTACAGCGCCTGCAGTTCCTGCATGCCGCCGGCCAGCCCTTCGGGTTTTGACAGGCGTCGGGATATCCCGCTCAGCACCTGCCCCAGCACGTCGAAATCCCGATACGAACCCAGCCAGTCCTGCGCGGCCATGCGCGGCGCGATCAATGCGAGCCGCTCGGGCAATTGCGGCTCGGCGGCCAGCGTGCCATAGACTTTGCCAGTGAATACGTCCAGCGGCAGATCGGCATAGCGATGCCAGTCGCGAGCCAGACAATGATCGAAAAAGACGTCGAGCATAATGCCTGCATAGCGTCGCCGCTGGGATGGAAAGCGGGCAATGGAAGCCTTGATCAGCGGGTGGCTGTCAGTGAAAGCGTCAATGCTGCGATGCAGCCGAATGGCCGCTTCAAGCTCTGCAGGAAAACGTCCCGACAGCGGACCTTTGACGAAGTCGCCATACAGGCTGCCAAGCAATTGAGCAGGCCGATGCCCGCCGAGATGAAGATGTGCCAGATAGTTCATGCCTGCAAGCCTACGCCGCTTTCAAGGCCGAGGTCTATATATCGATATAACCCGATATAGCGATTTTGCCAGTCCTAAGCACAAAATCATATTTGTATATCGCGAAATACAGATATAAGGTTCGCCCTATCGCGATATATCGCTACACCGCCTGTGAGAACGACATGCCTATCGACCTCGACGACATAATAAAAGCCCTGGCCCATCCGGTCCGCCGAGAAATCCTGACCTGGTTGAAGGACCCCCGCGCGAGCTTTCCTGCTCAGCAATACTCGATTGAACACGGCGTGTGCGCCGGACAGATCGATCAGCGTGCAGGATTGTCCCAATCCACTGTCTCGGCCCATCTGGCGACCTTGCAACGCGCTGGCCTGATCAGCAGCAAGAAGGTTGGCCAATGGCATTTCTTCAGACGCAACGAAGAAGTCATACAGGCATTCGTTCAGGCGCTGGTTGAAGAGCTGAACAACCCGACCTGATTTTCCAACGTTTACCAGGAGCTGCCCCGTGCCTCTTTCGCTACTTATTCTGGCCCTGAGCGCCTTTGCCATCGGCACCACCGAATTCGTCATCATGGGCCTGCTGCCCGATGTGGCGGCTGACCTTGGTGTATCTATCCCCGGCGCAGGCTGGCTGGTCACCGGCTATGCGCTGGGCGTGGCCGTCGGCGCGCCGTTCATGGCCATGGCCACGGCAAAACTGCCGCGCAAGGCTGCGCTGGTCACGCTGATGGGCATTTTTATCATCGGCAACCTGCTCTGCGCACTGGCCAGTGACTACAACGTATTGATGTTCGCCCGCGTGGTTACAGCGCTGTGTCATGGTGCGTTCTTCGGCATCGGCTCAGTGGTTGCCGCAGGGCTGGTGCCTGCCAATCGCCGCGCTTCGGCGGTAGCGTTGATGTTCACCGGTCTGACCCTGGCCAATGTACTGGGCGTGCCTTTGGGTACTGCATTGGGTCAATACGCAGGCTGGCGCTCGACCTTCTGGGCGGTAACAGTCATCGGCGTGATTGCGCTGATCGGCCTGATCCGCTTTCTGCCGACCAACCGCAATGAAGAAAAACTCGACATGCGCGCCGAACTGGCCGCACTGAAAGATGCCGGTATCTGGCTGTCGCTGACCATGACCGCGCTGTTTTCAGCGTCCATGTTCACCCTGTTCACCTACATTGCCCCGCTGCTCGGCGAAGTCACCGGCGTATCGCCCAAGGGCGTGACCTGGACCCTGCTATTGATCGGCCTGGGCCTGACCGCAGGTAACGTGATTGGCGGCAAGATGGCCGACCGCCGCGTGTCATCCACGCTGATTGCCGTGTTTGTTTCGATGGCGGTGATCTCAACCGCTCTCAGCTGGACCAGCGCCGCGTTGATCCCGACTGAAATCACCCTGTTCCTCTGGGCGGTCGCTGCCTTTGCCGCCGTACCCGCCTTGCAGATCAACGTGGTGACCTTCGGCAAAGCCGCGCCCAATCTGGTTTCAACCCTGAACATCGGCGCTTTCAATGTTGGCAACGCGCTCGGTGCCTGGGTCGGTGGCAGCGTCATCGCCCACGGCCTGGGCCTGACCAGCGTACCGTTGGCCGCAGCCATGCTGGCTGTGCTCGCGCTGCTGATCACGCTGATTACTTTCCGTCAGACCGGCAACCCCGATCTGGCACCTGCTACACACTGATCAATCACGAGGATTCGACACATGACGACTATCTTTGACCCGATCACCATTGGCGATCTGCAACTGCCAAACCGCATCATCATGGCGCCACTGACGCGCTGCCGCGCCGACGAAGGCCGCGTGCCCAATGCATTGATGTCCGAGTATTACGTGCAACGTGCTTCTGCAGGCCTGATCCTGACTGAAGCCACATCGGTCACGCCGATGGGTGTTGGTTACCCGGACACACCCGGCATCTGGTCCAACGATCAAGTACGTGGCTGGAGCAACATCACCAAGGCCGTACATACCGCTGGTGGCCGCATCGTGCTGCAACTGTGGCACGTTGGCCGCATCTCCCACCCGGCGTACCTGAACGGCGAAACTCCGGTGGCCCCTAGCGCTATCGCAGCTGAAGGCCACGTCAGCCTGATGCGCCCGATCACCCCGCTGCCGACCCCGCGCGCGCTTGAACTGGCGGAAATCGGTGACATCGTCGAGGCCTATCGCGTCGGTGCGGAAAACGCCAAGGCTGCGGGCTTCGACGGCGTGGAAGTACACGGTGCCAACGGCTACCTGCTGGAACAATTCCTGCTGACCGGCTCCAACCAGCGCACTGACGAGTACGGCGGTTCGGTAGAAAACCGTGCCCGTCTGCTGCTGGAAGTGACTGATGCGGTCATTGAGGTGTGGGGCGCTGGTCGCGTGGGCGTACACCTTTCGCCTCGCTTCGACATGCACGACATGAGCGATGCTAACCGCACTGAAACCTTCAGCTACGTGGCCAAAGAGCTTGGCAAGCGCGGTATCGCGTTCATCTGTGCCCGTGAGCGTGACGCCGAAGACAGCCTCGGCCCGCAGTTGAAGAAGGATTTCGGCGGCGTCTACATCGCCAATGAAAAATTCACCAAGGACACCGCAAATACCTGGCTGGCAGAAGGCAAGGCCGACGCTATCGCATTTGGTGTGCCCTATATCGCCAACCCGGACCTGCCTGAACGCCTGGCCAGCGATGCACCTCTGAATGAAGCGCATCCCGAAACGTTCTACGGCAAAGGGCCGGTCGGCTATATCGACTACCCACGACTGTAACACGGCGCTGCAACAGCAAAAAACCCTGACTCGCAAGAGCCAGGGTTTTTTATCGCCCGTACTTATTGCTGTTACAGCTTAGCCTCAGGCCCGACTGTACCTAGCACATTGCCTTCGGCATCAGTGATCGTGCCGTCCGTTAACTTCCAGCGACCGTCGGGGTAGTTGACAGAGCCATCTGCCATGACCCAGGTCCCGTCCTTGTGTTGAACATCGCCGCCGGGGTGCTCGACCGAGCCGTCGGCATGCACGGTGGTGCCATCCAGGTGTTGAACAGTGCCATCCGTGTGCTTCAAGGACTGGCCATCTGCCGCCGCAACACTTCCATTCGGATAGCTGACCGTACCATCCGGGTTGAAGACACTGTTGAGCGGGTGGATCAGTTGTAAAACACCGGTGCCCGTGTTGATGATTGCCAGCAGCTTGTCCAGGCGCGAAGGTGCCTCAGGGGCCGGCGGTAACTTTCGCGCAACGGGTGGTTTGATAACCGGTTTAACAGGCGGTTTTACAGGTGGCCTCACTGGCTTTTTCACCTTGATCGAGGGTTTCACAGGCGGTCTCACGGGCGGTCTCACCGGACCTGTCACCTTGACCGGAGGTTTTACAGGTGGCTTTACAGGCGGTTTGAACTTCACCGGTGGCTTGGCCCGCTGGAGTAGCAAATCCTCTGGATAACCCGGTACTTCGGAGTAAGTGGGCAACGGCGTCCTGGCAACTTCGTCTACTTCCTGGCCTGAGTCTTCAGCCGGGATGTAATTTTCGGTCGTTTCTTGCGGGGCATCGGTGTACATCTCATTGATTCCATTCATTATTGAAACTCCATTTATTTAACAGTCAGGCAAGCGTAAGCCTTCCCTCCATTGGCAAGCACATATCTATTTAACGAGTACAAAAAAATGTCAGGAAATTTGCCAGCGGCTATCTGCTATGGACAGCCGCCGGCAAGTCTCGCCTTCAACGACGCGCGTTGAGCTGTTGCGACAGATTCTGGATCTGGCTGGTGAGGGTATTGATATTGCGGGTGACCTGAGCACGAAACGCGTCGAACTCGGCAGTATTGGCCTCTGCTGAAGGGGCCGGGCGGTTTTCCTGCTCGCTTTTCATGACCATCAGGTCCTGTTCCAGGCGCTCGACAGCAGCCGACGGGTTGCCCTGTTTCTTCAGTGTCGCAACATCGGCTGCCACGCTTTTGATCTGCGCATCCAGCTTGCCCTGATCGGCCTGTGCGGTTTTCAGATCGGGCAGCGCGGCTTTCAGCGTGGTCAGCTCAGCGACGACGCTTTTGAGCTGCTCCTGCAACTGCGCGCTTTCACTGTGCTGCTGGGCGGTTTGCGCGGCCATCTGCTCCAGGCGCTTGTCGAGACTGCCCTGCTGGCCTTCAACGCCCTCGCGCTGTTTGTCCTGATCTTCCAGTTGCGCTTCCAGCAGCTTGATGCGCTGCTTGAGCGCCTCGCCATCGCTGGACAGCGCCTCGGTCGCAACGACTTTGCCGGAAATATCCTGCAGGCGTCCCGCCGCTTCTTCGCTGATGCGCGCAAAGCTCTCCTGAGTGGCGACCAATTGCTGCTCCATGAGAGAAACTTGCTGAAAGCTCCACCAGCCCAGACCACAAAAGGCAATGAACAGCGCGCCGACCAACGCCCATAACGGTCCTGTGTTCGGCCCCTTTACCTTGACCACCGGTGTGGTACGCGAATAGACCGTGGTGCGTTCGCGTGCACCATTGCCCGGCGCGAAGTCGTCATCATCGTCCTTGGCGCTCAGGCTGGGAACGTCATCGACGTCATCGTATGGATCGTTGCGCATGAATAACCCTTCAGGAAGCTGTTAAACCAAAGTCGGGCAGTATAACAACAGCGCGTAACCAATCTCACTGTGCCACTACCGCATTCAGATTGCGTGCTGTGCCTGCCACCAGCCACAGAATTCATCCAGCGCCGTCCACAGGCTGACCTGAGGCTGATAATCCAGATAATGCCTGGCGCGACTGATATCAAGCGTAAAATCCCTGTTCATGACCTGCATGCCCATTCTTGACAGGGTAGGTTCAGGTCGGCCCGGCCACAGCAGGCAGGCACCTTCATTGATCGCCGCGGCACTGTAGGCCAGCCCGTATGAACGATAACGGGTGACTTGAGGCAGATGCATCTGGCGCATCACATAATTGATCGCATCCCACAGCGGGACCGGCGTGCCGTTGCTGATGTTGTAGGCCTTGCCCAGCGCCGAGCCGGTTGCCAGCAAGCTGCTCAGCATGGCTTCGTTGAGGTTGTGCATGCTGGTGAAATCCACCACATTCAAACCGTTGCCGACAATCGACAGACGCTTCTTGCGCTGCATGTGCAGCAAACGCGGGAAAATACTGTTGTCGCCTGCGCCGGTGACAAAGCGCGGCCGCAGGGCGATCACCTCCAGGCCGAACTCTTCGGCACCGAAGACCTTTTGCTCGGCCAGGTATTTGGTCGCCGCATAGTGGTTATGGAAGCGCTTGGGCACCTGCTCTTCCTTGATGCCACGGTGCGACTTGCCATCAAAGTAGATGGAGGGCGACGAAAGATGAACCAGCCTTCGCACCCTTTGTTTCAGGCAGCCTTCGACGATATTTTCGGTGAGCTGCACGTTGCCCTGCATGAAATCCTGGCGCCGTCCCCACAGGCCGACCGAGCCTGCGCAGTGCACCACCGCTTCCACGTCATCGCACAGCGCCCGCACCAGATAAGGGTCAGCGAGGTCGCCCTGGATGAACTCTGCGCCACGCCTGACCAGGTGCTCGACACCTTCGGCACGACGGCCATTGATCCGTACGCTCATGCCCTGCTCAAGGGCAAAACGCGCAAAGCGTCCGCCGATGAAGCCGCTCGCGCCGGTGACCAGAATCTTCATTTACCGCTCCGTTAACGCATCTGCAGGAAAGGAAAAACCCTGCCTGCATGGATTACACATGATCATGTTGACGATCATTCCTCGCTCAGCGGCACCAGCCAATTGGCCGAATGTTGCACAAGATGTTCGGTAAGCCGGGTCAAGAGCTGCCCGCCATTGCGCCAATGGTGCCAGTACAGCGGCACATCGATGCAGCGCTCCGGCAGCAATTCAAGCAGAGTGCCGCTGCGCAATTGGTCGCGCACCTGCAACTCGGGCGCAAGGCCCCAGCCCATTCCGGCCTCGATCATACGTATGAAACCTTCGGAGGACGGGCACAAATGATGCTCGAAGCCGTCCTGAACACCAAGAAGTGCCAGATAACGATGCTGCAAAAGGTCGTCCGGCCCGTACACCAGCGCTGCCGATCTGGCCAGTTTTTCCGGGCTCACACCGTGCGGAAAATGGCGGGCGATGAATGCCGGACTGGCCAGCGCCCGATAGCGCATGGCCCCAAGCAACTGGCTGCGCGCCCCTGCCACCGGACGCTCGCTGCCACACAGGCAGGCCGCGACCTCGCCGGCACGCATGCGCTTGAGGCCTACGTCCTGATCTTCAACGACCAGATCCAGCAACAGCCGGTGTTGCGTGCAAAACGCCCCGATCGCCGGTGCCCACCAGGTCGCCAGACTGTCGGCATTCAAGGCGATTCGCAGACGCTCGGGCATGCCCTCTTCATCCAGCGCCGGCACCTGACTTTGCAAGTCGCGCTCCAGCAGCCGGACCTGCTGCACGTGATTGAGCAGGCGCCGTCCGATGTCGGTCGGGCTCGGTGGCGTCGCCCGCACCAGCACCGGCAGACCAATGCGTGCCTCCAGCAATTTGATGCGCTGCGATACCGCAGATTGAGACAGCCCCAGCACCTGAGCGGCACGCTCGAAACCGGCTTGCTCGATCACAGCCGCCAATGCAGATAACAATTTGTAGTCGAACATCAGTTTTCCTAATGAGCGATGAATATTATTTGTTTTCCTTATATCGCTCAACGCATAAGAATCGCCATCTGAATCTGCTCAATGGAACGTATTTATGTGGCAAAGCTACCTCAATGGCCTGCTGATCGCGGCAGGCCTGATCATGGCTATCGGTACTCAGAACGCTTTTGTGCTCGCTCAGGGCCTGCGCCGTGAACATCACGTACCCGTCGCGCTATTGTGCATTGTCTGCGACGCCATTCTGGTAGCGGCAGGCGTCTTCGGACTGGCCAATGTGCTCGCACAAAACCCGACATTGCTGGCGGTAGCGCGCTGGGGCGGGGTGATATTCCTGAGCTGGTATGGCCTGCAGGCATTGCGCCGCGCCTGCTCGCGGCAAAGCCTTGAACACAGCGCAGCCGTTGGCAAAAGATCATTGCGCACGGTGTTGCTCAGTGCGCTGGCCGTTACCTTGCTGAACCCGCATGTGTATCTGGACACCGTGCTGCTGATTGGCTCGCTCGGGGCACAACAGGACGTGCCGGGGGCTTACGTGGCCGGCGCTGCCAGCGCCTCGCTGCTGTGGTTCTCAAGCCTGGCACTTGGCGCGGCATGGCTCGCGCCCTGGCTCGCCCGCCCCGCCACATGGCGCATGCTGGACGTGATGATCGCCGTGATGATGTTCAGCGTGGCCTTTCAGTTGATCCGCTCAGCCTGACCGGTTTCATGAGCGCCAGGTCAAACGCGTTGGAACCTCTATCCCACACAGTTGTTGCGTGGTTAAGCCGCAGACCCGGTGCTATGATCCGGGGTCTGCGCCGCAAAAGAGTAAAACTCCCGGTGCATGCTGTATCTGGCCGCCCGTGATCGGCCGTGCGATTACCGCAATTGACCTGAAAGGAGATAAACCATGGCTTTTGAATTGCCGCCACTGCCCTACGCCAAAGACGCTCTGGTGCCGCACATTTCTGCGGAGACTCTGGAATATCACCACGACAAGCACCACAACACCTACGTCGTGAACCTGAACAACCTGGTGCCAGGCACCGAGTTCGAAGGCAAGACCCTGGAAGAAATCATCAAGACCTCTTCGGGCGGTATCTTCAACAACGCCGCTCAGGTCTGGAACCACACGTTCTACTGGAACTGCCTGGACCCTAAAGGTGGCGGCGAACCTACCGGCGCGCTGGCCGAAGCAATCAACAAGGCGTTCGGTTCCTTCGACAAGTTCAAGGAAGAGTTCAGCAAAACCTCCATCGGCACTTTCGGCTCCGGCTGGGGCTGGCTGGTTAAGAAGGCTGACGGCTCTCTGGCTCTGGCCAGCACCATCGGTGCCGGCAATCCGCTGACCAGCGGCGACAAGCCATTGCTGACCTGCGACGTCTGGGAACACGCCTACTACATCGACTATCGCAATCTGCGTCCGAAATACGTAGAAGCGTTCTGGAACCTGGTGAACTGGGACTTCGTGGCCGAGCAATTCGCAGCCTGAGTCCAGCGTCATCGAAAAAACCCGGCCTCGCGCCGGGTTTTTTATGCTCCAGGTTTACACCTGTAGTCTTTCCGGATTCGTGTTTAATAAACGGCGTCAGACTTCGACCTGCCAGTCAGGTGAACAGCAAATGTTTTTTCGCCTGCCGCTGTTACTTTGTGTATTGTCAGAAAACGCTAGCTGACTCGCATCACGACGTAATTCTTTACAGTGTTCTGCTCAAGTTACCCACCTGGCCACCCGACACACTCAGGTGGCTTGGGCCAGTAGGTGCAAGGAACGCGAAGATCAGCCAGACGCACCGTTTCTGACCACGTCACGACGGGCGGATCTGGCTTTTCGAGGGTCATGGGGCGATATGTCCTCCGACACGAACTAAGGAACGGCCATTGAAGCTGGAACTCAAGAATAGCCTGTCGGTAAAGTTGCTGCGCGTCGTACTGCTTTCGGCGCTGCTGGTAGGCGTCATACTCAGCTGTGCGCAAATCGTTTTCGACGCCTACAAGACGCGTCAGGCCGTGGCCAGCGATGCTGAACGAATTCTCGGAATGTTCCGCGATCCCTCCACGCAGGCCGTTTACAGCCTGGACCGCGAAATGGGCATGCAGGTCATCGAGGGTCTGTTCCAGGACGACTCGGTACGCATGGCGTCGATAGGCCATCCCAACGAAAGCCTGCTGGCAGAAAAAGACCGCCCGCTGAAAAACTCTCCAACCCGCTGGCTGACAGACCTTATCCTCGGCCAGGAACGCAGCTTCACCACCCAACTGGTCGGTCGCAGCCCCTACAGCGAGTATTACGGCGACCTGCGTATCACGCTGGACACCGCCAATTACGGCGAAAGCTTTCTGGTCAATGCCGCAATCATCTTCATCGCGGGTGTATTGCGTGCATTGGCAATGGGGCTGGTGTTGTACCTGGTCTATCACTGGTTGCTGACCAAGCCACTGTCGAAAATCATCGAACATCTGATCGCGATCAACCCTGACCGTCCCAGCGAACACCAGTTGCCATTGCTCAAGGGCCACGAGAAAAACGAACTGGGGATTTGGGTCAATACCGCCAACCAGCTGCTGGCCTCCATCGAGCGCCACACTTATCTGCGCCACGAGGCGGAGAACAATCTGCAGCGCATGGCGCAATACGATTTCCTGACCGGCCTGCCCAACCGACTTCAGTTGCAGACCGGGCTGGACAGAATTCTCGAAGATGCGGGGCGTCAGCAGCACAGGGTCGCGATTCTCTGCGTGGGTCTGGATGACTTCAAGGGTATCAACGAACAGTTCAGCTATCAGGCAGGCGATCAACTGTTACTCGCGCTGGCTGACCGGCTGCGCGCCCACAGCGGACGACTTGGCGCTCTGGCGCGATTGGGCGGCGATCAGTTTGCACTGGTGCAGGCCAAAATAGAGCAACCCTACGAGGCAGCAGAGCTGGCGCAGAATATTCTGGATGAGCTGGAGGCCCCGTTTATAGTCGGTGAACAGCAGATCCGGTTACGAGCGACCATTGGCATCACGCTGTTTCCCGAGGACGGCGACAACACCGAGAAACTCCTGCAAAAAGCTGAACAGACCATGACGCTGGCCAAAGCCCGCTCGCGTAACCGGTATCAGTTCTACATCGCCAGCGTCGACAGCGAAATGCGCCGCCGTCGTGAACTCGAAAAAGATCTGCGCGACGCCTTGCCGGGCAATCAGTTGTACCTGGTCTATCAACCACAGATCAGCTATCGCGATCACCGCATCGTTGGCGTAGAAGCCTTGATCCGCTGGCAACATCCAGAGCATGGTCTGGTGCCGCCGGATGTATTCATCCCGCTGGCCGAGCAGAACGGCACCATCATCGCCATCGGCGAATGGGTGCTTGATCAGGCCTGTCGCCAGCTACGGGAATGGCTTGATCAGGGCTTCACCGACTTGCGCATGGCGGTCAACCTGTCGACCGTGCAACTGCACCACGCGGAACTGCCGCGTGTGGTCAACAACCTGTTGCAGATCTACCGCCTGCCCCCGCGCAGCCTGGAACTGGAAGTGACCGAAACCGGCCTGATGGAAGATATCAATACCGCCGCCCAGCACCTGCTGAGCCTGCGACGCTCCGGCGCCTTGATCGCCATTGATGATTTCGGTACCGGTTACTCGTCGCTGAGTTATCTGAAAAGCCTGCCGCTGGACAAGATCAAGATCGACCGGAGCTTCGTTCAGGACCTGATTGACGACGACGATGATGCCACCATCGTGCGGGCCATTATCCAGCTGGGTAAAAGCCTTGGCATGCAGGTCATCGCCGAGGGTGTGGAGACGCTCGAGCAGGAAGCCTATATCGTCACCCAGGGCTGTCACGAGGGCCAGGGCTACCTGTACAGCAAGCCGCTGCCCGGTCGGGAACTGCTGGCCTACCTGAAACAGTCGAGAGAGCGGAACGCCGCCAGCCTCTGAACGGCCCTGAACGGTACGGCTCTTTCGAGCCATCTTGAAACCGACTGTTACAACCTGCTGAATGCCTGAACACGACCGCAAAGGCGTTTTGCCTTTACATCGAATGCAAATCTTTCGCATCATGTCGCAGATTTTCTGGGCGCACCCCGCCATCAACTTTCTCGACGCAGGATTCCGTCATGATTCGTATGCCTCTGGCAACCGCTAGTCTGTTGGCCATCGCTATCTCTCTCGCCGGTTGTGGCGAAGGCAAGGACAAGGCTGCCGCCCCGGCACCCGCGCCAGCTGCTGCTCCGGCGACTCCCGCGGCGACGCCTGCTGCCCCTGCTCCGGCTGCAGCCGCCCAGACTGACGAAGCGGCGGCCAAGGCTGTGGTCGCGAATTACGCCAATATGGTTTCTGCGGTGTTCGACGACGCCGAGGCTGGTGCGAAAAAACTGAGCAGCGCCGTCGACGCATTCCTGGCCAAACCCAACGATGAAACCTTGAAAGCCGCACGGGATGCATGGGTAGCTGCGCGTGTGCCTTACATGCAGAGCGAAGTCTTCCGCTTCGGCAACACCATCATCGACGACTGGGAAGGACAGGTTAACGCCTGGCCCCTGGACGAAGGCCTGATCGACTATGTCGCCAAGGATTACCAGCACGCGCTGGGCAACCCGGGCGCGACTGCCAATATCATCGCCAACACCGAAATTCAGGTGGGTGAAGACAAGGTCGACGTGAAGGAAATCACCTCCGAAAAACTCGCCAGCCTGAACGAGCTGGGCGGTTCCGAAGCGAACGTTGCTACCGGCTACCACGCCATTGAATTTCTGCTGTGGGGCCAGGACCTGAACGGCACCGGCCCTGGTGCCGGCGCACGTCCGGCCAGCGATTACCTGGAAGGCGCTGGCGCAACCGGCGGCCACAACGACCGCCGCCGCGCCTACCTCAAGGCCGTTACCGATCTGCTGGTCAGCGATCTGGAAGAAATGTCCGGCAACTGGAAGGCCGGCGTTGCCGACAACTACCGTGCCACGCTGGAAGCTGAATCCGGCGAAAGCGGTCTGCGCAAAATGCTCTTCGGCATGGGCAGCCTGTCGCTGGGTGAACTGGCGGGCGAACGCATGAAAGTCGCACTGGAAGCCAACTCCAGCGAAGACGAACACGACTGCTTCAGCGACAACACGCACAACTCGCACTTCTACAACGGCAAGGGTATTCGTAACGTTTACCTGGGCGAATACACGCGCACCGATGGCAGCAAAGTCAGCGGCCCGAGCCTTTCGTCTCTGGTTGCCAAGGTAGACCCGGCCACCGACGCCACTTTGCGCGCCGATCTGGACGACACCCAGGCCAAGCTGCAGGTCATCGTTGATCACGCCAACAAGGGTGAGCACTTCGACCAGTTGATCGCTGCGGGCAACACGGCAGGCAATCAAGTGGTGCGTGACGCCATCGCTGCGCTGGTCAAACAGACGGGGGCTATCGAACAGGCCGCTGGCAAGCTCGGCATCACTGACCTGAACCCGGACAACGCTGATCACGAGTTCTGACAGGTACTGTTTGCGGTAGCAACCAATGCCGGTCAGTTCGCTGACCGGCATTTTTTATGCCTGACCGATATGCGCATCAGGTCTGGCCAGCGATATTTCGGCGATCTTTGTAGGGCCTTTCCCAAAGTTATTTCTGCGTATTGAAAACGTTTCCCATACCGCCGAATATCCGCGCCCCTTGCCCCATCGAAGCGCGCACATGTTTGAATTTGAATCAGGCCCTGGCGGTCTGTCATGGTCGAAAAACGCTTATCTGCTGCTCAACGCCATCAATCTCCCACAGTTGAGAAGAAAGCTTTTCGAGTGGAATCCAGCGCCGATCTGCGCGCTGCTTTTTCTGCAAACCCGCTTCAGCGAATTACTGGATCACTCGCCCGCCCTGGTTCAGATCGACGGCCCACACGACCCGACTTTTTCAAATTTTTTGACTTGCGCGCGCGAAGAATGGGGCCTGCTGCTGTTCAGCGACGCCGACCACAAGACAGTGGCTGATCACCTGCGCTGGCTGGTGTTCGTTGATAAACCAACAGGCAGGGCCTGCCACTTGAACCTTTCCGACCCGCCTGTCGCCAACGCGCTGTTCGGGCTTCATCCGGAGCACACCGACAATAGGCTGTTTGGCCCTATCGACAGCGTTTATGCAGTAGATGTCATTACTGAACACTGGGTCCAGCACGAGCGCCGTGGGGAGCCAGCCGGTCATGACAAAACTGTTCTATATCGGATGAACGACCGGCAGATGGAGGCCATGAATGACGTCGCGTTTCGCCTGATCGTGATCAGTCTTGACCAGCACTTGCGCACATTTTTTCCGGCCTACCTCACATCCACGGGTTTGAAGTCGCGATACAGCCATGTGCATGCGCTGGCCGTCACAGCCTATGAAGCAGGCTTCAACAGCGAAGCGGATATTTTCCACTACGCCAACGTCACCTGCTTTCTGGCTACCCAGCCGGTCGAGTCGCATCTCGATATCAGAGCGCTGATGAATGAAAAGTCCTCATTGACGCCATCCCGGCGTATTCAACAGGCCAACTGGCTGGCAGTGAAACGCAGTCGCGAACCGCACGGAGCAACCCGGCCATGAGTCGCAAGACACTTTCCCCTGTGGACAAAGCCTATTGGGAGTCCAGAGCAAAAAGCCATATTGATGCCCGCAACAGTACGAGCAACTGCCCGTTGATGGGCACCAAAGTCCAGCTATTGCCACTGCGTTACGGCCGCGTGGAACGGCTTCATAACCTGCCGGATACCTCGGGTTACAGAGACTTGAAACGACCGCTCGGCTTGCGCCTGGTGCGTGACGGCTATCTGTATGTGATTGATGAAAGCAGTGGTTACCTGCATGAGTATCGCCTAGACAACGGCGTGCCGACCAAACTGCTCTGGCAGGACCGGGAAGTCGCTCAGGATGTCAGGCAGACCACAATTGGCGAGCACACCCTGATCTTTGCCCGCGATACAACATTGCATGTTGCCTATGCCGAACTGCAATGGACCGCCGCCAAATGCACCCATGTGCTGGCCAGCGCTGCAGACCGTTTCTATTTCATGCAAAAAGTGAATCTGGCTGCAGCCGATTGCCAGCAAGGCGGTGTCCACCTTCACGTCGAACAGCAGGTCAGAGAGCAACTTGCCGAGCTCGCCGAGTTGCCGGCACAGCAATGCACTACACCCGAGATGCCCGAAGGAGAACGCCAGGACTATGTCTGGGAGCATCTGCCACTGTTTCGCGAGGCGCACATCGGCGAGTTGAAAAATACACTCAACCCGTTCTACGAACTGAATCACCTGTATCTGGTGCTCGACGACAGCATCGGCATTCTGCGTGACCTTGCGCAGGAGCAGGACGAGGTAGTGGGCTGGCTCAACCAGTGGCGTGAGCGCAACAACAATGAAATGCGTTACATCACCGCCAGCTACATTGACACACTGATGAGCGTTGGCGAAAACACTGCCCGGCAGACAAGCCCTGACTCGAAACTGCTGAAGAACACAACGCCCGAACAACGCACGCGCATTTACGATTACCTGAATGCGCGCAATGACTGGCATCGGGAACACCATCAAGGGCCTGTGCCAGCCACTACTTCAGCGGGGCAGTATTCCGCCATGCGCGGGGGTGCGCACGCCGAGCGGCCGCAAACCAGGTTTGCCAGACTCGACATGGAAAACAAGCACTCACAGATGGTGCTCATACTTGGCAAACCACTCCATGAAGAACTGAAAGACGACATTGAAGCGCTGGAAGAGAACAGCCAAGGCACGCTAAACGGTGTGGGCCTCGGCTCACGAGGTATTTACGACCTTGTTCGTCACCAGGAAATGCAAGCCTATCTGACTCAGGAGCGCTCGCACCTTCAACGCTGGACGCAGCGCCTGGACGATATCACCCATGATCGCGTGCGCCTGTTCACTCAAGGGGAGCTCTTTCGAAGTGCCTGGTACTTCGACCCAGACCATCCCGACCAGTTGAAAAGCGCCTTGGCGATGGAGCTCAACTGCACCCGCGACCTGTGCCGCACCGACGAAAGCCTGCGCAGGGTCAGCGACTACTTTCACGACAACCCCCACTACATTCTGCCGGTGTTCTACGGGCGTCTGGACATGGACTTTCTGCGCGCCAAATCAGGCAGCCTGCTCAAGTGGCTGGATGATATTCACAACTTCAGCGACGGACTGGCCGATGCGCAAAGGCGCGTCGCTGATATCAGCCACATCATGGGCAATCACTGGACCAACAGTCTGAACCTGGCCCCCGCCGCCCTACCCTTTCATCAAGCCGTCAATGCCAGTTACATCCCGGCCGTCGCCCTGCACCTGGAGTGCTGGCTGATTGAAATGCAAAAGCAGTTGAACAGCCCGCCGCTACGCCAACACCTGGATAACTTCAGCAAGGCAAGCAATCGAGCACAACGACTGGGCATGCTGGTGGCGCTGCAACAGGAAGCCGTCACCCTGAGAGTTGCAAACGAAACCGACGTGACAAAATTTCGCGACAACTTCGTGCGCTTGAATCAGCTGCTTGCTACCGAAGACGACCTCATCAGAGAGCGCAACCGCCTCACCAAACTTATCAACCGCCGCACACTGACAGCGGATCAACATCAAGGTCTGCTTTACGAAAGGCAATACACCAACAAACGGCTGCTGCAGACCCGCAACACGCGCGACGCGCTGCGCCGAGACCTGGAAAAAGCCATTACCCCGACCGGTAACCCGCACAACGGCGCGATTGGCGTTCGACTGGATATCACTGACCCGCAACTGCACGCGCTCAATGCCGAAATTGACAGGCTGCGTGCTGGTGCGTTTGGGGGGTATGCGACTCAGGGGGCGGCTGCAGCGGCGTTGAAGGGTAGTTTCTTTCCTTTACTGGCGGTGTATTTACAGGTTGGGAATCTGGGGGAGGCTTGGAGTGTTTGGAAAGCATCAAAGGGAAATAGATCTGTAAAAGAAAACTTTATATGGGCAAGTACACTATCTTCAGTTACCTCAGCCTCTATTTCAGTATTCCAAGCTGTATATCTAGCGATGACCAGCGAAGCTTTTAAGGCAATAACCGAAAACAGTTCCGAAACAAGAGGTATGCTGTTCGGAGTTCGTATGGGACAGTGGGGCCTGGGGTTAGGAGCTATCATTACCCCCTTAAGCCTCGTAGGTGCCGCAGGAACAACTTGGAATAACGTTGAAAAGTGGAAGAGCGGTTTGATAAGCGGCAACTCTGGAGAAAAGTCAGGTGCTTTCACCGCAATGAGCGGCGATATTGGAGGAACCGGAATTAGTGCTGTGTTGACAGGGCATGCAGGCAAAGAGCTGATAGGCTTTCTAAAAGACATTTACCCTGAAACCGGAGATGCCAGGAAGAAGGCCGCAAGCATTGCTTGGGCAACCCGTGGATCACGCTTTCTGCAGCTTTCGATGCGACTTACTCCATGGGGACTTATTTTCACAGCCCTGCAACTTGGCGGTGAAGCACTTTACAACTACTCGAACCTGGACGAAGAGCAGCGATGGCTACTCCATTGTCTATGGGGTAACGAGCCCCTGGGTTGGGACTGGAGCACGCACTCACAAAAACTTGCCGAGACTACTCTGCTGCCCACGGTTCTCGATCAAGGCATTAGCAGGTGCCAGCTGGATGGACAAGCTGTACGCAGCCTGCATCTGATATTACCGGGACTTACCGAGTCCAGCTTTGACGACACTTCCTTGCGCTGGTTGGCCGAGTTAATAGAAGCCCCCCATAGGCAGGATGTCAGCAAAGGACTTCGCCAAGGACTGTCCGTTGCCTCTGCATCACCTTTGACATTGGCGCTGAAGATCCCCGAGGACTGGCAGGGACATAACGTACTGCTGTTATTGCGGCTCGCCGTCAAACCGGCATTAGCCAACACTTACCTGAAAGCGGATCAGGGATACCTGAATTACCGTATTCCACTGAGCATGGGCTCACTAAGCAAACCCATCCATGCATCGTCAAGCGTTACCGACGAGGGTATGACATTACCTGTTTTACCTATCGAGAGAGACCATCTTTTTGAATTCTAGCAAATACGAGCAATCTCCATGTGCAGGCGATACAGAGCATGAGGCCGACACAGAAGTCTTCTACCTTGCACCACGTCCCTTGCCTACCGGGGTATCGGCGTCAAACTTACAGAACATCGACAGAATGGCTGCCGACACTTATCTAGACTTCCATTTGACCTCTGCGTCACTGGAGTTCGCAGTGCGCTGCTACACGGCTTCAGTAGCAAGCATTATCATGATGTTCCTTTTGACCGGCATTGGTACAGGCATTGCCGAATATTTTATTTCCAACACCCCCATTCTTGAAACAGCAATACCTTTCATTTTTCCCAATTGGGCTCTGTGGCTGTTTGTGTTCCTTCTGGCATCAATGTATGGCTACTTTTTCTTCAAGGCAGTGTACCAACTCACCAGCACGCCCCCCATCCGCTTCAACCGTCAGCGCCGCGAGGTGGCCTATGTCGCCAAGCGTGGCCAACCGCCCCGGTTTATCCCTTGGGAAGAAATAATTGCCTGCGTCAGCAGCAGCACAGTTGCAACGCAATACGGCACTCAGCAGAAATTCGCTCTGATGATCGGCTTCGTAGACGCCTCGGACGGCCAGGTGATGTGGCTCACGTTGCCTACTTCCATGCTTGGTATGGCAGTCAGCGAGTGGGAAGCGATCCGCGCCTACATGGAAGAAGGCCCGAGCGCCCTGCGAAAGTCCATGATGGGCACTGACCTAGAGGAAGGCACTGTGGAGTTTTTCCACATGTGTCGCCGTGACTACCTGCTTGACCACGGCTGCTTGCGCTACCTGTTCGGATTTCTGCTGATCCAGTTTTTCAGCGGCTGGACTTTGCCCTGCCACGTCGCCAGTTGGGTCAAGCGACTGCCGAAAACGGCATTTCCAAAAGCAGTACAAGACTGGTCCAAACCCCTACCCCGCGAACAATGGCAAGCCCCCAGCGCCGAACTGATCGCGCAAAGCGAAGAAGTTCGCAAAATCCTGCGCAAGGGCATGAGTATCTTTGACTACTTTCTTGAGAAGGAAAGAAATCAGAGCAAAACCGGTAGCTGATCGAGCCATGACCACAAGAAGCGCAATACGGTATCAGCCATGATCAATACAACGTATCCGCAATGCGTCCCGGCAAAGCCTTGTCATAGGCATCACCATCGATCTGCTCGGCCGAAACCGCTTTTAGTATTTGCCCGGCAGTCGGCAGCGCGCTGCGTTCGATGTGCCGGGTTGCATCCCATAAACCGGACCTGATGGTTGCCCTGCTGCATTGGAAGTACACGCTGGTCACGGAGATGCGCAGCACTGACCTGGGCAGTTGGCCGTTCACCTCGAAACGCGACAACAGTTCGGGCTGAACCGATATCTGCGCTGTTCCGTTGACCCGCAAGGTCTCGCCCACGCCAGGGATGAGGAACAGCAACGCGACACGTGGGTCGCTGATGATATTGCGCAAGGTGTCGATGCGGTTGTTGCCGCGCCGGTCAGGCAGATAAAGCGTCTTGCTGTCCTCGATATGCACGAAGCCCGCCTGATCACCACGCGGGGACGCATCAAGGCCGTCGGGCCCGGCAGAGGCCAGCACAACAAAGGGTGCCGACTCGATGAAGGGCCGGTAAACCGCGTGAATATGGTCGACTTCCTTGGTCATGGAAGGAGGAGCAATCGGGCCATAGAGCGCTTCCAGTGCTTCGGTGGTGGTCACGAACGCGCTGTTTTCCGGGTTATCCATCGATGTGGTCTCTGCTGGGTGTTTTATCTGCGTGTGTGCTGTCAACTTCGACATGTGCAGCATAGGCAAAAATGCCGGGACCAGACCAGCCTCAGAGATTCGTAACAACGCATTACGTCAGAGCAGGCAAACGATAATCCCTCTTATTCAAACTGCACGAGGCTGCTAAGCTTGCACGCCCCGATTTTCGCCTCGTTGCAGGATGTGTATGAGTACGCGGCTCCGTCTATCCCTTGCCTTGCTTACGACTCTGGCCGTGAGTGCATGCGATGACGCCCCGCGTTTCACTCATGCCGAGCCGGGAGAAGCCTTGTCCGGTGGCAGTGCGACGGTCAGGAAGAGCGATCAGAATGCCTTTTCCATGCCCTCGGCCAACTTGTCGCCCGTGCGGCGCCTGGACTTCAGTGTCGGTAACAGTTTTTTCCGCAGTCCATGGGTGATTGCGCCATCGACCACCACAGCTCGTGACGGGCTCGGGCCGTTGTTCAACACCAACGCCTGCCAGAACTGCCACATCAAGGACGGTCGCGGTCATCCACCCGAAGCTGGCGACAGCAATGCCGTGTCGATGCTGGTCAGGCTGTCGATTCCTGACGACCCGGGCTACGCCGATCTTGTGCAGCGTAATGGCGTGCTGCCTGAACCGATTTACGGTGGGCAGTTGCAGGACATGTCGAACCCCGGCGTGGCCCCCGAGGGCAAGGTGCGGGTCGAGTACGATGCGCTGACGGTCAAGTTTCGCGATGGCACCTCCGTCGACCTGCGCCAGCCGACTCTCAGAATCACCCAGCTGGGCTACGGACCGATGCACCCCGATACCCACATCTCGGCGCGCATAGCCCCGCCGATGATCGGCCTGGGATTGCTTGAGGCCATTGCCGATGAAGCAATCCTTGCCAATGCCGACCCCGATGACAAGAACGCCGATGGCATCTCGGGACGCCCCAACTGGGTCTGGGACGATGCACAGCAAAAGGTCGTCATGGGCCGATTCGGCTGGAAAGCCGGGCAACCCAACCTCAACCAGCAGAACGTGCACGCCTTTTCCGGCGACATGGGGCTGACCACCAGCCTGCGCCGCTTTGATGACTGCACACCAGCCCAGACCGATTGCCTGGCAGCGCCCAACGGCAATGGCCCGAAAGGTGAGCCGGAGGTCAGCGACAACATCCTGCGTCTGGTGGAGTTCTACACACGCAACCTGGCGGTTCCGGCACGCCGCAAGGTCGATGACCCGCAAGTGCTGGCGGGCAAGAATCTGTTTTTTCAGGCGGGCTGTCAGCAATGCCACACGCCCTCATTCAAGACCCGTAGCGACGCCGCCGAGCCTGAGCTGGCCAATCAGGAGATTCGCCCGTACAGCGATTTGCTGCTGCATGACATGGGCGAGGGGCTGGCCGATAACCGTACCGAGTTCCAGGCCACCGGCCGCGAGTGGCGCACCCCACCGCTGTGGGGGCTGGGCCTGACCGGCACCGTGAGCGGGCACACCCAACTGTTGCACGATGGTCGCGCCCGCAATGTACTTGAGGCGATACTGTGGCATGGCGGCGAAGCACAGGCGGCGCAGCGGCAGGTTCTGGCATTTGACGCGCAACAGCGTGAAGCGCTGTTGGCGTTTCTGAATTCGTTATGATTGCTCCCTTTCCAGAATCGTCTCGTTCAACATGATTTTTTCAAAATCATCTTTCGAAAATAAATAAAGGAGCCGGACATGTTCCGACCCAAGTTGTTGCTGACCAGCCTTGCGGCGCTTGCATTGGGTGCCTGCTCGCCATCCGACCCTCAGGCGGTCACGTCCGCAGCCATTGCCAAACAGGTAATCCTGCCGACCTACAGCCGCTGGGTCGATGCTGATCGTCAGTTGGCAACCAGCGCACTGGCGTTCTGTCAGGGCAAGACTGATCTGGCCACAGCCCGCGCCGACTTTCTCAAAGCGCAGAAGACCTGGGCCGAACTGCAACCGCTGTTGATCGGCCCACTGGCCGAGGGCAACCGCGCCTGGCAAATACAGTTCTGGCCAGACAAGAAGAACCTGGTTGGCCGGCAGGTCGAGCAGCTGGTGACGGCACAGCCGCAGATCACTGCTCAGGAGCTGTCCAAGGCCAGCGTCGTGGTGCAAGGTTTGTCCGCTTACGAATACATTCTGTTCGACGCGGAAATCGACATGGCCAATAGCGAACAGAAAGCGCGCTATTGCCCGCTGCTGATGGCAATCGGCGAGCGTCAAAAGCAGCTTGCCGAGGAAATCCTCAACAGTTGGAACAGCACCGATGGCATGCTTGCGCAACTGAGCAAATTCCCCAACCAGCGCTACGCAGATTCTCATGAAGCCATCGCCGAACTGCTGCGGGTTCAGGTCACGGCCCTCGACAGCCTGAAGAAGAAACTGGGCACGCCACTGGGTCGCCAGAGCAAGGGCCAGCCACAACCCTTCCAGGCAGATGCATGGCGCAGCAAATCGTCGCTCAGCAGCCTGGAAGCCAGCCTGATCAGCGCCGAAACGGTGTGGACCGGTGTCGACAACAAGGGCCTGCGCAGCTTGCTGCCCGCCGAGCAGAAACCGCTGGCTGACAAAATCGATGCGGCCTACGCTACCAGCCGAAAATTACTGTCGGAACTCAAGCCGCCGCTCGCCGACCTGCTGGCCACCGAAGCAGGACGTCAGCAGCTCAATGCGTTCTACGACAGCCTCAATGCGGTACACCGCCTGCATGAAGGCGAGCTGGCCAAGGCACTGGGCATTCAGTTGGGCTTCAACGCCAACGACGGCGATTGATCAAGAGGTACACGTGATGTTGCGACGTCAGGCCATGGCCCTCGGCAGTCTTTTGCTCAGCGCTTTCACGCTGGGCGGCTGGACGCTGTTCAGGCAAAAAGACTCACACCCTCTGCTGCTCTCCGCTCGTGACGATGGCGACGGCAAACACTACGCGGTGGGTTTCCGGCTTGACGGAACGCAGGTATTTGCCACCCAGGTGGGCCAGCGCTGCCACGACATCATCAATCATCCCGACCTGCCACTTGCGGTGTTCATCGCACGTCGTCCAGGTACTGAAAGCTATCTGATCGATTTGCGCGATGGCCGCTTGCTGCAAACCATCGCTTCGCAGCCGAACCGGCACTTCTATGGTCATGCGGTGATTCATCGCGACGGCGAATGGCTGTATGCGACGGAAAACGATACCCGCGACCCTGGCCGCGGCTTACTGGGTGTCTATCGATTCGTTGATCAGCGACTGGTGCACTCGGCTGAAATTCCTACGCATGGTATCGGTCCGCATCAGGTTTCGTGGATGCCGGATGGCGAAACGCTGGTGGTCGCGAACGGCGGTATTCGCACCGAAGCGGAAAGCCGGGTAGAGATGAACCTGAATGCCATGCAGCCCAGTCTGGTGATCATGCAGCGTGACGGTACATTGCTGAGCAAGGAGACACTTTCCCAGCAGATGAACAGCGTGCGTCACATGGGCATCGCCAGCGACGGCACCATCGTGGCAGGCCAGCAGTTCATGGGCGACAGCCACGAAGTAGCCGAGTTGTTGGCGATCAAACGGCCGGGGCAGCCATTTCAGGCGTTTCCGGTGGCAGAAGAACAACTGCGGGCGATGGCTCATTACACCGCAAGCGTTGCAGTGCACAGTGATCTGCGCCTGGTGGCCCTGACAGCGCCGCGTGGCAACCGGTTCTTTATCTGGGATCTGGACAGCGGTGCATTGAGGCTGGATGCGCCGCTACCAGACTGCGCAGGCGTGGGTGCGGTAGCCGACGGGTTTGTCGTGACTTCGGGCCAAGGGCGTTGCCGCTTTTATGATTGTCGCAAAGCGCAACTGCTGGCCAAGCCGTTGGATCTGCCCGCAGGGCTGTGGGACAACCATCTTCATCTGGCCCAGGTGGGATAGTCAGCAGTCAGGCAGCAAAGCGCCTCAGTTCCTGACCCCGGCCCCTTGCGCCAGGCTGTACATGAACAGCAACAGGTCATGGTCGGGCTGCACGCTCACCAGACTCTTGGCCACACGCGGCAACGGGCAATATCCCTCGCCGTGCTGTGTCGTGAGTATCTGGGTAGACGGTTGTTCAAGCGCTGCCACTGCGACGGTGGCAATTGCCAATGCACCGAAGATAAACAGACCTCTTGCCATTTCTAGCTTCATGACTCTAAACCTTTGATAGAGCTGCCAAACGCTGCCTGATAAAAGTAGATCAACTTTTGCCAGTCTGCAGCGCTGAATGACGAATGGCGTCGTAGCTGTTTCATATCATGCTGGGCCGCCCCTTGGGCTGTCAGGCGACGACGGCCTTTTTCGAGGTCCAGCAAGGCAACCTCGACTTTGGCATCCGGCCCCTCACCGGTCACACGTACAAATATGTGTTTGATATACAGGCAGCTGTGCTGCCAGCGGCCAAGGTGCATACGGGCCAGGGTAGCCGCCACTTCCTTGAGCACGAGCTCATAAAACAGCTCGCCATGCCGCTCGCGCCCTCCGCCAGCCTCCCACTTTTCTATCTCTTCGAAACCTTCCAGCGCCACCGTAACCAGCAATGCCCGCCAGGCATTGTCCTCGCCACGCTCGGCACCGCAAAACACCACTTCCGGCACAACTACGCCAAGCTTGCGCAGACCCTCAAGCGCTTCGCGCTCACGCAATACAGTCGGTCGCCCCAAGGGGTGCAGCAAACTGCGGTATATATGCCCTGTCTGACGCTTGGCATAAAGCGTTTGCCCGTTGTCCATCGTGAGCCGCTGTACACCACTCTCTCCACCTCGACGGGCATTGGGTTCTTCAACCCATTCGCCGTGCTGACTCCAGAAATGGTTGAACTCATCCTGCACCGAGTTCACAACTGGCTCTTTCAAGGACTGCAAACCCATCTGTTTACCTTTTACGTAAGACATAGACACGCCACATGGCGTACATCGGCAGAAAATCCATTCGGTTCTGGATACGAAATCCTGCCTGTTCAAATTCGGATTCTGCGGTAGCAACCGGTAACACAAAACGATTCTGGTAACTTTCCTGCCCGTTTTTCTGCAGGCGCTGTTTCTCAAGGCGTGCACGCTTCCATGCTTTGAAATTGCCATCGACCCACAATGAGACAATCACACTGTCACGGGTTACGCGCTGGAACTCACGCAATAGAGCCATCCGGTCGCTTGACTGGCCGACATGGTGCAGCAGGCGCATGCAGAAGATGCTGTCTACTGCGTTATCAGGCAGGTCGATGTCAAAGGCAGATGTCTGCAAAGGTTGTACCCTTTTTACAACTTCTGCCGGCTGTGATGCACAAGCGGTACTGAGCATGTCTGCGGAGTTGTCAGCACCGATGATCGAGCGGTTCGGTTTCTCGGCCAACAATGGCCAGAAACGCCCTGCACCGCAAGGCAGGTCCAGCACCAGGCCCGGGTCACCGGCCAAGTGAAGCGCCTTTCTCGCCAGTTGTTCATCGCGATGATGCGACAACTTGCGCCACAAACCGTCCTGATGCTTTTCAAGGTACTGACGAGCATGCGACTTGTCGTACTTGCGGGAAAACTCGAGTTCTATACGGTCGCTCATGGGAGCCGCTCCTGACGTTGATGCGGGCCAAACTAAAGGCACCGCTGTCACTGTCAGGTCATCTGAATGTGAAAATATTGTTACCTTTATACTTCAGATGTTTCGAGATTTTACAGAGAGTTAAACGCCATGTGTGACTTATCGACGAAGTGCGGTCGATTTACCGCCACACACTGAGGTAGATTTTCTCAAAATGAACGTCAGGTTTTGTTCAGGTTCAGTGTCACTTCGAACCGGCAACCGTGCGGCTCCATGGGCGTGAGATCAACGCTCCATCCCTGGTTGGCGCAGATGCGCTGCACCAGTGACAAACCAAGGCCCAGGCCTTCCCCGCGCTGCTCATTGCCACGCACAAATGGCTCGAACATGGCCTCGCGTTTTTCCTCGGGAATGCCGACGCCACTGTCTTCCACGGTGAAACTTTCGGCGTGCAGGGTCAGCGCAATGAATCCGTAATCGGTGTAGTGCAGCGCGTTGCGCAGCAAGTTGCCCATCACGGCATGGAGGAAGGTCGCGTTGTAACGAATTTCGGACAGCTGGTCATCGGCAGGTGGCGTGTAGGTCAGTTGCAGCCCCTTGCCTTCTATTGGATCACGCCATTGAGAGATCAACTGTTCAGCCACCCCGACCAGCGTGGCCTTGGGCGTCATGGCCGGATCCTCACGCTGGGTGCGGGCGAGCATCAGGAACGTTTGCACCAGATCACGCATCTCCTCGCAGGCGCGGCCAATACGCTCTACCTGACGACGCCCTCGCAGGTCGAGCGCAGGGTTTTCCAGCAGCAGCTCGCAGGAGCTGGCCAGCACCATCAGCGGGGTGCGCAGCTCATGACTCACGTCACTGGTGAACATGCGTTCACGAATCAACGCTTGCCTCAGACGCCCCAGCGTTGCATCGAACGCCACCGCCAGCTCGCCGACCTCATCAGCGGCGTAGTCAGGCGCCAACGGCGGTGCCAGCCCCAGCAACTGGTCACGGTGACGAACCTGCCTGGCCAGACGCACTACCGGCGCCATCACCCGGCGGGCCAATACCCAGCCGAGAAATACCGCCAGTGCCAACGCCAGAACAAAACCGACCAGCACGACCGCGAACAGGACCCGCTCACGCTCTTCAAAATCGCTCTGATCCTGAAGCAGAGCGTAATGCCGACCGTCCACCACCTCGATCATGGCGTGGTACGACAGTGGCCCACGGAAGACCTCATGAAAACCGGGTTCAAGGTGCCGAAGGTCTTTGGGCAGATCGAAATCGCCCGGACCGTTGCTGAAGTAGAACAACTGATCGGGCTTGGGCCGGTGGCTCCAGTCACTGACACTGTCCATCAGCATCAGGCGATTAAGGTCGCCGCCGAGGCCGGCAGAAATCAGTTTTTCTTCGACCAGATGTACCGTGGAGATGATACCGATGGCGAAAGACCCGGCGACCAGTGCGCTCATCAATGCAAAGGCAATGATGATACGTTGGGCAAGACTCTGTTTAAACTCCATCCCGGCCCTCGGCCAAGCGATAGCCCACACCGTGCACGGTCTGCAACAGCGGTTTGCCGAACGGTTTGTCGATCACCTGACGCAACTGGTGCACATGGCTGCGCAGGCTGTCGCTGTCCGGGCAGTCGTCGCCCCACAGTGCCTCTTCCAGAATCTCGCGGCGCAGTACATGCGGGCTTTTCTGCATCAGGACGGCGAGCAGCTTGAGCCCGACCGGGTTGAGCTTGAGCATCCGGCCTTCACGCGTCACCTCAAGGGTATCGAGGTCATAGACCAGATCGGCCACCTGCAACGTCCGTCGCCCGCCGCCCTGGGCACGGCGCAACACCGCTTCGATGCGCGCGGCCAGTTCGGACAGGGCGAACGGCTTGAGCAGGTAGTCATCAGCGCCAGAGCGGAAGCCTTGCAGACGGTCGTCCAGTTGATCGCGTGCGGTCAGCATGATGACCGGGGTATCACGACGGGCATCTTCGCGCAGACGCTTGCACAGCGTGTAGCCGTCGATGCCCGGCAGCATGATGTCGAGGACAATCAGGTCATAATGCTCGGTGGCTGCCAGGTGCAGTCCTGAGAGGCCATCCTGAGCGCAGTCGACGGTATAGCCTTTCATGCCCAGGTAATCGGCCATGTTCGCCAGGATGTCGCGGTTGTCTTCAACCAGAAGAATTCGCATAACGCACTCTCATATGCAGTTTGGGCTGGCGCAGCTTAAGACGAAGTGAGCGTCAGGGCCAGCGCCGATATGGTATGACGATTTTTTCACCTATGATTTACAAAGCACATGACACACTTTGAGACAAACCGTCGCACACAATGAACGCGGCATGCCTTTCACCGATCTGGATTCGATATGTCGAAAACCGTCGCCCCACCCTACTCTCGCCCAATCAATCCGTGGATTTATCTGGGTATCCCCGCTGTTGTAGCGCTGACCCTCGTACTCCTTGAGCTGACTTCGCTGGACATGGACATCGCCAGGCTTGCCTTCGATCCCGTCAGTGGGCAATTCATTGGCAGGCACAGCTATTTTCTGGAAGACGTCCTTCACGACCGCGCCAAACAACTGGTGATGGTTTTCGGCGTACTGGCCATGATCGGCTTTGCTGCGTCGTTCAAGGTAGAACGTCTGATCCCCTGGCGCAGAGAACTGGGTTGTCTGGTGCTGTCCATGGCGCTTTCAACCGCCTTCGTGACGCCAGTAAAAGTGATGACCTCGGTGCAATGCCCCTGGAGCCTAACCGAGTTCGGCGGCCAGGAAACCTACAGCGAATTGTTGAGCCCGCGCCCTGCCACCGACAAGCCAGGGCGTTGCTGGCCAGGTGGTCATGCAGCCACCGGTTTTACCCTGTTTGCCCTGTTCTTCGCCTTGCGCGACCGCCGCCCGAGAATGGCGAAAATGGGTTTGGCCCTGGCCTTCGGTTTGGGAACAGTGTTCTCCATCGGGCGGATGCTGCAAGGCGCGCACTTCTTTTCCCATAACATCTGGACTGCAGTGTTTTGCTGGCTGATCTGCCTGGGGGTTTACTACTTTGTGCTTTACCGCCCCGAACCCAAGGGTCTCGAGAACAGCAAGGTACAACCGACGCATTGATTGATCCGGCACACAAAGACCATAAAAAAACCCCGCACAAGGCGGGGTTCTTTATGGGTGTAGCTTTTCGGGGTAAAGCCGGCTTACATCATGCCGCCCATACCACCCATGCCGCCCATGTCCGGCATGCCGCCGCCTGCTGGCTTGTCTTCAGGCACGTCAGCGATCATCGCTTCAGTGGTGATCATCAAGCTGGCAATGGAGGACGCCGCCTGCAGAGCAGAGCGAGTCACTTTGGCCGGGTCAAGGATACCCATTTCAATCATGTCGCCGTATTCGCCGGAAGCAGCGTTGTAACCGAAGTTACCCGATCCCTGCTTGACCTTGTCGACAACAACGCTTGGCTCGTCACCGGAGTTGGCAACGATCTGGCGCAGAGGCGCTTCGACTGCACGACGCAGCAGAGCAATACCAACGTCCTGATCAGCGTTGTCGCCTTTCAGACCTTCGATAGCTTGCAGGGAGCGAACCAGTGCTACGCCACCGCCAGGTACCACGCCTTCTTCGACGGCTGCGCGGGTTGCGTGCAGGGCGTCTTCAACGCGGGCTTTCTTCTCTTTCATTTCAACTTCGGAACCGGCACCGACCTTGATCACTGCAACGCCGCCAGACAGCTTGGCCAGACGCTCTTGCAGTTTTTCCTTGTCGTAGTCCGAGCTGGTGTCGCCGATCTGCTGACGGATCTGGGAGATGCGCGAGTCGATATCGGTTTTGACGCCAGCACCATCGATGATGGTGGTGTTTTCTTTGTTCAGGATGACGCGCTTGGCATTACCCAGGTGTTCCAGGGTAGTGGTTTCCAGGCTCAGGCCGATCTCTTCGGAGATAACGGTACCGCCGGTCAGAACAGCGATGTCCTGCAGCATGGCCTTGCGACGATCGCCGAAACCTGGAGCCTTGACGGCTGCAACTTTCACGATACCGCGCATGTTGTTGACAACCAGAGTTGCCAGCGCTTCGCCTTCAACGTCTTCAGCGACGATCAGCAGAGGACGGCCAGCTTTGGCGACTGCTTCCAGAACCGGCAGCATTTCGCGAATGTTGGAGATCTTCTTGTCGACCAGCAACAGCAGCGGGCTGTCCAGCTCGGCAACCATGGTGTCTGGCTTGTTGATGAAGTACGGAGACAGGTAACCGCGGTCAAACTGCATGCCTTCTACAACAGACAGCTCGTTTTCCAGGCCCGAACCTTCTTCAACGGTGATAACGCCGTCTTTGGTCACTTTTTCCATGGCTTCGGCAATGATGTCGCCGATGGAGTGATCAGAGTTGGCCGAAATGGTGCCGACCTGAGCAATTGCCTTGGTGTCGGTGCAAGGCTTGGACAGCTTCTTCAGCTCTGCAACGATGGCGATGGTCGCCTTGTCGATGCCGCGCTTGAGGTCCATCGGGTTCATACCGGCAGCGACAGCCTTCAGGCCTTCGTTGACGATGGCCTGAGCCAGAACGGTAGCAGTAGTAGTACCGTCACCGGCGTCATCGTTGGCACGGGAGGCAACGTCTTTGACCAGCTGCGCGCCCATGTTTTCGAAACGGTCTTTAAGCTCGATTTCCTTGGCAACCGACACACCGTCTTTGGTGATCAGCGGAGCGCCAAAGCTTTTCTCGATGATAACGTTACGGCCTTTAGGGCCCAGGGTCGCTTTAACTGCGTCAGCCAGGACGTTTACACCGGCGAGCATTTTTTTGCGGCCAGAATCGCCGAATTTAACTTCTTTAGCAGCCATGATCATTATTCCTTGAATACTTTGTAGTAACGGAAATCAGCGGGAGCACTCAGCCTTCGACGACAGCAAGAATCTCGTTCTCGCTCATCACCAGCAGGTCTTCGCCGTCTACTTTCACTGTGTTGCTGCCGGAATAAGGGCCGAACACAACCTTGTCACCCACTTTCACAGCCAGCGCACGTACTTCGCCGTTGTCCAGCACGCGGCCGGTACCCACAGCAACGATCTCGCCGCGGTTAGGCTTTTCAGCAGCCGAACCTGGCAGAACGATACCGCCGGCAGTTTTCGTTTCTTCTTCACTGCGACGGATTACGACGCGGTCATGCAGAGGACGAAGCTTCATTGTCGATCTCCTGATTATGTTTGTTTGATCGTCCGGTGAGTGCACCGGCCGGTTTAAATCCGGACTTGCCGGTTACGGTTCGACGCGCGAACCGCAGAATACGGTCTGGCCTTCATGCCAGAAACCTTGCGGTGACCCATACATAAGGGCGAGCAAAGTGATTACAAGTCTTGGGCAAAAAAATTTTACAGCCCAATTGCCACCCCAAAACGAGCGCGGCACCCGAAGGTGCCGCGCTGCCGGGGGTGTAACGGCTACTTGTCGCGATGTTCGAACTCGCCTTCGATCACATCCGGCTCGCGGGTCGGCTGGTGAATGGCATTCGGGCGATGGCTGGCAGGTCCCTGATTGGCCTGAGTCTGCAGATCATCGGCGAAGGCGCGCTGACGCATAGCCTGATCCTCTGCACGGCGACGAACCTTGTTGATCAGCAGACGACGAGTAATCGGCAGCAGACAGATCACACCCAGAATGTCACTGATGAAGCCGGGCAACAGCAGTAGACCGCCACCGACGGCGACCATTAGGCCTTCAAGCATTTCCTGGGCAGGCAGCTCGCCACGCGCCAGACTTTCGCGCGCACGCAGCGCCGTGGCAAAACCGGCTACCCGCATGACGAACAAGCCGAGCATGGACGTCGCGACGACCAGCAGGAAGGTCCAGAGAAAGCCGATGGACATCCCGACACGAACCAGCAGAAACAGCTCAAGTACCGGGAATAATAAAAACAGCAGCAAAAAAACACGCATCAAATGAGTTCCTCAAGGGAAGAATGCCTTCCGAGTAGACCGTATGTGATGTCAGAAGGTCGTTAATTCAAGCTCCCTGCGCTTGGGTAACAGCTCAATTATGCGCATAAGTCAGCTGAACCTGGGCTTCACAAACGTGTATCGGTGTATTTCAGGGCCAGACGGCAGACCCGAGACGAACGCGCAAAAACAGCCTATAACGTGCTCTGGCTATGGCATAAGCACTCGCATCAAGCCAGTGATGCCATGGAAACGATCAACTGTGATTGGGCACGCACATGGAATTGAAAGACAAGCTGATAATTATCACCGGCGGATGCCAGGGGCTAGGCAGAGCCATGGCCAAATATCTGGCTGGCAAGGGCGCGAACCTGGCACTGCTGGACCTGAATCAGGACAAGCTTGATCAGGCTGTCGCAGCCTGTGAGGCGCTCGGGGTCAATGCTCGCGCCTATCTATGCAATGTCGCCAATGAAGAACAGGTCGTCGACACAGTCAACAAGGTCGCCGAGGACTTCGGGGCCATTCATGGCCTGGTCAACAACGCCGGTATTTTGCGTGACGGCCTGCTGGTCAAGGTCAAGGATGGCGAAATTACCAAACTGAGCCTGGCGCAGTGGCAGTCGGTAATTGACGTCAACCTGACCGGCGTATTCCTCTGCACGCGCGAGGTAGCGGCGAAAATGATCGAGCAGAAGACTCAGGGCGCGATCATCAATATCTCGTCGATTTCACGGGCAGGGAATATCGGACAAACCAACTATTCGGCAGCCAAGGCCGGCGTTGCCGCTGCGACCGTTACTTGGGCAAGGGAACTGGCACGCTACGGAATCCGCGTGGCGGGCGTGGCACCTGGGTTCATTGAAACCGAAATGACCGAAAGCATGCGCCCCGAAGCACTTGAGAGGATGACCTCGGCCATCCCGCTCAAGCGCATGGGCAAACCGGACGAAATCGCCCACTCGGTGGCTTACATTCTTGAAAACGATTATTTCAGCGGCCGCATACTGGAGCTGGACGGCGCGATGAGAATCTAGTCAACCCATCCTGGCAGAGCGATGCACACAGTGCGCATCGCTCGCCACGTTGCTTACCAGCTCACACCGAAACCGGCGGTGTAGCGGGTCTTGTCCACGTCGCCGTTATCCGAGCCACTGATGATGTTTTTCTCGGCCTTCAGGTTAAGCGATGCCCAGTCGGTAACCTTGTAGCGCAGCCCGGCTTCGACATCCATGGAGTAATCGGCAACGCCACTCAACGGCTTGCCCAGCTCGCCGTTGCTGAAGAACTCGAACTTCTTGCCGATCAGGTAGCGGTTGTAATCCCAGGTACCTGCGACCGAATAGAAGTTTTCCTTCTGGCCATTGGAGAATTCGAAATCTGTGCGGTTAAGCAGCGCACCGACCTTGAAGGCTCCCAGCTCGTCATCCCACAGCTGGTAACCAGGACCTGTACCGACAACACGCTGACGCGACAGGTCTTCGATCTTGTCGCGCTTGTAGGTCACGCGAGCATCCCAGAAGAATTTCTCGGTCAGGAAGCGGTCCAGCGAGTATTCGGCGCTCCAGTTGTCGGTGCCGACCACATCATCGGTCGTTTCGCGGTTGTAATCGCCTTTGGCGTTATGGCGCCATTGGCCGTGACGCGCTGAAGTCTTGAAGGCAATGTTGTAGTCATTGGTGTCGTTTTCTGCCTGCTGGAAATCCAGCGCCGCATCGATATTGCCTTTCCAGACAAGATCAGTGATAACCGGCTTGGGCTTGATGATCTGATGGATACTTGCCAGTTCGACGGTCTTGGGTGCATCGCCATTAGCCAGCACGACCTTGCCATCATCGGCAGCCTGCAACGACTTGGAGACTTCGCCTGTGTGCTCATCCTGCTTTACCAGCAGTGGCTGATCGCTTTGCAGGGTTTTGACCTGCTTCCAGTCCAACGGAATAGCGCCGCCGTATTCGGTCTGCAACAGTAGCTTGCCACCATCGAACACTTTGATTGTGCCAGTCAGCCGGTCACCGTTCTTCAACCAGACAGTGTCGGCAAGCAATGGAGTGGAAACGGTAGTAATTGCGAGGCACAGCAGGGTTCTGGACAACATAAGCGGTAATCAGGCTCTGTTTGGCGGGAAGGCGGGCATCATCCTGCAGAAGAACATCAAGGCAATCTCAATCCATGGACCGCCGGACACGGTGATAACAGACAGCAGCGATCAACCAAAGTTCCGCGAACGACAATCAATATCGTTTTATACAGGATAAACGCGTGACCGACCCGGACTTGACACTTCTTTACCCTGGCGAGCAGTCAGCTACAGAAATACGACGTACAGCCCTCTACCTGACGATGGCGCAAATACCGGAGGGCAAAGTGGTCGCTTACGGTCAACTGGCTGAAATGGCAGGGCTGGGCAGAGCTGCGCGCTGGGTGGGCCGTACATTGAGTCAGTTGCCGGACGGCTCTTCCCTGCCCTGGCATCGGGTGTTGGGGGCCGGCGGTCGGCTCAGTCTGCCCGCTGGCAGTGTGTCCGGTGACGAACAGCGAGCCCGTTTACGCGCCGAGGGCGTTACCATTCGGAATAATCGGGTGGATATGCAGCGCCATGGCTGGCGTCCCCTATAGCACAGCGGTTAGAGTGCGCCCTTTGTTTTCGTAACCTGAGGCAGATTCCAGCCCATGCCCCGTAAAACCTGGCGCGCCGCGCTCGCCGCATATGCCAGCCCGTCGACATTAGTGTTACTGCTGCTCGGATTCGCTGCGGGCATGCCTTATATGCTGGTCTTTTCGACCTTATCCGTGTGGTTGCGCGAAGCCGGTGTTGCTCGCGAGACCATCGGCTATGCGAGCCTGATCGGTCTTGCCTACGCCTTTAAATGGGTCTGGTCGCCCTTACTCGACCAATGGCGCCTGCCGTTTCTGGGCAAGCTGGGGCGGCGGCGCTCCTGGCTGGTGCTGGCACAGAGCCTGGTGATTCTCGGCCTGATCGGTATGGGTTTCTGCGATCCGCAAAAGCATTTGTCCTGGCTGATCGCAATTGCCGTAGTAGTGGCCTTCGCCTCCGCAACACAAGACATCGCCATCGACGCCTATCGCCTTGAAATCGCTCAGGACACCCAGCAGGCCGCCCTCGCCGCCAGTTACATGTCCGGCTATCGGGTGGCCGCACTGTTGGCGACCGCGGGCGCGCTGTACTTCGCTGAAGGTTTCGGCTCCACAGGCTTTGCTTACAAGCATTCGGCGTGGACCGGCACCTATGTGCTGTTTGGCCTGCTGATGCTGCCAGCGCTGGTCACTACGCTGATCATGCGCGAGCCACCCGTACCGTTGCGCACCCAGCTGTCGGCAGCGCGCTATGGTTTTACCCACCAGTTGGCCTCGGTGTTCGTGCTCATTGTGCTGCTGGTTTCAGTACCGGCAATGTTTACCCAGCTTTACAACACCGACTTCGCCAGCGTGCTGTTCAACGGCACCAGCTGGATGGACCTGCTGCTGGAAGACCGGGCTTTCCTGCGCGCCATTCTCTACACGCTTCTGACCTTCGCCTGTCTGTCATCAATGGGTCGTCGCGGGCTAGCGCCGGTGCTTACGCCGATCAACGACTTCATCATGCGTTATCGCTGGCAGGCCCTGCTGTTACTGGGCCTGATTGCGACCTATAGAATGTCGGACACGGTGATGGGCGTCATGGCCAACGTGTTCTACATCGACCAGGGCTTCACCAAGGACCAGATCGCCAGTGTCAGCAAGATCTTCGGCCTGATCATGACCCTGCTGGGCGCTGGTGCCGGTGGTCTGCTGATCGTACGCTTCGGCATCATGCCGATCCTGTTCATCGGCGGCTTCACCTCGGCAGCGACCAACATCCTGTTCCTGTTGCTGGCGGACATGGGCCCGAACGTGAAGATGCTGATCCTGACCATCTCACTGGACAACCTCAGCTCAGGGCTGGCGACATCAGCGTTTGTCGCCTACCTGTCGAGCCTCACCAACCTTAAGTTTTCCGCCACTCAATACGCACTGCTCAGCTCAATCATGCTGCTGTTGCCGCGTTTGCTGGGCGGTTATTCCGGCGTGGTGGTGGAGAAATTCGGTTATCACAATTTCTTCCTGATCACCGCTCTGCTGGGCATTCCAACGCTGGTGATGATCATCCTGCAATGGAGCCGCGAGATACGCACCGCGAAGGCCGAGGCACCGACAGCAGTTTCAGAGATTGAGAAGCCCTGATCGCCGGATCACTCATCAAGGAAAAAAAGTGGACACCGAAAACCAAACACGCCCTTTCAACCCCATCCCACTGATTCTTATCAGCCTGGGGATCTGGCTACCTATCATCGGCACTCTGCTGACATATTATCTGTCGCGAGACGCTGATGGCCTGTCCGGATCAATGGCCTTGGGCAGTGCGGTAGTCCTGCTCGCGCAGGTGGAAATCTTCGCGATCATCTTTCTGCTGATTTATGCGTTCGCTGTAAAGCCATGGAGACTGTCCAGAAAGATACGCACAGTGTTCTCCATCAACGCAGTAGCCGCCACTGTCGCGGGCATCGGCATTATCGTCACGCTGGCCAATATAAGCCTGCAGTAAACGCCAACTAAAAAGCCCTGATGCTCGTGAGCCAGGGCTTTTCATAGCACACGCCTCCAGCCCTCTCCAAAAGCAAAGTCTTGCAGCCTGCATGGCTGTGTTCATTGCGCCGTAAGAAACGCACTACAGCTTCTTATGAATTGGACGACGAAATCGTTAGCCACTCCCCACTACCTCACCGCGCCATGAGGAGTAATGTTGCCCGGTGATGGCCCATTGCAATTTAAGTGCGTGCCCCCGGAAAGAAGTCTATAGACTCACGCCCCTCTCTATATCAGCACTCTCTAGCGGAACGAGCGGCTGGTTTTATATAACGGAGCAACAATGTTAAAGGATCTAACGGCGCTATTTGCGCCACAAAACCGTCGCTTGATCAAGCTGACGACCGTTGCCCGTGACGAACAGGAACTCCTGCTGGAAAGTTTTTCCGGCACTGAAAGCCTGTCCGAGCTGTTCAGTTTCGAGTTGTCGATGATCAGCCACGATGCCGGCCTGGAGCTCAAATCGCAGATTGGCCAGCCTGCACAATTGGCAATAGAACTCGCCACCGGCGAATCGCGCATATTTCAGGAACAGACCATCGAAGCCGTTATCCGAACGGTATTTGCAGCCTACGGCGCATTGCCCGACTTCGAGTTTCAACTCAGCCAGCCACTCAAGACGCACAGTTACATCACCCAGTACCGTGAAAGCGATCTGACCTTTGTATTGAGGTTGCTGGAACACGAAGGCCTGTTCTTCTATTTCGATCACAATCAGGAAAAGCACACGCTGATCATTCTTGATCACTCGCGTGACCTCTCGCCCCTGCCGCAACAGCCAAGCATTCGTTATCACAGCGCATCCGTTACCGAGACAGCGGACTCGATTACCGAATGGCGCAGCCATCGACGTCTGCAATCGGGGCGCATGTCCATTCAGACATTCGACTACAAGCAGCCGCGCAATTCGCTGCCGGTTGGCATGCCGAGTCTCAACGAGCAGGGCAACGTCGACTCGTATGAAGTGTATGACGTGCTCGATCACTACAGCCACGGCACCTTCAATGACGGTGAACGCCTGGTACGTCAGCGTCTGGAGGCCATTGAAGTTCAGGGCAAGACATTCACCGGCAACAGTAACTGCCGCGCCATGTACCCTGGCCACACCTTTGAGCTGACCCAGCATTTTGATCATGATCGCGGCTCTGCTGAAGATCGCAGTTTTCTGCTGATAACGGTCAAGCATGAGGGCAGCAACAATTACCTGTCAGACGAAGACGCGGGCTACACAAACGAGTTCGTGTGCATTCGCCACAAAATCCCCTACCGTCATCCGATCACCGTCCCGCGCCCGAGCATTCCGGGCCCTCTGAGCGCCATCGTGGTCGGGCCGGAAGGTGAGGAAGTGTTCACTGATGAACTGGCGCGGATACAGGTCAGGTTCCACTGGCAGCGCGGCGACAGCCTGCCGCAAGGCACCACCTGGTTAAGAGTGGCGATGCCCAGTGCCGGTAGCGGCTTCGGGCATCAGTTCATGCCCCGCATCGGCCAGGAAGTGCTGGTGACCTTTCTGGCGGGCGATATCGACCGGCCTCTGGTGACGTCGGTGCTCTACAACAACATTAATCTGCCGCCACGCTTCAGCAAGGCCTCGGGGCTGCCCGGCAACCGCACGCTGTCGGGGATCCGCACCCAGGAACACAAAGGCAGCGGCTTCAACGAACTGCTGTTCGATGACACGCCGGGCTCGCTGCGCGCTCGCATGGGCACGACCCATCAGGCCACCGCCCTCAACCTGGGCAAACTGACCGATCCGCGTACTGACGGCACCGCTCAGCCACGCGGCAACGGCGCAGAACTGCGCACCGATGCCGCCATCGCCCTGCGTGCCGCGCAAGGCATGTTGCTGACCACCTATGCGCGTACCGACGCAAAAGGCTCACAGCTGGATCGCGAAGAGCTGCTCAAACTGCTGGCCGAGTGCGGCGAGTTGTTCAAATCCCTCGGCGAAACCGCTGCCGCGCGCGGCGGTCATGCCGTGGATGTTCAAGGCATCGACGCCTTGCGTCAGTCGCTGAATCAATGGCCCGCGCCGGACAGCAACGGCCTGGGCGACCCGGTACTGGCCATGACCGCAGCAGCAGGTATTGCCAGCGCCACGCCGCGCTCGCAGGTTCACTATGCCGGTGAACATCACGACACCACCGCGCAGAACAACCTGCAATTGACCAGCGGCGCGGCCATGCACCTGCAAGCGGGCAAAGGGCTGTCAGCCTTCGCCCAGGACGCTGGCATCAGCGCCATCGCCAACCGCGGCAAAGTGCTGGTGCAGGCCCAGGAAGACGACATCGCTCTCAATGCCCAGAAAAACCTGCATGTCTCGGCCGTCGAAGGCGAAGTGGTCATCACCGCGCCGACCATCCGCCTGGTCGCCGATGACGGCAGTTACATCAAGATTGGCGGCGGCGTCGAGATCGGCTCGCAAGGCAAAGTCACCGTGCACGCCAGCGAACACGACTGGATCGGCCCCAAGACCGACAGCGCTGCGATCCCCTCTTTCGGCCGCGACCCCGCCGCCCAGCAGGTCACCTTCCACTACCCCGGCCACAGCGAACAAAGCCCGCGGGCAGCAGCCGATCACTCGTATGAAATCAAACTGGAAGATGGCAGCCTGGTGAAAGGAATGACGAACGCAGACGGACTGACCGAGCGCGTGGAACGCGAAATGATGCATCAGGCGCAAGTATCGGCACTGCGCAGCGGCACACCGAAAGGAGGTGCCCAATGAACGGTGCCGATGAATACGCCGTTGCCCAAGGCAACACACGCCTGATCCCCAACCTCAATACCACCTGCAAAATGGAAGTGCCCGGCGATTTGCCCGGCGTAGTGATCTTTCTGCACGGTGTGAATGACCCAGGGGCGTCATACAGCATGGTGGAGAGCGGGTTGTGTCAGGGGGTGAATGAGCGGCTGGATCGGCCGGATTTGGTGGCGGGACGGTATGGGGCTGAATACGACGTTGCGAAGAAAAAACTCAGAGCCAAGCAACCGCTGGGAGATCGAGATAAACAGCTACTCGACGACCCAGACACCCATCTTTACAGACGCGATGCAGAAGACCCGAAAACTCGCAGCCTGCTGATTCCTTTTTATTGGGGATATCGGGCCGACCCTAGCGAAATCAGTCGAGACAAGAACAACAACCCCACAAAACTGCGCGACCAGTATCAAGACATACAGGGCAATCGCCTGGATCGCCATTTTGGCAAGGCCGGTGGTTATTTTGTCAATGCCACCAATAACCTGCTGGAAATGTATGACAAGGGCCTGCCACTGACCATGCGCCTTAAGATTGCCCGACTCACGCTGCCCAATACCCATTTTATGGGGGATAACCCACATCGACGTTATTACGTGCTGGCTGCTCATCGGCTCGCGATGATGGTCAAGGAGATACGCCGGGTGTCTCCCGACGAAACCATCACGATCATGGCGCATAGCCAGGGCACGTTGATCACCCTGCTGGCGCAAGCGCTGCTGGTCGACGGAGGGCATCGTTGCGCGGACACAATCATCATGGTCGACACACCCTACTGCCTGTTCCCGGAAGTCACCCCCAAAGATCAAGACACGCTAACCACACTGACCCGCATCGTGGCACAGGTGACTCAGGCACCCCACACCCAGCCGCCGCTGTCGGACCTGTGCAATCCTGCAACCTACTGCGGAAGAAGCGGCCCACAGTGGTCACCAATACAAGGGACGCGCCTGGACAGTGACCGTAACATGACGGTATTTCCCGAGCGCGATAACCGCGGCAAGGTGTACCTGTATTTCTGCCCGGACGACACCACCGTCGCGCTGGATGACGTCAGAGGCATCGGTACGTTTGGGGTGTGGGATACGCACGGTAAGGATAGCGATCGCAACCCCATGGCTGAATTGAAAGCCGTGCGCTTTTATCAACGCATGTGGACCAAACGCCACCGTGACGGGTCGCCGGTCATGGTTGGAAAGCCTCCAGGCTATGACCTGTTGCGCGCCAAAAACGAATCTCGTTATGCCGGCGACAGTTGGTTCGCAGGCCTCCTTTCGAAAGGCCCTACTGAAGAAGGGCATCGGATACTGATCAACGCTGAACAACTGTACCCACCACACGCCCCCTATATGTTTGGCGGGGAGGAAATAAAGGGTAAGCCGACCGAATCGGGTCTCGACAGACCTGACGATGCAAACAAAGCCTCTGCCGTAGGCAATCCAAGAGCCAAGCTCAGATGGCACTTTGTGCGCAACCACACTGGATCGATAGATCTGGAGCGAGAGCTCGTAGAATGGAATATGGGCAAAGCGCCAGGTCAACAGACCCGCATAATACGCAAACGAAGATTGACAGGCGACGGCGCACCGAAGCCTTCGGATACCTACGAAATACTACGAGAGGACACGCCGGACGAAATACGTGAGTTCATGGATGAAAGCAATTCGACCGAGGTGCTGGACTTCAATAGCTATCACTCGGGTCTGTTGCGAAGCCCGGAAAACCATCAATGGGTAACGGCGATGGATATCGCGATTGGTCAGGCGAAATGCTTGGACGATCCAGCAATGCGTGATGTGCTGGTGGCGATTGCGGATTGGAAGATGGATGTAAGGCAGTTTCTTAGCACCACTGAATTACCTGGCTGGGAAAATCTTAGCGCTGAAGCTCAGGCACTCGTGAAGGCCAGCCATGAGTATTATCAAAAAGGAATCTTTCCACCTGCGAGCGTAGTATCTCTGGTCCCTCCTCCCTTAGTTCAGGCCTCAATGAAAAGTGGAGGTAACCAGTGACAGACAAACGGCAAAAATCAACGCTTCGTCCAAAACTTAAGCTTTATGTCTGGATAACCGGAGTAATGCTCGCGCTATGGCTCGGCTTCGTTCTGATGGTCTATCTCAACGCACAGGAAAACAACATGGAACTTCGTGACATAAACTCGGTTACCCGCTGGGGTATTGCAGGGATTCTAGGTGCGGTTCTGCTCAGCTACAGCGGGCATTGGTGGGGCAAAGCTATTGCCAATGAAAAGCACGAACTGGCGGCTTATAAATCCGAGATTATTGCTAAGAACTCAGAACAGCAGACTGCGCAAGCACGAACATACTCACTAGAAATACGAGGCGTAGGCCTTGCAGTCAATGACTGGCATCAATCGTCTGTCTGGCGAGAAATTGCTAAAAAAAGCAACAATTTCTCATCGATATTTCCGTCGGACTCTAAAGCCTATAACCCATCATTGAGCTCGCGAGAAACTACAGCGGATATTAATACTCGGGTGGCTTTTCAGCATTCCGCAGGAGAGTCAGTAGCCTATTGGCCAATTCCAGCCTTTGCTTTAGGCCCTCCGAACCCTTACGAAAAGCCCTACCGTGCAGCGAACCTGATCAACTCTGGCCGGAATGCAGCGACCTTAGGTGTCACCCAGCTTCTCTGGCAAAACGATGAGAGCACCAACTACGCACAAAGCATGATCGAGCGCCTGTTTCAGTTTTTTGAGGCTAATCCTAAAGTTCCGCAAGCACTGATCGCAAGCGAGGACGGGGACGTCACGCGGAACATATATCGCAAACGTGGCACTCCTGGCCTGCAGAAAAATACTCAAGTAGTACCAACGGTATTTGAAAGCATGACAGGCCTGCTGGTCACCCGCTCTGACAGGGTAGATCGATATATTCGTCCCTATGCGACAAACGAGCCAGAGGACAACCAGAGCAAAGATACCGATCTAGGCAAGCTTTGGGCTTTCTACTGGGATCGGGACAAAGCATTTATGGACTGGTACGAAACTGCCGAGAAAGCGAAAGGCGTTGAAACCCCCTACGCCCCCGGAACCATGTCCACCGCCTACTGGCAATCCCAGCTCCCCACCCTCTGGAAAACCATTAGCAATCGCGGCCCCGGCAATTTCGAGCCCTCCCCTTGGTTACCTATTCGCTGGGGTCAGCATCAGGTCAAGGAGTTCGACGCTGCGCCGGTGCTTGGCTACCTGCATCGGCCAATCAAGGCTCTGATGCAGGATGAAAACGGCAAGCGCCTGAAACCTGCCTTGCAAGCCAAAGCCTTGCAAGCCGCCTGGGTAAAGGCACTAGACACACTGCCTGAGGGTCAGAAACCTGTGCGGGTGTTCTACGACAGCACCAACAACCCTGAAGCGGAAATTGCCCTCAACAATGCCCTGCACGACCTGAACAAGGACGGCCACGGTCTTGAGCTGGGCAACGTCGAAGAGGGTTACGACATCGGTCGCCGTCTGGGTAATACCGGGGTCAGCGGTGCATTGGTCGAGATCAATCTGGCTACCATCGCCAGTTACAAGGATGGCGGTGTCAGCGCCGTGGTCTACGCCGGCACCGATGGCAACCTGACCGTACAAATGGTCCGCCCGCCCGATGAAGCCCGTAAAGCGAAGAACAGCCAGAACCGCGGCGCAGATCCGTTTACCTTCGGCTCGCCAACCGGCGGGGCACCCGCAGAGTGAGTTATCCGGTCTGCCTGGGCGACGCCACCAGCAGTGGTGGCCGAGTGGTCTCCTGCCAATTGGCACGCACTCACACAATCAACGGCAAGCCTCCGGCCGTACTGGGCGACAAAGCCACCTGCCCGCTTCATGCAGGTGAGTTCGCCTTTATCGAGGGCAACCCCACCCGAAAACTGAACGGCATACCGGTGGTCCTGCACGGCCACCGACTGGCGTGCGGCTGTCAGGGTGTGGCCAGCCACGCCATGAATGTGCGAGTGATTTAGGATATTTCGTGATCAGGTCATGCAGCGCAAGTACAGGAAACAACATGGAACTGCCCCCTCAATTGGAACAAGGAAGAAACATGTACACGCGTTTTTGTCAGGCCGTCGTAGGGATGCATTTAGTCGCTGGGATGGTTCTATTAGCGGGCTGTGCGCAAGAGTCAGTGTCCCCGTGTGACGAGTTGATTGGTGACTACGCCACAAAGCCCAAGAATCAGCCAAGGATTCGTATCGAGAAAAGCGGCGAGAAGTTCTTGTTCACGCATAGCGAATCGGGTGCACAGGTCAGTGAGCCGCTCACCCCCTTACCCAACGCCGAAATAGTGGAAATGTTTGAAGGCAAGATAGTCCCGCCTCGCTGCATTCTCACCGCTGATGGTATGAAGATAATGAAGCTCCCCGCTGGCAGCGGCGTTAATCCCACAGAGGATCCCGATCGGAAACTTTCGCAGTATCCCGAGCCGACCCCATTCCTCATGGGCATATCTGCGGGAGTAGCGGCTGTACTGGGTCTTTACCCGGTGCCTCATCAAGAAAAACTCAAAGATATCGACGAGGAAGATGAGGACGACGGTTACATTTACAGTAAATAACGTACTTTTTGTGCCGGAGAGCTGAAAGGCATGTTCGTATCAACAGACGGTAAAGCGCCCGGGCATCGCTGAAGGCAGACAATCATCAATCATGAAAATAGCCTTTTCCTGAACCTGCAGATAAAGAAAAGCCCCGACTCTCACGAGCCAGGGCTTTGTCATACCGCACAAACCACTATTCCTGAACCACCCGCACAATCCGTTGCGGCAGTGGAATCTCGATGCCTGCGTCCTTCAAGCGGTCGCGTGCTTCGATGTTGAACATCGACGTCACGTCGCCCATGTCGCCACTGCTGGTCCAGACGCGCAGGGACAAGGTAATTGCGTTCTCCCCCAGCGCTGCCACCACGGCCTGTGGGGCCGGGTCCTTGAGTACGCGTGGGTCGTCTGCCATGTCCAGCAGGACCTGCAACGCTTTCCTCAGATCTGCGTCGTGGCTGACGCCGATGTCGAAGGTGATCTTGCGGGTTGGCTGACGGTTGGTGTTGGTGATGATCCCATTGGACAGGTTGCCGTTGGGAATGATCACCGTACGGTTGTCGCCGGTGCGCAGCACGGTGTGGAAGATCTGGATGTTGTCGACGGTTCCCGACACACCCTGGGCTTCGATCCAGTCACCGATACGGAACGGGCGGAACAACAGAATCAGCACACCACCCGCAAAATTCGCCAGGCTGCCTTGTAATGCCAGACCGATCGCCAGGCCAGCCGCACCGATAGCGGCCACGAACGAGGTGGTTTCGACGCCGATCATCGACGCGACGCTGACCACCAGCAGGATTTTCAGAATGATGTTCGCCAGGTTGCTGACGAAGCCCTGCAAGGCCAGGTCGGCGTTTCGCAACGCCAGCAACGCACCAAGCTTGCCGGTCAGCCGGTTGATCAGCCACCAGCCCACACACAGCGTTACGACTGCCAGCAGCAAGCGGCTGCCGTACTCCATGATCATCGGAATCCAGGCCTGCGACGCTTGCCACAGATGACCGACTTCTGCGTTTAAATCCATCGTTATCTCCTTACTCGTCACGAACTGCGATCAAAACCACGGCGGCCTGCCGTCATTTCAATGCTCAGGGCGATTCGGACTGGCCGGGGAACGCAGGGTTCCCCGGCTTTCAATGCAATGATCAGTCGCGGAAGTTGTTGAATTGCAACGGCATGCCTGAATCGTAGGCACGCAGCGCTGCGATGGCTTCTTGCAGGTCGTCGCGTTTCTTGCCGGTAACCCGCACCTGCTCGCCCTGAATGGCGGCCTGGACCTTGAGTTTGGCCTCTTTGATATGGGCGACGATTTTTTTCGCCAGTTCCTTGTCGATGCCTTCGCGCAGGGTGACTTCCTGCTTCATCAATTTGCCGGAAGCGTAGGCATCCTTGATCTCGAGGCATTTTGCGTCGATCTTGCGTTTGACCAGCGCCAGCTTGAGGATTTCGACCATGGCCTCCAGCTGGAAGTCTGCTTCTGCGGTCAGCGTGACGGTCAGTTCCTTGAACTCGAAAGTACCTTTGCCTTTGAGGTCATAGCGACGGTCCAGCTCTTTGATGGCATTGTCGACGGCATTCGTGACTTCGTGTTTATCCAATTCGGACACTACGTCGAACGAGGGCATGTATGTTCTCCAGATAAACGGCGTGCGCACGATTCGGGCACGCGTGACTTGACGGTTTGAAAGAACGCTCATTATAACGAGACTTTTCCTGCATTCACTGTGAGCCTTTCATGCACATCCTTGTTTTCACCTTCAGCAGACCGCTTCAACGCCTTAACGTGCCTCACTGATGGCGCTGACATGGCATGTTCTCGGCGCGGGAAGTCTGGGCACTCTGTGGGCGGCGCGACTGGCGCGCGCAGGCCTGCCGGTGCGGTTGATTCTTCGCAATGCTGAACGGCTGGCGGCGTATAACGCCAGCGGCGGTTGCGTGACACTGGTCGAAAACGATATCGCCCATACGTACTCGGTCGAAGCACAGACCGCCGAACATCAACAACCCATCGAGCGGCTGCTGGTAGCCTGCAAGGCCTACGACGCTGAGCATGCTGTTGCGCAGTTGGCACCGCGTCTGGCGGCTCGTGCAGACGTCATCCTGCTACAAAACGGCTTGGGCAGTCAGGACGCTGTGGCTGCAGGAATTCCCCATATCCGCTGCCTGTTCGCCTCCAGCACCGAAGGCGCGTTTCTGGAGTCGGACTGGCGTGTCAGGTTCGCAGGCCACGGTTTCACCTGGCTGGGCGATGTATCGAACCCGGTAGCCCCCTCACTTCTGCAGGACTTACACGACAGTGCAATTCCCCATGAATGGACGCCGGACATCCAGACTCGCCTGTGGCGCAAGCTGGCGCTCAACTGTGCAATCAACCCGCTGACGGTGCTGCACGACTGCCGCAATGGCGGCCTGCTCGAGCACGCCTGCGAGGTCGCTACACTGTGTGCCGAGCTGAGCGATTTGCTGGGCCGCTGCGGCCAGCCAGCGGCAGCGCATGACTTGCATGCTGAAGTGCTGCGGGTCATTCATGCAACGGCAGCCAATTACTCATCCATGTATCAGGACGTGCTTCACGGGCGACGCACCGAAATCAGCTACCTGCTGGGTTACGCGTGTGCGGCAGCCGTGCGTCATCGCTGTCCGGCAGCACACCTGCAGCAATTGCAGACACGTCTGACAGCACATCTGGCACACAAGGGTTTGCGTACTGACTAGCGCGCGCTACCCTGCTCGCATCACACGTCACTGCGACTTGCCCAATGCCTTTGCGCCAACGCCTGGAAAACCTGCCGGTAGGTCAGAAACTGCTGGCCGCCCTGCTGGTCCTGATGACCACCGTGCTGCTGGTTGCGAACCTGACCTTCATCAGCGCGGCTTATTACATCTCTCAGGAAGCGATGGCCCCGCAGGCCCTGCAGACCATTGGCCGTCTGATCAGCAGCGCCAATCTCAACGAGCGCGCCTTGAACTCGCCTGCCGATGCACGTGCCTTGCTCAAGGAACTCAAAAGCTACGGCCCGCTACGTGCAGCGGCCATATATGACAGCGACGGAGAACGACTTGAGCAGATGCAACAGGGCGAGGGCCTGCAACTGCCCAGGCACTACAAGGACCTCGAAAGCTGGCGGCTTACCGAGTTTCGCAGCACGCAGGTCATCACCGTACCGAAAGGCGACGAACCGCCCGGGCACATGTTGCTGGTTGCCAGCAGCGAGCTGCCTCCCGCGTTCTACACCGGCACGCTGACCGCGAGTCTGGGCATTCTGGTGTTCAGCGTGTTGCTGTGGCTGGTGGTGGCACGGCAGATCCGGCGCTTGATTACAGAGCCCATTTATCAGCTGGAAGAACTGTCGCGGCAGGTCACCCGCGAAGAAAACTACGCACTGCGCGCAGAGCCTGGCAACGAGGATGAAATCGGCAGTCTGGCCGAAGCGTTCAATACCATGCTGTCGCGCATCGAAGCGCGTGAGCAACAACTCAAGCGCGCTCGGGATGATTCCCAGGAAGCTTACGATCAGGCACAGGGACTGGCCGAGGAAACCCGCCATACCAACCGCAAACTGGAACTGGAAGTTCAGGTGCGCAGCAAGATCGAGAAGAAGCTTACCGGTTTTCAGAACTACCTCAACAGCATCATCGATTCGATGCCCTCGGCGATGATCGCGCTGGACGAGCAGCTGTATGTCACCCAGTGGAATCAGGAGGCAACAGCGCTGTCCGGAACCACGCTGGACGAAGCGTTGAACCAGCCGATCTTTCTGGCCTTCGAACCGATGCGCTCGTTTCTGCCGCAAATCAAGCACACCGTCGAGCGCCACAGCGTGACCAAGATCGAGCGCGTGACCTGGATCAAAAACGACGAGTCGCGCCACTACGCGCTGACGTTCTACCCGCTGACCGGCGATGCCGGGCGTGGCGTGGTGATCCGTATCGATGACATCACCCAGCGTATATCGCTGGAAGAAATGATGGTGCAGTCGGAGAAGATGTTGTCTGTCGGCGGTCTGGCCGCGGGCATGGCCCACGAGATCAACAACCCGCTGGGCGCCATCCTGCACAACGTGCAGAACATCAGGCGGCGTCTGTCTCCGGAACTGCCGAAGAACATTGAGCAGGCCGAAGCCGATGGTGTAGACCTGGCACAGGTCAATCATTACCTGGAAAGCCGCGAAGTACCAAAACTGCTCGATGGCATCCAGCAAGCGGGGGCCAGGGCAGCAAAGATTGTCAGCCACATGCTCAATTTCAGCCGCTTGAGCAGTCGTCAGCTGTCAGCCTGCGACTTGCCGGCGTTGATCGATCAGGCTGTGGAAATTGCCAGCAACGATTTTGACCTTACCGTCGGTTTCGACTTCAAGGGCCAGCACATCATCCGTCAGTTCGACCCGGAACTGGGTCCGGTACCGTGCATCGCCAACGAACTGGAGCAGGTGCTGCTGAACCTGCTGAAGAACGCCGCCCAGGCCATTCACCAGCGCCCGGAGAGCGAGGAGCCTGGACGCATCATCCTGCGTACCCGTCTCAACCCGCCCTGGGCCGAAATTCAGGTGGAGGACAACGGCATCGGCATGTCCGAAAACGTCCGCAAGCGTACTTTCGAACCGTTCTTTACCACCAAGGAAATTGGCCAGGGCACCGGGCTGGGTCTTTCGGTGTCGTACTTCATTGTTACCAATAATCATAAAGGCCAGATGGAGGTGCATTCCTCTCTCGGCACAGGCACCTGCTTTACACTGCGTCTACCGCTGGTGGCCAACCAGGTAAGCGTTCAGCAGCAGGTTATTTCCAAGTCTTGATCAGGAATCGCAGCAATGGGCTTTCGTTTGTCGAAGATTTACACACGCACCGGTGATGCCGGAGAGACCGGTCTGGGCGACGGTCGACGGGTGTCCAAGGATCATCCGCGCGTCGAGGCCATTGGTGAGGTCGATACGCTCAACAGCCAGCTCGGCCTGTTGCTGGCCGGACTGATCGATGAGGCCAGAAGCGTGCCGGCCCTCAACGAAGTGATCGAGGTGCTCGCGCCTTGCCAGCATCGACTGTTCGATCTGGGGGGCGAACTGGCGATGCCGACTTACAAAGCCCTGAATGGCGCGGAGGTCGAGCGGCTGGAAGCGGCAATCGATGTGTGGAATGAAGAGCTGGGGCCGCTGGAAAATTTCATCTTGCCAGGCGGCTCTTCGCTGATCGCTCAAGCGCACATCTGCCGCAGCCTGGCGCGCAGTGCCGAACGCCGTTGCCAGCATCTGAACGCGGTCGAGCCACTGGAAGGCGCCGGGCTGGCGTATATCAACAGGCTGTCGGATTTGTTGTTCGTCGCAGCTCGGTTGATCGCCAGAAGACAGGGCATCGCGGAAATACTCTGGCAGCCCGCGCCCAAGCCGGTTTGATCGGCGCCACGAGGCTTATCGCTCCCCCCGCGGTGTAATGCATTTTCATGACGCTCTACGCGACTATCGTGCGATGCTTCGCGTCGGCATGCCGTTCAGGACGCTCTGCGTCCTCTGTAGCAACTCAGACGATCTCGTCAGGCCAGAACGCGCGGATCCCGGCCACGCCCTGTGCGCCGCTTTCCCAGGCCTGTTGGCGCAGCGCAGGGCCTACGCCGCCCAGCAGAAAGACGGGCTTGTTGAAACCTGCTATCAATCGGATGGCCTGCTCCCAACCCAGCGGCTGTGCATCGGGATGAGTCAGGGTGGGCTGAACCGGTGACAGGGTGACGAAATCCACGCCCATCTGTTCGGCCAGGGCCAGCTCTTCGGCGTTATGGCAGGAAGCAGCCAGCCAGCGGTTCTCAGGGAACGGACGTCCACGACTGGCGTACTTGCGCAATTGCTCCGCCGTCAGGTGCCAACCGGCGGACGGAAAGTCGCCCAGCCACTCCAGAGGCCCTTTGAGCATGAGCTGCGCCTTGCCGGCACACAGACCCGCCGCATCCACGGCCAGGTCACGGTACTTGGGGTCGTAACCACCCGGCGCACGCAACTGGACCAGTTTGATGCCGCCTGCGATGGCTTTCTGCATACCGCGCAACAGCTCGATATTGTCCAGCCCGTCAGGCGTGATCAGATACTCGCCGGGCAAACGTGCCGCGGCGACAATTGGCTGGTTGGCGGCCGGAAAGTCGTAGTCAGGCAGCTCTCGCGGAGCCGCCCAGACCAGTGGCTGCCCTTCAGCACCATGCGGCTCGCCGGTAAATGCCGAAACTTCCCAGACATCCAGCAATACCTGCTTGTCCGCATAGTCGTGACAGACCTTGATCAATGGGCGCGCTGCCGTGACCTGAATCCCCAACTCTTCCTGGAGTTCACGTGCGAGTGCGGCCTGGACGGTCTCACCCTCTTCGACCTTGCCGCCGGGAAACTCCCAGAGGCCACCTTGATGCTGAGTGTCGGCACGTCGGGCAATCAATACACTGCCGTCAGCGCCACGAATGACGGCGGCAGCCACATGAACTCGTTTCACGATCAGGACTCCTGCAGACCGGCCTGCTGCCAGCGCTTGAAAGCGGGCCACTGGTAGATGGTTTCGATATACGCCAGTGCCTCTGCCGGCAACTGGACGTGATAGCCGCGCAGACGAATAGCCACCGGTGCGAAGAACGCATCAGCAATGCTCGGCTTGCCAAACAGAAAAGGACCACTTTCGGCGGCGGCAGCGCGACATTCGGCCCACAGCTCGACAATGCGGTCGATATCGTTCTGGGTGTCGACGGTGATCACTTCCAGCGCCTTATCCTGACGCAGGTCCATTGGCATGTTCGAGCGCAGATTGACGAAGCCGCTGTGCATCTGCGCGCACGCCGAACGGGCCTGGGCACGCGCGGCGGTGTCACGCGGCCACAGCTCGACGTCCGGGAAGCGCTCGACCAGATATTCACAGATCGCCAGCGAATCGATGATCGTGCCGTGCTCACACTGAAGCGCAGGCACCTTGCCGGTCGGCGAATACTTGAGAATATTCTCGCGGGTGTCCGGCAGGTTCAGGCGGATGACTTGATCGGTGAACGCAGCACCGGTCATTTCCAGCACCAGCCAGGGACGCAGCGACCAGGAGGAATAGCGTTTGTCGCCGATAATCAGATGCAGGCTCATGGTTCAGCTCCATTGAGCCCGGCGCGAAGGCGGGATGCCCGCGCGCCGGGCATTGAATCAGGTGCGATATTCCGCGTTGATCTTCACGTATTCGTGAGAAAGGTCGGTAGTCCAGATGGTTTCGCTGCAATCACCGCGACCCAGCTCGATACGAATGGTGATTTCTTCTTCGGCCATTACCGCCGAGCCCTGCTCTTCGGTGTAGGTCGTGGCGCGGCAGCCCTGGCTGGCAATGCATACGCCGCCCAGGAATACGTCGATCTTGCTCACGTCCAGGTCCGGCACGCCAGCGCGGCCGACAGCCGCCAGAATACGCCCCCAGTTCGGATCGGAGGCGAACAGCGCGGTCTTGATCAGCGGCGAGTGGGCCACGGCATAACCGACGTCCAGGCACTCCTGATGATTGCCGCCACCGTTGACTTCTACCGTCACGAACTTGGTCGCACCTTCGCCATCACGCACGATGGCCTGAGCGACATCCATGCACACGTCGAACACGGCTTTCTTCAACGCGTCGAACAACGGGCCCTTGGCCTCGGTGATCTCGGGCAGATCAGCCTGACCGGTGGCAATCAGCATGCAGCAATCGTTGGTCGAGGTATCGCCATCGATAGTGATGCGATTGAAGGATTTGTTGGCTCCGTCGCGAATCAGGTCCTGCAGTACGCTCTGCGACACTTTGGCGTCGGTGGCGATGTAGCCAAGCATGGTCGCCATGTTCGGGCGAATCATGCCTGCGCCTTTGCTGATGCCGGTTACTGTGATGGTTACGCCATCGTGGGTGAACTGACGGCTCGCGCCTTTGGGCAGGGTGTCGGTGGTCATGATGCCGGTCGCCGCAGCGGCCCAGTTATCCACAGACAGATCATCAAGCGCGGCTTGCAGCGCGCCTTCGATTTTTTCCACAGGCAACGGCTCGCCGATCACACCCGTTGAGTAAGGCAGCACTGCTGATGCGTCGACGCCAGTCAGTTGCGCCAGCTTTTCGCAAGTACGTCGCGCAGCAACCAGACCTGGTTCGCCCGTGCCTGCGTTGGCATTGCCGGTGTTGGTCAGCAAATAACGCACCGTGCCCTGAACGCGCTGCCTGGCCAGGATGACTGGCGCGGCGCAGAACGCATTCAAGGTGAATACACCGGCAACGCTGGAGCCTTCGGCACAGCGCATGACCACAACATCCTTGCGCCCTGGGCGTTTGATGCCGGCAGAAGAAATGCCAAGTTCAAAACCGGGAACCGGGTGCAACGCAGGCAAAGGACCAAGACCAACAGCCATCGGGGTGCTCCTCAAGGAGTATGGCGCCGTCCGCATCGGTACGGCGATCAATGAAAAAACGCCGCGACGGGCAAGCCGGTCGCGGCGCAGGTATTACACAGTCAAAGGCCTAGTTGATCTGGCCGTGACAGTGTTTGAATTTCTTGCCCGAACCACACCAGCACAGCTCGTTGCGACCCAGTTTCTGGTCGTTGCGGACCGGCTCGGATGCGACGGCTACAGGCGCTTCGCCACCCTCTTCATCCGGCAGCGGCTGGTCGATGCCCGGCGCAGGAGCGTGTTCGAACTGCATACGACTGGCCAGTTCTTCGGCTTCCTGACGCAGGCGCGCCTCTTCTTCCTCTGGATCTTCGCGACGAACCTGAACATGCGAAAGTACACGGATGGTGTCGCGCTTGATCGAATCCAGCAGCTCCTGGAACAGCGTGAAGGACTCGCGCTTGTATTCCTGCTTCGGGTTCTTCTGAGCGTAGCCGCGCAGGTGGATACCGTGACGCAGGTGGTCCATGGTCGACAGGTGATCTTTCCACAGGTCGTCCAGCACGCGCAGGAGGATCTGCTTCTCGAAGGAACGCAGGGCTTCGGCGCTGGCCTGGTCTTCCTTCTCGTTGTACGCCACCAGCAACTGCGCCATGATTTTTTCGCGCAGGCTGTCTTCGTGCAGGTTGTCGTCTTCGTCCAGCCACTGCTGGACGGGCAGTTTGACGGCAAAGTCGGTGTTCAGCGCGGCTTCCAGACCGGCAACGTTCCACTGCTCCGGCAGGGATTGCGGCGGAATATGCTGACTGATGAGATTATTGAGCACTTCCTCACGGAAGTCAGCGATGGTCTCACCAATGTTCTCGGCAGCCAGCAGCGTGTTACGCATGTGATAGATCACTTTGCGCTGCTCGTTGGCCACGTCATCGAACTCGAGCAATTGCTTGCGGATGTCGAAGTTGCGACCTTCCACTTTGCGCTGCGCTTTTTCGATGGCGTTGGTCACCATGCGGTGCTCGATAGCCTCACCGGACTGCATGCCCAGCGCCTTCATGAAATTCTTCACGCGGTCCGAGGCGAAGATACGCATCAGGCTGTCTTCGAGCGACAGGTAGAAGCGGCTGGAACCGGTGTCACCCTGGCGGCCGGCACGGCCACGCAGCTGGTTGTCGATACGGCGCGATTCGTGGCGCTCGGAGGCAATAACGTGCAAGCCACCCGCTTCGATCACTTGCTGATGGCGTTTCTGCCAGTCAGCCTTGATCTGTGCAATTTGCTCAGGGGTTGGGTCTTCCAGATTGGCGACCTCTACTTCCCAGTTACCGCCCAACAGGATGTCGGTACCGCGACCCGCCATGTTGGTAGCAATGGTCAAAGCACCCGGACGACCGGCCTGCGCGATGATTTCTGCTTCTTTTTCGTGGAACTTGGCGTTCAGAACCTTGTGATCGATGCCTTCCTGCTTGAGCAGATTGGACATGTGTTCCGAGGTTTCGATGGTCGCCGTACCTACCAGCACAGGGCGGTTCTCTGCAATGCAGGCCTTGATATCGGTAACGATGGCTGCGTACTTCTCTTCCGCCGTCAGATAGACGAGGTCGTTGAAATCTTTACGCGCCAACGGCTTGTTCGGCGGGATGACCATGACGGCCAGGTTGTAGATCTGGTGGAATTCGAACGCTTCGGTGTCGGCCGTACCGGTCATGCCGGACAGTTTGTTGTACAGACGGAAGTAGTTCTGGAACGTGGTCGATGCCAGGGTCTGGCTTTCGGCCTGAATGTTCAGGTTTTCCTTGGCTTCGATGGCCTGATGCAGGCCCTCGGACAGGCGACGGCCCGGCATGGTACGGCCGGTATGCTCGTCGACCAGCAGAACCTGACCGTCTGCAACGATGTACTCGACGTTGCGGTTGAACAGTTTGTGCGCACGCAGACCCGCATAAACGTGAGTCAGCAGGCCCAGGTTGTGCGCCGAGTACAGGCTCTCGCCTTCAGCCAGCAGGCCGACTTCGGTGAGCATTTCCTCGATGAACTGGTGACCGGCTTCGTTCAGCTCAACCTGACGGGTTTTCTCGTCAACGGTGAAGTGGCCCGGTTTGGTGACTTCGCCTTCCACTTCCTCGATATGCTGCTCGAGCTTGGGGATCAGGCGGTTGATTTCGGTGTACAGCTTGGAGCTGTCTTCGGCCTGACCGGAGATGATCAGCGGCGTACGCGCTTCGTCGATCAGAATCGAGTCGACTTCGTCGATTACGGCGAAATTGAGTTCGCGCTGGAACTTGTCGTCCATGCTGAACGCCATGTTGTCGCGCAGGTAATCGAAGCCGTATTCGTTATTGGTGCCGTAGGTGATGTCGGCAGCGTAAGCGGCGCGTTTTTCTTCCGGCGGCTGGAATGGCGTTACGATGCCTACGGTCAGACCGAGGAATTCGTACAACGGGCGCATCCAGTTGGCATCGCGGCGAGCGAGGTAGTCGTTCACGGTGACTACGTGAACACCCTTGCCGGACAGCGCATTGAGGTACACAGCCAACGTACCGACCAGGGTTTTACCTTCACCGGTACGCATTTCCGCGATCTGACCTTCGTGCAGGGTCATGCCGCCGATCAACTGAACGTCGAAGTGGCGCATGCCCATGACGCGCTTGCCCGCTTCACGAGCGACAGCAAAGGCTTCAGGCAGCAATTGATCCAGGGTCTCGCCTTTGGCTATGCGGGCCTTGAACTCTTCGGTCTTGGCGCGCAATTGCTCGTCCGAAAGGGCCACCATTTGCTCTTCGAAGGCATTGACGATCTGTACCGTCTTGAGCATGCGTTTTACTTCACGCTCGTTCTTGCTTCCAAAAAGTTTTTTCAACAAAGGCGCAAACATATCGACAGGATCTTCCACACATAGGAATGGAGGGCGGCCCCGTGAGTCGCCCGTGCAGCCCAGATGGCCGCATGCGAACGAGCATTCTACCCGGAAACGATGGTGAGGAAAGTGGCGTTATTCCACGATGCTGGCACAGCGCTGTTACGGGGCAGGTTTACAATGGGGCCAATTTCAAGCACTTCAACCCATAATCCGGGGAAGTTACTCATTGATTTGCATATGAAAGCACGGAAATGCCCTGAAAAGCAGCCGTTAGAACGCTTTCTGTTAAGATGTTCATCTTGTTACCAGGCACTCCACCATGGCCTTTCGTCCTCTGAACGCCCGCCCGCCCGCGGTTCTGCTGCGTGAAGCCAAGCCCCTGAAGGCTATATTTCGCCACGCCGAACGCCTTAGCCATTTGCAGCGCCTGCTCGAAAGTCAGCTGCAACCAGCCGCGCGCGAGCATTGTCGTGTGGCCTCGTGGCGCGAAGGCACCTTGTTGCTGATCGTGACGGATGGTCACTGGGCCACGCGCCTGCGCTATCAGCAGAAGCGCCTGCACCGGCAACTGATGGCCTTCGACGAATTCATCAACCTGACGCGCGTTGTCTTCAAGGTGCAGCCACCTGAAGCCCCGCGTGGAGCGGCCACGCACACCATCGACCTGTCTTCGATTGCCGCCGAGAACATTCAGGCCACCGCCGAGGGCATCACTGATCCCAAGCTGCGGGCCGCACTTGAGCGGCTGGCCAGCCATGCCAAGGACAAGAAATAGCGTCTGAGTGATTTTCGCCAGATCCTCTGCGCAACTGACTTTCCCAATGAAGCCAATAAAAAAAGGCCACCCGAAGGCAGCCTTTAAAGAACAAAAGGAAAGAGAGTAAAGCTTGCCTACACAGCCGCGACAGGGCGCATGTAGGAAATAGGTGCCGTACTGGCATCCTCGAAAGTCACCACTTCCCAGGCGTCTTTCTGCTCGATCAACGTGCGCAGGAGACGATTGTTCAGTGCATGCCCCGATTTGAAGCCCCGGAACTCACCAATCAGGCTATTGCCCAGCAGGTAAAGGTCACCGATGGCGTCGAGGATTTTGTGTTTGACGAATTCGTCCTCGTAACGCAGGCCGTCTTCGTTCAGTACGCCGTCCTTGTCGACCACGATGGCGTTTTCCACACTGCCGCCGAGTGCGAGGTTGTGCTTGCGCAGGTACTCGATGTCACTCATGAACCCGAAGGTCCGGGCACGGCTGACTTCCTTCACGAAGGAAGTGCTGGAAAAGTCCACGCTTGCACTCTGGGTGCGATCACGGAAGACGGGGTGATCGAAATCGATCTCGAAACTGACCTTGAACCCTTCGAAAGGCACGAAAGTAGCGCGTTTACCGCCCTCCTCCACTGTGACTTCACGCAGGATGCGGATGAATTTCTTCGGCGCGTCCTGTTCTTCCAGGCCAGCCGATTGAATCAGGAATACGAAAGGGCCTGCGCTGCCGTCCATGATAGGAACTTCGGAGGCAGAGAGCTCGACGTAGGCGTTATCGATGCCAAGGCCAGCCATGGCCGAGAGCAGGTGTTCTACCGTGTCAACTTTGACATCACCATTGACCAGAGTGGTCGACAGAGTGGTGTCGCCGACGTTTTCCGCACGCGCAGGGATCTGCACGACGGGGTCAAGGTCAGCTCGGCAAAACACAATGCCGGTATTCACAGGTGCGGGCTTGAGGGTCAGGTAAACCTTCTCCCCGGAGTGCAGGCCTACACCTGTGGCACGGATAATATTTTTCAGGGTGCGTTGTTTAATCATGGCATGGGCCGCTTCAGCGCAAGTTGCGAACTGGTATCAACAAAGGCTGGCGATGATAGCAGACCATGCCTTTGCTGAACACCAATCACCCTAATACCCCTGATACATTTCATCAATCGGCCTGACGACGCAGGAAAGCCGGGATATCCAGGTAATCCAGATCATCGTTAGGGTTCATCTTCGCCGCTGCGGTAGCGCCTGCGTGTGCCTGATTGCGCATCACGGTAGGACGGTCCAGATCGCGGTAGTTGACCGACGGTGCTTCCTGACGCGACGCCTGCTGGGCAGGAGCCTGCTGGGTGGTCTGCAGCGTGTTGTCGATGACCTTGACCGGCTTCTCGATTTTCGCGCCCAGGCCGGTGGCAACCACAGTCACGTGCAACTCGTCACGCATGTCCGGATCGATAACCGTACCGACCTTGACCATAGCGTGCTCGGAAGCGAACGCTTCGATGATGCTACCCACGTCAGAGTACTCACCCAGCGACAGGTCAGGGCCGGCAGTGATGTTGACCAGGATGCCGCGAGCGCCCTGCAGGTTGACGTCTTCGAGCAACGGGTTGCGAATGGCCGCTTCGGTGGCTTCACGTGCACGGTTAGGACCGCTGGCGCAGCCAGTACCCATCATCGCCATGCCCATTTCGCTCATCACGGTACGGACGTCGGCGAAGTCGACGTTGATCATGCCCGGACGCTTGATGATGTCGGAGATACCGCGAACGGCACCAGCCAGTACATCGTCAGCCTTGGCGAAAGCCGACAGCAGGCTGGCGTCTTTACCCAGGATGGTCAGCAGCTTCTCGTTGGGGATGGTGATCAACGAGTCGACGCTTTCGGACAGCATGCGGATGCCTTCATCGGCGATCTGCATACGCTTGCGACCTTCGAACGGGAACGGACGGGTCACGACTGCGACCGTCAGAATACCCATTTCCTTGGCCACTTCAGCAATGATCGGTGCTGCACCGGTACCGGTACCGCCGCCCATGCCAGTGGTGATGAAAACCATGTTGGTGCCCTGCAGAACTTCTGCAATGCGCTCACGATCTTCCAGTGCGGCCTGACGACCGACTTCAGGGTTGGCGCCAGCGCCAAGGCCTTTGGTCACGCCGGTGCCCAGTTGCAGAATGGTCCGCGCGCCAATGTTTTTCAGCGCTTGAGCATCTGTGTTGGCGCAGATGAATTCCACGCCTTCGATGTTGCTCTTGACCATGTGATTGACAGCGTTTCCGCCACCACCGCCTACACCGATAACTTTGATAACCGGGCTTTGCGGGACGTTGTCTACGAGTTCGAACATTTCTCTCTCCTTCCGCTTTCTAGTTAGTTTTGCCTACTGCCTGCCGATATTGCTTTTGAAGCCCTGAATCTGAAGCTGTGAAACTTTTAAACGTTGAAACTTAAAAATTGCCCTGCACCCAACGCTTGATACGCTCAAGCACCGGTGCCTTGGTTTCGTCGCTGTAACTGCTGTTGCCGACCATCCCGGACAGCGAAATGCCGTCCGACTGCTTTTGCAGCCCGTACATCAACAGGCCTACGCCAGTCGAGTAGATCGGGTTGCGCACGACATCAGCGAGCCCTTTGACGCTGTGCGGCACGCCAAGGCGCACCGGCATGTGGAAGATTTCCTCGGCCAGTTCGACCGCACCTTCCATTTTCGCTGTGCCCCCGGTCAGCACGATGCCGGCCGGGATCAGGTCTTCGTAACCGCTGCGGCGCAGCTCGGCCTGGATCAGGGTGAACAGCTCGTCGTAACGAGGCTCTACCACTTCGGCCAGGGCCTGACGCGACAGCTCGCGAGGTGGACGGTCGCCCACACTCGGTACTTTGATGGTTTCACCGGCACCGGCCAGTTTGGCCAGGGCGCAGGCGTAGCGAATCTTGATTTCTTCGGCGTACTGGGTCGGGGTACGCAACGCCATGGCGATGTCGTTGGTGACCTGATCGCCCGCAATCGGGATAACCGCCGTGTGACGAATGGCGCCTTCGGTGAAGATCGCGATGTCGGTCGTACCGCCACCGATATCCACCAGGCACACGCCCAGCTCTTTCTCGTCATCGGTAAGTACGGAATACGCCGACGCCAGTTGTTCAAGAATGATGTCGTCAACTTCCAGACCGCAGCGACGCACGCACTTCTCGATGTTCTGCGCGGCGTTCACTGCACAGGTCACGACGTGAACCTTGGCTTCCAGACGTACACCGGACATGCCCAAAGGCTCGCGCACGCCTTCCTGGTTATCGATCACGTAATCCTGAGGAAGGGTGTGCAGCACGCGCTGGTCGGCAGGAATGGCCACCGCCTGAGCAGCATCGAGCACACGCTCCAGGTCCGCAGAACTGACTTCGCGATCACGAATCGCCACGATGCCGTGCGAGTTCAGGCTGCGAATATGGCTGCCTGCAACGCCGACAAATGCCGAGTGAATACGGCAACCCGCCATCAGCTGCGCTTCTTCGATTGCGCGCTGGATCGACTGCACGGTCGACTCGATATTCACTACCACGCCCTTCTTCAGGCCGCGGGAGGGATGGGTACCGATACCCACGATTTCCAGCGAGCCATCGGCCGCGACTTCGCCTACCAGTGCCACCACCTTGGAGGTACCGATATCCAGCCCGACGATCATTTTGCCGCTTTGCACGTTTGCCATGGTCCTGCCTCTTATCAATTCTTCGCGACAGCGGGTTTATCCGTCGTTGCCGCTGCCTGTTCGCGCCAACCGACCGCTAGGCCGTTGGAGTAACGCAAGTCAACGCGCGCGATATTCGTGATTTGTTCTTTCAGCGTTTTGTCGTAAATCGCGATGAAACGGCGCATTTTTTCGACGAGGTGGTCGCGTCCAAGCAACAATTCGATACCCGGGCCAGCACTACCGGCGCCTGTTGTCAGGAACCAGCTGCCGCGCTCGCGCAGCTCCAGGCGCACGATGGAGAAGCCCAGCGGGCGCAACATCTGACTCAACACCTGATACTGCTGCATCACCTGTTGCTGGGCCCGCTGCGGGCCGAACAACTGGGGAAGATGTTCGTAATTGGACAGTTCACGCGGCGTGAAAGCCTGTCCCTGGTTGTTCAACAGCGCTTCATCACCCCAACGGGCAACCGGCAACTGCTCTTCAAGACGAATCACGACCTGATCCGGCCATACACGACGAACTTCGGCGTGGGCGATCCAGGGCATCTGCTCAAGCTCGGTGCGCATGCCGGTCAGATCAATCTTGAAAAAGCTCGACGCCACATAAGGCGCAATCCGCTGCTGCACAGCCTGCTGGCTGATGTAACTCAAATCGCCCTGCACATTGATGCGGGTAATCGGGCGGTCGGCGTACGGCAGCAGGCGTTGCGCTGCCTCATAAGTGCCGAAGCCCAGAACCACCAGCAACACAGGCCAGAGCAGACGCTTCAGAACACTGAAGTTGGCCTTGGGCAGGCGCGCCGACAGAGGCTCCTTGGCCACCATTCGGCTGGCGCCACGCGGCACCGGCTTGTTGCGGCCGGGTGCAGGTGGCTGAGGACGTGCCGACGCGCCGTACATGCCTTACCCTCTCGCCTGAACACTGTCGGCCAGAATCGCCAACACCAGTTGTTGAAAATCCAGACCTGCAGCACGCGCAGCCATAGGCACCAGACTGTGATCGGTCATGCCGGGCACGGTGTTAACTTCAAGTAACCAGAACTTGCCTTGTGCGTCCTGCATAACATCCGTGCGCGCCCACCCTGCGATGCCGATGGCGTCGCAAGCGCGTGCTGCAAGTTGTTTGAGTTCCTGTTCCTGCGCATCGCCAAGCCCGCAAGGGATCCGGTACTGAGTATCGGACGCCAGGTACTTGGCATCGTAATCATAAAAACTGTGAGGAGTGCCCAGGCCAATGGGAGGCAACACCTGGCCACACAGAGACGCCACAGTAAACTCAGGTCCCTGAATCCACTGTTCGACTAATACTTGCGAATCGTAGGTACTGGCGGCTTTCCAGGCGGCGATCAATTCATCGACGCTGTTCACCTTTGCCATACCGATACTTGAACCTTCATGGGCCGGTTTGACGATCAAAGGGAAGCCCAGTTCCGTCGCTGCGCAAATACAATCGCTCTCGTTTTCAAGAACGGCATGCAAGGGCGTCGCAAGGCCGAGACTCTGCCAGACCTGCTTGGTGCGCAACTTGTCCATCGCCAGCGCGGAAGCCAGTACACCACTGCCGGTATAAGGGATTTCCAGGCATTCCAGCAGGCCTTGCATAGTGCCGTCTTCGCCGCCTCGCCCGTGTAGAACAATGAAGGCACGGTCGATCTTTTCGCTGACCAGTCGCTGCAGGAAGTCATCGCCCACATCGATGCCGAACGCGTCCACGCCAGCATCGAGCAACGCCTTGAGCACCGCATTACCGGAGTTCAGGGAAACTGCCCGTTCAGCACTCTTGCCACCGAAGAGCACGGCGACACGGCCGAAGCTTTTCGGCTCGAGCGTCGAGCGCAGGGAAGACTGGGCGACGGCTGTCATTTCAGCTTCCCTTCGGTGGGGGCCACTTTAGCGCCAGCGAACAGCGGGCTTTTCAGCAGTTGTGGCGCGAGACCGCCGATGTCGCCAGCGCCTTGGCACAGGAGAATGTCGCCAGCGCGCAGCAGCGGCTTGACCAGCGGCGCCAGCTCGACGCCGCGCTCGATGTAGATAGGGTCCAGCTGACCGCGCTGACGAATGCTGTGGCACAGGTTGCGGCTGTCGGCGCCGGGAATCGGTTCTTCACCCGCCGGGTAGACTTCCATCAGCAGCAACACATTGGCGTCCGCCAGAACCTGTACGAAATCGTCGTACAAGTCACGGGTGCGGCTGAAGCGGTGCGGCTGGTAGACCATCACCAGACGACGATCCGGCCAGCCACCACGTACGGCGCTGATCACAGCAGCCACTTCGCGCGGATGGTGACCATAGTCATCGACCAGCATCACGTTACCGCCTTCGACCGGCAACTCGCCGTACACCTGGAAGCGACGACCGACGCCCTGGAACCCCGAAAGGCCCTGCACGATCGCCTCATCGCTGACACCTTCGTCGGTGGCAATAGCGATGGTCGCCAGCGAGTTGAGTACGTTGTGATTGCCGGGCATGTTCACCGACATATCCAGCGGCTCGCGGTCGCGGCGCAGTACGGTAAAGAATGTCAGCATGCCGTCCTGACGCACGTTGATTGCACGTATGTCGGCAGACTCGCTGAAGCCGTAGGTCAGCGTCGGGCGCTTGACCTGCGGGAGAATTTCACGCACTACCGGATCGTCGATGCACATGACCGCCAGGCCATAGAACGGCAGGTTATGCAGGAACTCGACAAAGGTCTTCTTCAGTTTATTGAAGTCGCCTTCGTAGGTCGCCATGTGATCGGCGTCGATATTGGTGACTACCGCAACCAGGGGCTGAAGGTGCAGGAAGCTGGCATCGCTTTCATCGGCTTCAGCGATCAGGTAACGGCTGGTGCCCAGCTGGGCGTTGGTGCCCGCGGCGTTCAAACGGCCACCAATCACAAAGGTCGGGTCCAGGCCACCAGCAGCGAACACCGAAGCGATCAGGCTGGTGGTGGTGGTCTTGCCGTGCGTACCGGCGACAGCGATGCCGTGGCGATAGCGCATCAGTTCGGCGAGCATCTCGGCACGGGGCACGACTGGAATACGGCGTTCCAGCGCGGTGGCGACTTCCGGGTTGGAAGTATTCACAGCGCTGGACACCACCAGTACGTCGGCACCCACGGTGTTCTCGGCGCGATGGCCAACAAAGATCTGCGCGCCGAACGATTCCAGACGCTCGGTCACGGCCGAGCCTTTGAGGTCGGAGCCCGAGACTTCGTAGCCCAGGTTCAACAACACTTCGGCAATCCCGCACATACCGACGCCGCCGATACCGACGAAGTGGATGCGACGGATACGGCGCATTTCAGGTTGCGGCATGGCGCGTTGATTCTCAACCATGAGCCACCTCCACGCAGACGTTGACGACGGTGTTGGTTGCATCAGGCTTGGCCAGGCTACGTGCTGTGCGGGCCATGCTGTTCAATTGTTCGGGTTGCATCAAAACCTCTTTCAGGCGTGCTGCCATCTCGGCGGCGCCAGTTGTCGCTTGCGGCATGACGAAGGCTGCGCCTTCGCGAGCCAGATAGTCAGCGTTACGTGACTGATGGTCATCAATCGCGTGGGGCAGCGGTATCAGCAACGACGGCAGACCTGCGGCGGCCAGTTCGCTGATGGTCAATGCGCCTGCGCGGCAGACCACCAGATCGGCCCAGCTATAGGCTTGGGCCATGTTCTGGATGAATGGCGCAACCTGCGCCTCGACGCCCACGTTGCGATAACGCTCGGCGGTGACTGCGTCGTGATTCTTGCCCGACTGATGAAACACTTCGGGCTGGATGTCCTGAGGCAACCGGGCCAGCGCCTCGGGCAGCAATTTGTTCAATGGCTCCGCGCCCAGACTGCCGCCCAGTACCAGCAGACGCGCCTTGCGCCCGGCCAGCGTCTGACGCGGTGTTTCCAGAAACAGCTCGACACGCACCGGATTGCCGGTGGTGCGGCGTTTGGACGAGGCCGCAAAGGTGTTCGGGAACGCCTCGCACACGCGGCTGGCGAACGACGCCAGGCTGCGATTGGCTGTACCGGCAACGGCGTTCTGCTCGTGAATGATCAACGGTACGCCTGCCAGCTTCGCCGCCAGACCACCAGGGCCGGTGACATAGCCACCGAAGCCAACCACGCAGACCGGCTTCACCTGACGGACAACCTTGCGCGCCTGCATCAGGGCCTTGAGCAACATGAACGGCGCCTTGAGCAGCGACAGCCGGCCTTTGCCACGCAGCCCGGTGACATTGATCAGGTGCAGCGTCAAACCGGCCTGCGGGACCAGTTCGTTTTCGATTCCGCGTGGCGTGCCCAGCCAGTGGACCTTGTAGCCACGTGCCTGAAACTCGCGTGCACAAGCCAGCGCCGGGAATACATGCCCGCCGGTGCCGCCAGCCATGATCAGCACATTAGCGTCCATGGGGCGTCTCCTCGGCGAAGTCGCTTTCCTTGAACTCGGCTTCTTCACTGCCCATGTTGTTGCGCGATTCCCACTCGATGCGCAGCAGCAGGCCAAGACTCGCGCAGCAGATCACCAGCGAGCTGCCGCCGTAGCTGAGGAATGGCAGAGTCAGACCCTTGGTCGGCAGCAGACCAACGTTCACACCGATGTTGATCAGGAACTGACCGATCCACAGGAACGAAAGACCGTAGGCCACGTAGGCCCCGAAGAACTGCTTGGCGCGCTCGGCCCACATGCCGATGTACATACCGCGAATACTGACAAACAGAAACAGTGCGACGGTGATCAGCGAACCCACCACGCCCAGCTCTTCTGCAAGCACCGAGAACACGAAGTCGGTGTGCGCTTCCGGCAGATAGAACTGCTTCTGCACGCTGTTGCCCAGCCCGACGCCGAACCACTCGCCACGACCGAAGGCGATCAGCGCCTGGGTCAATTGATAACCGGAACCGAACTGGTCAGCCCACGGGTCGGTAAAGTTGGTCAGACGCGCCATCCGGTAGGGCTGGGCCTGGACCAGCACCACCACAGAAGCGACCGCCAGCACCACCATCAGCGAGAAGCGGAACAGGCCGACACCGCCGAGAAACAGCATGGCTGCCGCCGAGCCCATCATTACCACGGTCGCACCGAAGTCAGGTTCCATGAGCAGCAGCCCGGCCATCGGCAGCAGCACGATGAACGGCTTGAAAAAGCCCATCCAGCTTTCGCGAACTTCCTGCTGCTGACGGATCAGGTAGCCGGCAAGGAAGATCACCACGAATACCTTGGCGATTTCCGACGGCTGCACGTTGAACGCGCCGAAACCGATCCAGCGCATCGAACCGTTCACCTCGCGCCCGATTCCCGGCACCAGTACCAGCAGCAACAAGCCGAACGCGCCGAGCAGCATCATCCAGCCCAGACGTTGCCAGGTGGCGACCGGGATCATCATGGTCACGCCACAAGCACCCAGGCCGATCAACAGATAAACCAGGTGGCGGGTCATCATGTACAGCGTGTTGCCCGACTGAACTGCAGCAACTTCCGACGAGGCGGAAGTAATCATTACCAGCCCAAGGCCCAGCAACGCCAGACAGCCGACCAGCATCGGGAAGTCGAGGTCAATGCCGCGCCCGCTGATCAGTGGCGATGGATAAGGCTTGATCACACCGAAGATCATGACAAGCACTCCACTGCCTGCGCGAACACACGTCCGCGCTCTTCATAATTCTTGAACATGTCCAGGCTGGCGCATGCAGGCGAAAGCAATACCGCATCGCCCCGCTGCGCCAGCTTTGCACTGTGCTCGACAGCAGCCTGGACGGTGTCGACACGCACCAGAGGAACGGCATCACCCAATGCCTGGGCAATCAGCTCGGCGTCGCGGCCCAGTAACACCGCAGCGCGGCAATGCTCAGCGACTGGCGCACGCAATGCGCTGAAGTCAGCGCCTTTGCCATCGCCACCAGCGATCAGTACCAGCTTGCCGTCGATATCCGAACCCAGACCTTCGATGGCAGCCAGTGCGGCACCGACGTTGGTGGCCTTGGAGTCGTTGTAGTAATGAACGCCGTCATGCTCACGCAGCCACTGGCAGCGATGCTCCAGGCCGGTGAATTCGCGCAGGCTTGCAAGCATCGCATCGAACGGCAGGCCAACCGCATGCCCAAGCGCCAATGCAGCAAGGGCGTTGGCCTGATTGTGAGCACCACGAACTTTCAGCTCACGTACCGGCATCAGGTTTTCAAACTGGAACGCCAGGTATTTTTCGCCGTTTTCTTCACGCAGACCAAAGCCGTGGAAATCAGGCTTGTTGAGACCGAACGTCCAGCAAGGCAGGCCTTCACCAATCAGCGGACGGGACAGGGCATCCTGACGATTGACCACCACTTGCCGCGCGCCACGGAAAATCCGGTGCTTGGCCAGGTGGTAAGCCGGCAGGCCGCTGTAGCGGTCCATATGGTCTTCGCTGATGTTCAGCACGGTTGCCACTTCAGCATTGAGCTGGTCGGTGGTTTCGAGCTGAAAGCTGGACAGCTCCATTACGTACAGTTCGACATCGTCGCTGAGCAGGTCCAGCGCCGGAGTACCGAGGTTGCCCCCGACCGCAACGCGTTTGCCTGCAGCGACGGCCATTTCACCCACCAGCGTTGTCACCGTGCTTTTCGCATTCGAACCGGTGATGGCGATGACCGGCGCCTTCGCGTAACGCGCGAACAGCTCGATGTCGCCGGACAGCTTGACGCCACGCGCGTGCGCCTGCTGCAGGGCCGGGGTGGCCAGCGCCAGACCGGGGCTGACATACAACTCGTCGGCACGGCAGAGGAAATCCACGTCCAGCTCGCCACAACGCACTTCCACCTGCGGATAGTCACGACGCAAGGTCGCCAGCTCAGGAGGATTCTCCCGCGTGTCGGCCACGGCAAAGGACACGCCCCGGTTCGCCAGGAAGCGAACCAGGGACATGCCACTTTTGCCAAGCCCCACAACAATGCGGAAGCGGTCGGAGACGATCAGGGACACTCGTTCTACCTCAGTTTCAGTGTGGCAAGGCCAATGAGCACCAGAATCACGGTGATGATCCAGAAACGGACGATCACGCGTGGCTCGGGCCAGCCTTTGAGTTCAAAGTGATGGTGAATCGGCGCCATGCGGAACACGCGGCGACCGGTGAGTTTGAAAGACGCAACCTGAATGACCACTGAAAGGGTTTCCATCACGAACACGCCGCCCATGATGAACAGGACAATTTCCTGACGCACGATCACGGCCATGGTGCCGAGTGCAGCGCCCAGCGCCAGCGCACCGACGTCGCCCATGAATACCTGCGCCGGATAGGTGTTGAACCAGAGAAACCCGAGCCCCGCGCCAATCAGCGCACCAGAGAAGACAATCAGCTCGCCGGCCCCCGGTACGTAGGGAATCAGCAGGTATTCAGCAAACTTCACGTTACCCGACAGGTAGCAGAAGATGCCCAGCGCACCGCCCACCATCACCGTCGGCATGATCGCCAGACCGTCCAGGCCGTCAGTCAGGTTGACTGCGTTGCTGGAGCCGACGATCACGAAATAGGTCAGCACGATGAAACCGATACCCAACGGGATGCGCACATCCTTGAGCATCGGCACGATCAGCGTGGTTTCGGTAGCCGACGGTGCAGTCGTATAAAGGAAGATCGCTGCACAGAGGCCGAATACCGACTGCCAGAAATACTTCCAGCGGCTCGGCAGGCCACGCGAGTTCTTTTCGATCACTTTGCGGTAGTCATCGACCCAGCCGATGGCCCCGAACAGCAGTGTCACCAGCAACACAACCCAAACGTAACGATTGCTCAGGTCAGCCCACAACAGCGTACTGATACCGATGGACGAGAGGATCAGCGCGCCGCCCATGGTCGGCGTACCCGATTTGGACAAGTGCGACTGCGGACCGTCGTTGCGGACCGACTGGCCGATCTGGCGCATCTGCAAGGTGCGGATCATCCACGGGCCCAGGCACAGCGACAGCGTCAGTGCAGTGAGCACGCCAAGGATCCCGCGCAAGGACAGGTACTGAAAGACCGCGAAGCCTTTGTAGAACTGTTGTAAAAACTCGGCCAACAGCAGCAGCATTAATGTTTCTCCAGGCTAGAACCGCACAAGGCAGCCACGACGTTTTCCATCGCAGCGCTACGCGAGCCCTTGATCAATAAAGTGGTATTAGGGTCCTGCTCGGCGCCCAGCGCCGCGATCAGCTCTGCCTGACTGGCAAAGTGGTAAGCATGTTCACCAAAGGCGCTGACGGCATGAGTCATCAACGGGCCGACGGCATACAGCGCCGAGACCTTGCCAGCGGCATAGGCCCCTACGTCGCGATGGCCTTGTTCGGCCCACTCGCCCAGCTCGCCAATATCGCCCAGCACCAGCACGGTACGACCGGTAAAACCGGTAAGGATGTCGACGGCCGCGTTGATCGAGGCAGGGTTGGCGTTGTAGGTGTCATCAATGACGCGCGTGCCGTTGCTGGCGATTTGCGCAACCGCACGGCCCTTGACCGGCTGCACGTTGTTCAGGCCCGCAACAATACCTTCCAGCGTCACGCCCAGAGCGCAGGCTGCAGCCGCAGCTGCCAAAGCGTTGGCCACGTTGTGCGCGCCCAACAGATTCAACTGAACCTGGGCGACGCCGAGCGGGCTGTTCATGGTGAAGCCCGGGCAGCCGCGGGCATCACGACTGAGTTCACTGGCGTGCAGATCCGCCGCAGGGTCAGCCAGTGCGAAGGTCAGAATGTTGCGATTGCCGGCACGCTTGCGCCAGACAGGGAACGCCTTGTCTTCCAGATTCAGCACCGCAGTGCCGCTGGCATCAAGACCTTCCAGAATCTCGCCCTTGGCTTCGACAATTTTGTCCGGCCCGCCAAACTCGCCGACATGGGCGGTTCCGGCGTTGGTAATGATGGCAACGTGTGGCTTGGTCAGGCTCACGGTGAAGGCAATTTCGCCCACCCGCGATGCGCCCAGCTCGATGACCGCCGCACTGTGCTCTGGAGCCAGCTCCAGTAACGTCAATGGCACGCCCAGCTCGTTGTTCAGATTGCCACGAGTGGCCAGCACAGGTCCGCGCGTACGCAGGATGCTCGCGAGCATTTCCTTGACCGTGGTCTTGCCGCTGGAACCGGTCATCGCTGCAACCGGCTTGTCGATGAACGCATTGCGGTTCATTGCGCCCAGTTGCGCGAGCGCCTTGCGGGTATCGAGCACGACCAGTTGCGGCAGGCTTGCGCCCTGCACTTCGCGCTCGACCAAAGCACCTACCGCACCTTTGGCAGCCACCTGCTCAAGGTACTCATGGCCGTCGAAGCGCGGTCCGGTCAGGGCCACAAACAGCTGGCCCGGCTCGATGCCACGGCTGTCAGTGCTCACGCCGTCAAAGCTGCAGTCGCCAGCGACCAGACGGGCGTCAAGTGGCACGACCAGTTCGCTGAATGTCATTGGCTTAATCATTCGCAGGTCCCCATGCAGCAAGCGCCTTGGAAGCTTCTTGCAGGTCAGAGAACGGATGGCGCTGACCGTCGATTTCCTGATAGTCCTCGTGCCCTTTACCGGCCAGCACCACGACATCATCGGCACTGGCGCTGGCAATCAGCTCGGCAATGGCCTGGCCGCGACCTTCGATGAAGCGCACCTTGTCGACAGCAGTGAAGCCAGGGCGAATATCGTCAAAAATACTGGCTGGCGATTCGGAGCGCGGGTTGTCGTCGGTGACCCACGCACCGTCGGCCAGGCGTTCGACCACTTCAGCCATCAGCGGACGCTTGCCGCGATCACGATCACCGCCGCAGCCGAACAGGCACAGCAGGCGGCCTTTGGCGTGCGGGCGCAGTGCTTCGAGGACTTTTTCCAGCGCATCCGGAGTATGCGCGTAATCGACAACCACCAGCGGCTTGTCGGCACCACCCAGACGCTGCATGCGCCCGACCGGACCTTCGAGTTTCGGCAGCACCTTGAGAATTTCGTCCAGCGCGTAATCCAGGCCCAGCAAAGCACCGACCGCAGCCAGCACGTTGCTCAGGTTGAAGCGCCCCAGCAGGCTGCTGCGCAGGAAATGCTCGCCCTGAGGCGTGACCAGCGTAGCGCGCACGCCATCGTCATCGAATTTCGCATCGCGGCAATACAGGTAGGCCGAGCTGTCCAGCTGGCTGTAGGTGATCAACCGCGACTCTTGCTTGATACCGGCCAGTTCACGACCGAAAGCATCATCCAGGTTGATTACCCGGCATTTCAGGTTGGACCATGCAAACAGCTTGGCCTTGGCGGCAGCGTACGCTTCCATGGTGCCGTGATAATCCAGGTGATCACGGGACAGATTGGTCAGCACCGCCACATCAAACGCCAGCGCCGTCGCCCGCCCTTGATCCAGCCCATGAGACGAAACTTCCATCGCCACTGCACGCGCCCCGGACTTTTTCAGATCGGTCAGCGTCGCCTGAACGGCAATCGGGTCAGGCGTGGTATGACGGCCGCTTTGCAATGCGCCGTAGAAGCCTGTGCCCAGTGTGCCGACAATGCCGCAATGCTGACCCAGTGCATCAAGCGCCTGCGCAACCAGCTGGGTGACGCTGGTCTTGCCGTTGGTGCCGGTAACACCGACCAGATTCAGACTGCGGCTCGGGTCGCCGTAGAAGCGGCCGGCAATATCGGACAACTGCGCGGCGAGCCCCTTGACCGGGATCAGCGGCACGTCGGTGATCGGCAGAACGGTCGAGCCTTCGACTTCGTACGCCACAGCCGCAGCGCCACGCTTGAGCGCGTCGGCAATATGTGCACGGCCATCGACCTTGATACCCGGTATGGCTAGAAACAGATCACCCGGACGGACATTGCGGCTGTCGAGAGTCAACTCGCGAATCAGCGCATCGCGATCGGTGTGAGCGAAAATCTTGCTCAGATTAAAGGCCATCAACCACGCCCTCCTTTGGCTGCCGGTGCTGCATTGACTTGTTCCGGTGGGGCAAGGTTGTCAGGAGTGACGTTCATCAGACGCAACGTACCGGACATGACTTTGCTGAATACCGGAGCCGAAACCAGACCACCGTAGTAACCGCCCTTGCTCGGCTCATCGATGACCACGACGATGGCATAACGCGGGTTACTCATCGGGCCGAAACCGGCGAACAGGGAGCGATAGGAGTTCTCCGCATAGCCCTTGGTGCCGATCGACGTCTTACGCGCCGTACCGCTCTTGCCGCCGACGTGATAGGACGGCACACGGGCGCGATAAACGCCGCGCGGGTCTTCGATAACCTGCTGCAACATACCCTGCAGAGTCTTGGCGGTTTTCTCGGGAATAGCCTGGGTCGATTCCGGCTCTTTATCCGTTTTCAAAATGGTCAGTGGCACGATGCGGCCGTTATTGGCCAGCGCGCCATAGGCGTGTACCAGCTGCAAAGCGGTGACTGACAGACCGTAGCCATAGGACAGCGTGGCGGTTTCAGCCTTGCGCCATTCGCGGTAGTTGGGCAGGTTGCCGACGCGCTCGCCAGGGAAGCCGAGGCCGGTGTACTGACCAAAACCAACGCGTTGCATGGCACGGAAGATCGCTTCGCCGCCCACATCGAACGCGACCTTGCTCATGCCGACGTTACTGGAGTTGATCAGGATGCCGGTCAGATCGAGGATCGGGCCCTCGGTCTTGGTCACGTCACGAATAGTGTATTTGCCGATCTGCAGGGTGCCTGGATAGACCTCGACCTTGTCGGTAGGCTTCCAGCGGCCACTGTCCAGCGCTGCGGTCATGGAGATCGGCTTCATGGTCGAACCAGGTTCGAACACGTCAATGATGGCCCGGTTGCGCATGGCAGCAGGCACCATGGTGCGGCGATTGTTCGGGTTGTAGGTCGGCTGATTGACCATCGCCAGAACTTCACCGGTCTTGACGTCCATGATCACCATACTGCCTGCCTTGGCCTCGTTTTCCACGATGGCGTTGCGCAGCTCACGGGTTGCCAGGTATTGCAGGCGCAGGTCAATAGACAAAGCCAAGGTCTTTCCGGCCTTGGCATTCTTGGTCACCTGAACATCCTTGATCAGTCGGCCGCGCCGGTCCTTGATGACCTGACGCTTGCCGGGCACTCCCGCAAGCCAGTCGTCATATGCCAGCTCGACACCTTCGCGACCGTGGTCATCAAGGTCGGTAAAACCAACCATGTGCGCGGTAACATCCCCTGCCGGGTAGAAACGGCGGAACTCTTCGATGCCGTAAACGCCAGGGACTTTCAGATCCAGCGCTGCCTGACCCTGCTCCGGCGTCATGCCACGAACGAGGTAGATGAATTCCTTGGTGGATTGCGATTCCAGGCGATCAGTCAACGCTTTCAGATCCTGCCCGGTAGCCGCTGCGAGCATCGGCCACTTGGACTTGTCCTGCTGCATTTCGCGCGGGTTGGCCCACAGCGTCGTCACCGGAGTACTGACGGCAAGCGGCTCGCCATTGCGGTCGGTGATCAGGCCACGGTGAGCCGGAATCGGGATATGCCGCAGGCTGCGGGCATCGCCCTGCTCCTTGAGAAAGGTGTGGTCGATAACCTGCAGGTCAACGATGCGCCAGCAAATGGCGAGCACGAGGGACACCAGCAGCCCCACGACCACGCGAAAACGCCACGGATAAAGCGCGCCTTCAAGTTTCATCATGGCGCCACCATCCGCACTTCGGCAGCGCTTGGAATGCGCATTTTCAGCTGTTCGGTGGCCAGATTCTCGATGCGGCTATGTGCAGTCCAGGTGCTCTGCTCAAGAATCAGCCGGCCCCACTCTGCCTGCGCCTTGTCGCGCACGCTCATTTCCGAATACAGCGAGTTGAGCAGTTGACGATTCCAATGTGCGCTATAGGAAACGCCAATCGCTGAAATCAGGACAGCAATGAACAGCAGCAGCATAATGAAGCTGCCGCCGGGCAAAGGCTTCAGAAACAGACGGCTCACCTGAGCTTCTCCGCTACACGCATGACAGCACTGCGCGAACGCGGGTTGGCTTTGGTTTCGGTATCCGAGGCGAATTGAGCCTTACCGTGAATTTTGATTTTCGGTTCAAACGGCTTGAACTGGATCGGCAGATTGCGTGGCATGTTGTCGGCTTCGCCCTTGGCGAGCTTGCGCATGAACAGCTTGACGATGCGGTCTTCCAGCGAGTGAAAACTGATGACGACGAGGCGACCACCAACTTCAAGGGCATCCAGCGCGGCTTCGAGACCGGCTTCCAGATCGCCCAGCTCGTTGTTCACGTGAATACGCAGGCCCTGAAAGGCACGCGTTGCAGGATTCTTGCCCTTTTCCCAGGCAGGGTTGGCGACCTTGAGCACTTCTGCCAGATCAGCAGTACGCTCGAAAGGCTGGACTTCACGGCGCGCGACGACCGCATTGGCCATGCGTTTGGCAAATCGCTCTTCGCCGTATTCCTTGAATACGCGGGCAATTTCTTCAGCGGGCGCAGTCGCAATGAACTCGGCAGCGCTCACGCCACGGGTTGGGTCCATACGCATGTCCAGCGGGCCGTCGTTCATGAAGCTGAAACCGCGCTCGGGGTCATCCAGCTGCGGGGACGACACGCCCAGATCCAGCAAAATGCCACTGACCTTGCCCGCCAAACCGCGTTCCTGAGCCTCGGATCCCAATTCGGCAAAGCTGCGCTGCACAATGACAAAGCGGCCGTCTTCGGCCGCTAGCGCTTGCCCTGTGGCAATCGCTTGAGGGTCCTTGTCGAACCCCAGAAGCCGACCATCAGGACCAAGCTGGCTCAATATCAGACGACTATGCCCGCCACGTCCGAACGTGCCGTCCAGATAGCAGCCATCGGCACGCACCGCGAGAGCCTCCACGGCTTCTTCAAGCAGCACGGTGATGTGGGTAAAGCCGCTGTTCATAGTCACAGGATCAAATCACGTAATTCGTCGGGCATAGCGCCAGGTTTTTGAATGGCAGCCAGGTCAGCATCAGCAAGAGCATTCCAGGCGTCCTCGTCCCACAGTTGAAACTTGTTGAGTTGGCCCACCAGCATTACGCGCTTATCCAGCCTGGCGTATTCGCGCAAGCGTGGCGGCACCAGAAAACGCCCGCTGCCATCGAGTTCCAGATCGACAGCATTACCAATCAAAAGCCTTTGCAGACGACGGTTCTCTTCACGAAACGTCGCCAGATCACGAAGTTTTGCCTCTATCAGCTCCCATTCGGAAAGCGGATACAGGCAAAGACAGGGATCAACGGCATCAATGGTCACGATAAGTTGCCCGGCACTACGCGAATCCAACTCGTCACGGTACCGGCTCGGCATAGCGAGACGGCCCTTGGCATCGAGATTGATCGCGTTGGCACCACGGAACACAGGCGCATTCTCCGAATATTAGCTTTTTGCGCTGAAAAAACCCACTTCGTGCCACTTTCTGCCACTTGTGCACACTATAGGAACGCGCCCACCACACCGTCAAGGCACGGTCTTAAGGAAAACCCTTACATTTCGGAGATTTAGGAGAGGTATTGGGTATAAAAGGGTAATTTTACGAAGGCTCTGACAGATAAATCCCACATCACTCAAATCGTTGCGATTCAAAGTTAATGTGATTTATGAGCTGTAAGATTTTTTTGGTATTACGAGAGGGTTTTGCTGCTTGAAACGAAGGGTTGGAAAAAGGTGGAGAGTCGATCTGTAAGCCGGGTTCTGTCGAGAACAGTCATTCCTCTACGACGGCCATCACTGGACGTCTTTAGCAACCTACCCGGTTCCAGCGCGGGCCACGCCTAGGAACCCTATTTGGTCTTGCTCCGAGTGGGGTTTACCTTGCCACGAACTGTTACCAGACGTGCGGTGCGCTCTTACCGCACCTTTTCACCCTTACCGGCACCGAAGTGCTTAGGCGGTTATTTTCTGTGGCACTTTCCGTAGGCTCACGCCTCCCAGGCGTTACCTGGCACTCCGCCCTATGGAGCCCGGACTTTCCTCCCCCCCCTGTTGCGGAACAACAAGAGGCAGCGACTGTCCAATCGACTCTCCGCCGCCAAGGTTAGCGGCACATGCCTTCAAGAACAAGCTTTAATAGCACGTGGGGTGCGCTTGTCCCCGTTATCCACCCCTTTTGAAGGCAACCCATCATTCCTTCTGTTTCTCCAGCGCCACCTGATAAAGCAGGTTCTTGCGCACGCCGGTTATTTCGGCTGCCAAGGCTGCGGCGCGCTTGAGAGGCATCTCCGCAAGCAGTAAATCCAGTATGCGGCGCGCCTCCTCACCAATGACATCCTCGTCCTCGGGCGGTGTCCAGCCGGCTATCAGCACAACGCATTCGCCACGCTGCTGATTACTGTCGGCCTCGACAAAAGCCCGCAGCTCACCCAAAGGCAGACCCTTGAGCGTTTCAAAAGTTTTGGTTATTTCACGTGCCAGCAAGGCCTGACGGTCGGCACCAAAGACTTGCTCCATGTCTTGCAGACACTCAAGAATCCGGTGCGGAGCTTCATAATAAATAAGCGTGCGCGGCTCTTCCTTTACTCGCTCGAGTTTTGCCTTGCGCCCTGCTGCCTTGGCAGGAAGAAAGCCCTCGAAAATGAATCGGTCCGAAGGCAGCCCGGCCGCAGAAAGAGCGGCAATCAGGGCACAAGCGCCCGGCACAGGGACAACCGGCACACCCGCAGCACGCGCCTGGCGCACCAGGTGATAACCGGGATCAGAGATCAGCGGCGTGCCTGCGTCGGAAATCAGCGCCACATCGTCGCCAGCCAGCAGACGCGTTATGAACCGACTACCCTCATCACGTTCGTTATGCTCGTGACAGGCGGCCAGCGGAGTGGATATCCCGAAGTGCTGCATCAGCCGTGCAGAATGGCGCGTGTCTTCAGCCGCAATCAGCGCGACCTCACGCAACACCTTCAATGCCCGCACGCTCATGTCGTCCAGATTGCCGATAGGAGTCGCCACTACATAAAGCGAGCCCGGAGTGGAATTCGAAACAACCGGAACAGTCAAAACGCAAACCTCACAGGTTAAAGCTGATACTTGGAAAGAATGCATTGTACAGGCTGAAGCACGGCCGAGCGGTTCGCGCATCAGGGATGCCGATAAAAAAGGAATAAATACATGATCAAGGCCGGACACAACACAACGCAGCCCCCTCGAATTGAACGATTTGGCCGCCAGATGACCCTAACGCGACCAATATCACGGCTTTAAACACCTTCGACATCGCACCCCGGCCAGCGCTTGGGTACAATTCCCCGTTAATTCGCTCGAGTTTCAGGAACATACCAATGATCGCTTGTCTGCGGCTGCTCTCTGCCCTCTGCCTCGCTGCCCTTCTCGCAGCCTGTGCCAGCTCGCCCTCGTCCAGTCTTGGCGAGCTGCCTCGAACCCCTGACGCCAGCATCGAGCAGTTGCTTGATCAGGCCGCCACAGCCAAAACACCCGAGCAGGCTGCTACGCTGCGCTTGAGTGCGGCCGACCTGGCCGCCCGCCAGAATGACGCAGGACGCGCTGCGCAGATTCTCGGACAGGTGCAAATCGATCAACTCAAGCCTGGACTGCAGGTTTTCGCCAGCACATTGTCCGCAGAGCTGGCGATGGGCCGCAATCAGCCCAAGGCAGCACTGACCGCACTGAACCACCCGAGCATGCAACGCCTGGGCGAACTGTCGGTCGAGCAGCAGGTTCGCACCCACACGGTCAAGGCGCGCGCCCTGGAGGCCGATGGCCAGGCCCTGGCGGCCGTCAATGAGCGAGTATTCGCCGGCCCTCTGCTGCAAGGTGCAGAAGCCAGCGCCAACAATGATGCAATCTGGACGCTGGTGTCCGCTCTGCCGGCCGAGCAACTGCAAAGTACAGCCAGCGGCGATATGGGCGATTGGCTGAACCTGGCCCGCTCGATCAAAGGCGCAGGCACACTTGAGCAGCAACAGGCAGCCATCGACAACTGGAAAGCCCAGAACCCGAAACACCCTGCAGCACTGCAACTGCCTACCGCACTCGCCCAACTGCGCGCCCTGACCAGCGAGCCGATTACCAAAATCGCTCTGCTGCTGCCGCAGGATGGCCAGCTGGCCGCAGTTGCCAAAGCGTTGCGCGAAGGCTTCATGGCCGCGCACTTCCAGGCACAACAAGCAGGACAGAATCCACCCGCTATCCAGGTGTTCGACAGCTCGCGCGTTACCTCGATGGACGAGTTCTACCGTCAGGCTCAGGCCGCTGGCGTACAGCTGGTCGTCGGTCCGCTGGAAAAGAACCTCGTCAAACAGTTGAACAGCCGCCAGCAGCTCCCGATCACTACACTGGCGCTGAACTACAGCGACACCAGCAACGAAGGCCCCGCTCAGCTGTACCAGTTCGGCCTGGCTGCCGAAGACGAAGCCCGCGAAGTTGCACGTCGCGCCTGGGCCGATGGCAAGCGCAGCGCTGTAGCAATGGTGCCGAAAGGCGAATGGGGCGACCGCGTTCTGGATGCCTTCCGCAAGAGCTGGCAGGCCAAGGGCGGTACGCTGATCGCAGCCGAGCACGTCGACCAGCCTGTAGAACTGGCACAGCAGGTCGCCGATCTGTTCCAGTTGCGCAACAGCGAAGGTCGCGCCCAGCGTCTGCAGAGCACTGCCGGTACTCAGGTAGCCGCGCAGCCAAGCCGTCGCCAGGACATTGACTTCATGTTCCTCGCCGCCACGCCGCAACAGGCGCAGCAGATCAAGCCAACCATGGTTTTCCAGTACGCAGGCGATGTTCCGGTCTACGCCACCTCGCACCTATTCACCAACAGCAACGATCATGCGCAGTACATGGACCTCAACGGTGTGCGCTTCTGCGAGACGCCTTGGCTGCTGAACGCTGAAGACCCGCTGCGCCAGCAGGTGACCGCGCAATGGCCACAAGCTGCAGGCAGCCTTGGTCGCCTGTACGCAATGGGCATCGACGCCTACCGTCTGGCCCCACGCCTTGCGCAACTCAAGGCTATGCCTGACAGCCGCATCGATGGCCTGTCGGGTAGCCTGAGCATCAACCCTGGCCGTCGCGTCGAGCGTCAGTTGCCATGGGCGGAGTTCGTCGACGGCAAGATCCAGCGTCTGCCGGACACAGCGCCTTGATACCACGCAGCAGCCGCCAACAGGCAGGGCGCGAGGCTGAAGCCTTCGCCCTGCAGTTTTTGCAACAACAGGGGCTGCACCTGATTGAACAAAACTGGTTATGCAAACGCGGCGAGCTTGATCTAGTCATGCTTGACGGCGATACAGTAGTATTCGTCGAAGTTCGCTACCGGCGCCACTCAGGCTGGGGTGGAGCCATGGAAAGCGTTGATTTTCGCAAGCAGGCAAAACTTGTCACTGCCGCACAGCTTTTTCTGCAGCAAGCAACAGACTGGGCCAGTCACCCCTGTCGTTTCGACGTGATCGCCATTGAAGGCCAGCCTGGCAACACTGCACCGCTGAACTGGATCAAGAGTGCTTTTGACAGCTGACCTGCGCATGGGCACAGCAGCCCTGCCGTGTTAATGAACTGCAATAGCTTCTACGCTCATCGATTTCGCTATTTGTTTTGCCGGCTGCACACCTTGTGTGCCGGATAGCTCCCGGGAGAACCCGGCGCATCCGTCCCGCCGCCGTACGCTCTAATTAAGGTCACATTGATGGACATGCAATCCCGAATTCGCCGGCTGTTCCAGGCCAGCATCGAAACCAAGCAACAGTCGATGGAAGTCCTTGCACCCTATATCGAGCAAGCCAGTCAGGTCATGGTCAATGCCCTGCTCAACGAGGGCAAGATGCTCGCGTGCGGCAACGGCGGGTCGGCTGGCGATGCACAGCACTTCTCCTCGGAACTGCTCAACCGTTTCGAGCGCGAGCGGCCGAGCCTGCCAGCCATCGCCCTGACAACCGACAGCTCTACGATTACCTCGATTGCCAACGATTACAGCTACAACGAAATCTTTTCCAAGCAGATCCGCGCACTGGGCCAGCCAGGTGATGTGCTGCTGGCCATTTCCACCAGCGGTAACTCGGCAAATATTATTCAGGCCATCCAGGCCGCACATGATCGCGAAATGATTGTCGTAGCATTGACGGGACGCGACGGTGGCGGCATGGCTTCCCTGCTATTGCCCGAGGACGTGGAGATCCGCGTACCTGCCAATGTCACGGCACGCATACAAGAAGTCCATCTGCTGGCGATCCATTGCCTTTGCGATTTGATCGACAGCCAACTGTTCGGGAGTGAAGAATGACCCCTAATCGTCTCAGCCTACTGGTTCTGACACTGTGCCTCAGCATCACCGGATGCAGTTCGGTGATCACGGCCACTCGCGAAAAACCGATCGAAGACGATCGCGGCACCCGCACCTTCGGCAGCAAGATCGACGATTCACTGATCGAGACCAAGGCAGCCGTCAACATCTCCAAAGCCAACCCTGATCTCGCAGAAGGCTCACACATCGTTGTGACCAGCTTCAACGGCATCGTGCTGCTGGCTGGCCAGACACCCCGCGCCGACCTCAAGGCAATTGCCGAACAGGCCGCCAGCTCGGTCCAGCGCGTCAAGAAGGTCAACAACGAGCTGCAGGTCATGGCGCCCTCTTCGCTGCTGGCGCGTAACAACGATGCCTGGCTGACCACCAAGATCAAAAGCCAGATGATTGCCGACGCATCCATCCCCGGCTCACGCATCAAGGTGGTGACCGAGAACGGTATTGTGTTCCTGCTGGGCCTGGTGACCCAGGACGAAGCCAATCGCGCCACCAACCTGGTACAGGGCGTTTCCGGCGTGCAGAAGATCGTCAAACTGTTTGAGTACATCGACTGACGGGTAACCGGCAGGCGAAAAAAAAGGCGATCCGGAGATCGCCTTTTTTATTGCGCATTTTTTACTTCACGACCTTCAGACTCGGCCGGCCACTCGGGCGCGGTGGCTCGCTGTCGGGCGGGGTATCATCTTCGATCTCGATTTCCTCACCCTCATCCATGGAAGGCTCCAGATCGAAAACCATACCCTGACCGTTCTCACGGGCATAAATACCCAGGATGGCAGCTACAGGCACGTAAAGCGTATGCGGCACACCGCCGAAGCGGCCTTCGAAGCTGACAGCTTCGTTATCCATATGCAGATGACGCACCGCACTTGGCGAAACATTCAGGACAATCTGCCCGTCATTGGCAAACCCTTGCGGGACCTGCACCGAGGGGTAATCCGCATTGACCAGCACGTGCGGGGTGCAATCGTTATCGACGATCCACTCATAGAGAGCGCGAACAAGATAAGGGCGACTGGAGTTCATTAACGGCTCCTTAAGCCTTAGCGCATTTCACGTTCGGCAGCAGACAGACTCGTCTGAAAAGCCTCACGCGCAAATTGGCGCTCCATGTAATCAAGCAACGGCTTGGCAGGCCGTGGCAATTCAATACCCAAAATTGGCAAACGCCAGAGTATGGGGAGTAGACAGCAGTCAACAAGACTTAGCTCGTCGCTCATGAAAAAAGCTTTTTCCGCAAACAACGGTGAAACCCCGGTCAGACTTTCACGAAGCTCCTTGCGCGCCTGAACACGAGCAGGCTCTTTGCTGCGCGTATCGAGGATCAGGTCCACAAGACCACACCAGTCTCGCTGAATGCGATGGATCAGCAGACGGCTGTTGGCGCGAGCCACGGGATAGACAGGCAACAAGGGCGGATGCGGATAGCGCTCATCCAGGTATTCCATCACCACCGTCGACTCGTACAACGCCAGGTCACGATCAACGAGAGTCGGCAAGCTGCCATACGGATTTACTTCAATCAGCTGCGGCGGATGACGACCTGCCACAACCTCAATGATTTCGGCGCTGACACCCTTCTCGGCGAGCACAATACGCACACGATGAGAATAGTGGTCGGCGGGGTCGGAGTAGCAGGCCAACCGGTTGGTCACGCCCATGGCGATCCTCCTCGCTTGTTAAAATTTATCGGACAGACGAACGAACACGCCTTAAGGGCGCATCCGATAATGAACGCAACAGGACAGGTGTTCGTCGCGGGCCACAAGATAGCTCATTTACGCGATGTAAATTCTGTAATCTTCGCCGACAGGCTTATAAATCTCGCAATATCGACGTGACACGCCCAGCTTGAAAACACCTCAACCGCAAGAATCACGCCCATAAAAAAACGCCCAGCCCCGCGAGGGGATGGACGTTCTTTCTTTGAACGAAGAACGAATTAACGCTTCGAGTACTGCGGACGCTTACGCGCTTTACGCAGACCGACTTTCTTACGTTCAACTTCACGAGCATCGCGAGTCACGAAGCCTGCTTTACGCAGAGCGCCACGCAGAGTCTCGTCGTATTGCATCAGAGCGCGAGTGATACCGTGGCGGATTGCGCCAGCCTGACCACTTACACCGCCACCGATAACGGTGACGTAGATGTCGAACTTTTCAACTGTCTCGGTCAGTTCCAGCGGCTGACGAACTACCATGCGGGCAGTTTCGCGACCGAAGAAATTGTCCAGGGAGCGGTTGTTGATCGAGATGTTACCAGTACCCGGACGCAGGAAAACGCGAGCGGTTGCGGTCTTGCGACGGCCAGTGCCGTAATTTTGAGTCGCCGACATAATGAACTATTCCGTTAAAACTTCAGTTCTTGGGGCTGCTGAGCAGTATGAGGGTGTACAGCGCCCGCATAGACTTTCAGCTTACGATACATGTCGCGACCCAGCGGGTTCTTAGGCAGCATGCCTTTGACCGCGGTCTCGATCACGCGCTCAGGAGCTTTGGCGATCAGCTTTTCGAAGTTGATCGACTTGATCCCGCCCGGAAAACCGGAGTGTGAGTAGTAGATCTTGTCGGTGGTTTTGGCACCAGTAACGCGGATCTGCTCGGCATTGATCACGACGATGTAGTCGCCGGTATCAACGTGCGGAGTGTATTCCGGTTTGTGCTTGCCACGCAGACGGCTCGCGATTTCGGTGGCCAGACGACCCAGGGTCTGACCAGCAGCGTCGACGACGAACCAGTCGCGCTTAACTGTTTCCGGTTTAGCAGTAAAAGTTTTCATTCTTTATAGCCTCAGGGGCCGCCCTGAAAATTAGACGGCGGATCTTACTGAATAGTGCGTACTTTGACAAGTCAAAGGCAGCCGGAAACAGACGCTATCGGGGGCTCGGGTCAGCGCGTCCGTTATACGGCAAGATTCTTCGGCAGACGGCGCATCACTTCCACTGCAAAGAGCTGGCGGATTATACAGACTGTAAAAATAACCTCAACCGGATTTTTTGTTCACATTCTGTTTATTGCCTGCGGGGCGTGGATTGGCGGATATTTACCCGCTTAGCACAAAGCCATCATGCACACCTCTCGCAGAGATACTGGCATGAGGAGGCTGGACACACCTGACAAAAAATAAGACGATCCAGCCGTTGCTTGACCATTTACCCATATAAGAATAACGATTATGCCGATCCAACACGCCACTCTGCTGCGCCGCGTAAGCATTCTGACCACCGACAAGATGTTTGCCTCGACGGTCATGCAGGCCAAGGACTTCTTCCACCTGGCCAGCCTGCGCTACAGCAAACAACTGGGCCAGGGCCTGGTGCCCGCTTTCGAAACCCGCCTCGTCAGCCCGGACGGACTCTCCGTCAGCAGCTTCAGCGACGTCACACTGCCGGTCGACGGCGCGCTTTGCCAAAGCGACATCATCGTTATCCCGGCCTTTTGGGATGATTTTGAAACCCTGTGCGAACGCTACCCGCAGATTCTGCCCTGGCTGCGTGAGCAGCATGCCAACGGTGCCGTACTCTGCGCCGAGGCCACCGGGGTCTATTGGCTTGCCGAGGCAGGATTGCTCGACGGCAAGGAAGCGACTACCTACTGGCGCTTCTTCAGTGCATTTGCCGAACGCTACCCCAAGGTGCTGCTCAATCAGGAAAAGCACCTGACTGACGCCGATAACGTGTACTGCGCAGGGGGCACGACGTCAGCGTGCGACCTCTACATCTACCTGATCGAGCGGTTCTGCGGGGCCAACGTCGCCCAGGCCGTGGCCCGCGATATTCTTTACGAAGTGCGCCGCACCTACTCACCGGGCCGGATCGGCTTTGGCGGGCAGAAACTGCATCAGGACGTGGTCATCCTGCAGATTCAGCACTGGCTGGAAGAGCACTTTGCCGACAAGTTCCGCTTTGAAGATGTGGCCCGCGAGCACGGCATGAGCATTCGCAATTTCATGCGCCGCTTTCAGACCGCAACCGGCGACAAGCCGCTGCATTACCTGCAACGGCTGCGGATCGAAACGGCAAAGGGATTGCTGTCAGGGTCTCGCAAAAGCATCAAGACCATCAGCTACGAGGTGGGCTATGACGACGCCAGCTTCTTCGCCCGGCTGTTTCGCCAACACACCGAGCTGTCGCCCAACCAGTACCGGCAGCAGTTCGAGAGCCAAAAGGAAAAGCTGTGAGCTGCAAGCTGCGGCATGGGCGAGTTTCAAGCGTGTAGCTTGAAACTCGCCGCTTGCAGTCGCTGCTAGGGCTTGTGCGCCCGCGAGAGGAATTCGTGGGATTGCATTTCCAGCAGACGGCTCAGGGTGCGTTGAAACTCGAACATCAACCGGCCACCGGTGTACAGGTCCTTCAACTCAACCTCGGCTGAAATGATCAGCTTGACGTTGCGATCGTAGAACTCGTCGACCATGTTGATAAAACGCCGGGCGATGTCATCGGTAGAAACGTCCATCTGCTCGACGCCGCTGATCAGCACGGCATGAAAGATCTTGCCCAGCTCGATGTAGTCGTTCTGGCTGCGTGGCCCGTCGCACAGTTCGCGGAAGTCGAACCAGGCCACATCATCACAGGTACGCAGGGCGCGGATCTCGCGGTTTTCGATCATCATCACATCGTTTTCGATGGTTTCTGCGCAATCCGGGGTCAGGGCCTTGAAGCTTTTACGCAGGCTTTCCTGCGCAACTTCGTTGAGCGGGAAGTGAAACAGCTCAGCCTGTTCCAGGTGACGCAGACGGTAGTCGACGCCGCTGTCGACGTTGACGATGTCGGTGTTCTGCTTGATCAGCGCAATTGCAGGCAGGAAGCGCGCACGCTGCAGACCGTCCTTGTACAGGCCGTCTGGAACGATGTTGGAGGTTGCCACCAGCGTTACGCCATTTTTGAACAGCTCTTCCATCAGCGTGCCCAGGATCATGGCATCGGTGATGTCGGAAACAAAGAACTCGTCGAAACAGATAACCCGTGCCTCGTCGGAAAAACGCTTGGCGATGATCGTCAGCGGATTTCGCTCGCCCTTGAGGGTCTTCATCTCTTCGTGCACGCGCTTCATGAAGCGGTGGAAGTGTGTACGGACCTTGTCCTGAAACGGCAGCGCGTCAAAGAACGTGTCGACCAGATAGGTCTTGCCACGGCCTACGCCACCCCAGAAGTACAACCCCTTGACCAGGGTCGGCTCTTTCTTGCCGAACAGCTTGCCGAACAGACCGGGCTTGCTGTCGTGAGCGGCAACCAGATCGTCATACAGGCGCTGCAAATGGCGCACAGCGTTTTCCTGCGCGGCATCGTGAAAGAAGTCCGGGCGTTTCAGATCAGATTGATATCGTTCTAGGGGCGTCATAATTCGTTAGCAAGGCAACAAAAACGGGTCGTCACTGTAGCGACGACCCCGGGGATTGGCAATCAGTCCTGTTGAGGAGCAAGTGCCAGCTTAAGGGTTTGAATCGCGTTGTCGCGCGCAGTGGCATCGGCGAACACCGGGCTATCAGCCACACACTCACCGTCCAGCCACAGCGTGAAGCCATTGGTTTCACTGCGCAGATCCAGCTCACCGCCCTGCTGCAACTGCTTGCTGGCGATACCGGCTGCCTTGCCGTCGGCAAAATTGCGCGACAACAGCAGTTGCTCGCCATCGGCGGCCAGCAGGCGGAAACGGAAGCTGCCGTCGTCTTCACGGAAGCTGACGAAACGAGCGCCCTTGCTGGCCTTTTTCTTGCCGGTGTCGGCGTTTTGCACTGTGGCGCGGAACGAGCGCAGACCCACCGCCTCACGCAGTTCCTCCAGAAACGGCGTGGCAACCCGACGTGCCTTCTGCGCGCCGGCGAGCAGGATATCTTCGAGATCGGCAGGACGCTCGATCAGCCCCAGATATTTTTCACGGGGCTCGCTCAATTGCGCATCCAGCAAAGCGAACAGACGGTTCTTCGCTTCACCCCAGCCCAACCCCTGCAAAAGGTCGGAACGGAATTCAGCGCACTGCTCTGCCGTCGAGAAGGCTTGATACAGGGTGAACAGGTGCGAGGTATCCGGATCCTTCGCTTCACCCGGCGCACGCGAGTCGGTGACGATGCGTGATATAGCGCTTTTCATTTCCTTGGCACTGCTGAACAACGGGATGGTGTTGTCGTAGCTTTTAGACATCTTGCGCCCGTCCAGACCGGGCAGCGTGGCGACGCTCTCTTCGATCAAGGCCTCGGGCATGACAAAGAATTCCTTGCCATTGCCAAACAGGTGGTTGAACCGCTGGCCGATGTCGCGGGCCATTTCAACGTGCTGGATCTGGTCGCGACCCACCGGAACCTGATGCGCATTGAACATCAGAATGTCGGCGGCCATCAGCACCGGGTAGCTGTACAGCCCCATGGTGATGCCTGCATCCGGGTCCTCGCCACCTTCGACGTTCTTGTCCACCGATGCCTTGTAGGCGTGCGCGCGGTTAAGCAGGCCCTTGGCAGCCACACAGGTGAGCAGCCAGGTCAGTTCAGGGATCTCCGGAATGTCCGACTGGCGATAGAAGGTCACACGATCAACGTCCAGGCCAGCTGCCAGCCAGGTCGCAGCGATTTCCAGACGCGAACGCTGAATGCGCAGCGGGTCATCGCATTTGATCAACGCGTGGTAGTCGGCCAGAAAGTAGAACGAGTCGAAATCGCTCTGACGGCTGGCGACAATGGCCGGGCGAATCGCGCCCGCGTAGTTACCCAGATGGGGAGTGCCGGTGGTCGTGATACCGGTCAGGATACGAGTGGTCATGGCAGGTCGCTTATCTAAAGGATGCAATACGGGCTGCAATCAGTTGGAAAGTCGCGGCAGAAGCAGATCTTTCAGATCGGTCAGCTTGCCGTGAAAAAAGTGTCCGCATTCTGCCACTTTCAGCAGCTCATGGGGGCGTTGCAGCGCGGCCGACCATGCATAGACCGTTTCGGGATCGATCACTTCATCGTCTTCTGGCTGAATGATCGTCAGCGGGCAGGCTCGCGGCAAGACGCTTTGATCCTTGAGCCGCGAGGCCGCTGCAGCAATCAGAAACAAATGCGTCAGTTTTTCACCCTGCCCTTCAAGACGACCGCCCAGGTTGGCGGCAACGTAGCCACCGAAAGAAAAACCGAACAGAGTCATGGGCAGATCAGGATGTTGCGCGCGCAGCCATTGCGCGGCAGCCTGGGCATCATCGATCTCGCCTGGCCCGGCGACCGATGTACCGGCACTGGCACCGACACCGCGATAATTGAAGCGTAAGGTGATCAGACCTTGATCCCTTGCGGTACGCTGCAACGTCGAGACGACTTTATTGAGCATCGTTCCGCCCTGTATCGGGTTAGGATGGCAGATCAGTGCAACGCCTCGGGCGTCGGGTATATCCTGATACAGCGCTTCGAGCTGGCCTTCTGGGCCATCGATAAATAATGGGGTTTCACGCATGAGCAAAACAGAACTCCGTGACCTCGAAATGGGTCGACTCGTCTAGCTGATTGTCTGCGGCTTGCATATCAACGATACGTCGCGGGTATACAGCGCAGGTTCCAGCCGTTAACGTAAAGCAAAGCCGTTTATAGAGGAAGGACTCGTGGAACACTCGCTCTTAGTCTGGTTGTTGCCGACGCTCGCCCTGGTGGCCGGTGTCGTCATTGGTTTTCTGGTAGCACGCCTGCTGCCCAACACCGTTCCGAACAGCACCCAGCGCCAGCTGGACAACATTCAGGAGCGCTTCGACACCTATCAGAACGAGGTAGTCACGCACTTCAACAGCACGGCCAATCTGGTACAGAAGCTTTCGCAGAGCTATCAGGATGTTCAGGAACACCTTGCCGAGGGTGCCAATCGTCTGGCTCTCGACGAGCTGACCCGCCAACGCTTGCTGGCCGCCCTGCACCCTGAGGCCAATCATGCGCACCGCGATCATCGCGACCGCCTGACTCCTCCGCGCGACACCGAGACACCCAAGGACTACGCCCCCAAGGCGCCCAACACGCCTGGAATGCTGGATGAGCATTACGGCCTGAAAAGGTAAGGATTCACAGCGACACAAAAGCCCGCTGGCGAGAAAATCTCCAGCGGGCTTTTTTGTGCCCTACCCCTTCGCGAGCAATGCGGATCGCCGCCCCGGTCGCTCCCACAAGATCGTGCGTGCGCACCATTGTGGGAGCGAGCTTGCTCGCGAAAGGCCAATGCAGGGCGCTGAAGACCATTGGTCTCTCACGCCTGCATTCGTATCAGATCGCGCCGCGACTGCGCAGCAGATCCAGCACCTGTTTAACGCTTTCTTCCAGGTTGAGTGTCTGCGTGTCGATCACCAGATCGGCATTCAGCGGCACGTCATACGGGAAGGACTCGCCAGGAATGTTGTCGCCATCAGCGGCATACAGGCCTTGCGGGTCACGCTCGCGGCAGACCGCTGGCGACGCCTGAACATAGACGGTCAGCAGACGATCCTTGCCGATCAGCGCCTTGGCGCGCTCACGGCCCTCGGCATCCGGCGCAACAAAGGCAGCCAGGGTCAGCAGGCCCGCTTCGTTGAACTGGCGCGCCACGTGGGCGGCACGGCTCCAGTTCTCGGTACGCCCGGCACGGTCCTGTGGCAAGCCCTTGTTCAGGTCATGACGCAGGTTCTGACCATCCAGCACATAGACCGCACGGCCCATGTCGAACAGCTTGCGCTCGACTGCGTACGCCAACGTACTTTTACCTGCGCCGGACAGGCCGCTGAACAATACGGTGGCCGGTTGCTGGCCGAAACGCTGCGCACGCTCTTCAGTAGAGACGTGGGCCAGCTCGCCATGATGCAGCGAACCACCGCCTGAAACCGGCTTGGCAATGATCATGCCCGCAGCAACAGTGCCATTGGTCAGACGATCGATGACGATGAACGAGCCAGTGGTGGGGTTTCTGTCATAGCCGTCCAGCGCGATGGGCGCATCAAGGCTGACTTTGACGCGGCCGATCTCGTTCAACTGCAACGAGCTGGCAGGGCCTTCCTGCAGCGTGTTCACATCGACCCGATGAGTAATGCTGGCAATAGAGCCCGGCACATAGCTGGTAGCGCGCTTGATGTCGTATTTCTTGCCCGGCAGCATGGGCTCTTCGGCCATCCACACCAGCATGGCGTCGAACGCATCGCTGACCTGCGGGACGTTGTCGGCATGCACCAGCAGATCACCGCGGGAAATGTCGATCTCGTCTTCCATGGTCAGCGTCACGGCCTGACCCGGACCAGCCTGCTCCAGCTCGCCTTCAAAAGTGACGATGGACTTCACGCGACTACTCTTGCCCGATGGCAACACGACGATCTCGTCGCCCTTGTGGACGATGCCGCTGGCCAGTGTGCCAGCAAAACCGCGAAAGTTCAGGTTCGGACGGTTGACGTACTGCACCGGGAAACGCAGGTCCGTATAGTTGCGGTCGCTGGCGATTTCGACGGTCTCGAGAATTTCCATCAGCGACTGGCCGGTGTACCAGGGCGAACGCTCGCTCTTGTTCACCACGTTGTCGCCCTTGAGCGCCGACATTGGAACAAACGCCATGGTGGTCGGCTTGAACGCGATACCCTCGGCGAACTTCAGGTAATCGGCCTTGATCGATTCGAACACGCCCTCATCGAAGCCGTTGAGGTCCATCTTGTTGATGGCCACGACGATGTGCTTGATGCCCAGCAGCGAAGCGATGTAGCTGTGACGACGGGTCTGGGTCTGCACGCCATAGCGCGCGTCCACCAGAATGATCGCCAGGTCACAGGTCGAAGCGCCAGTCGCCATGTTGCGAGTGTACTGCTCATGGCCCGGCGTATCGGCAATGATGAACTTGCGCTTGGCCGTGGAGAAATAGCGATAGGCGACATCGATAGTGATGCCCTGCTCCCGCTCGGCCTGCAGACCATCCACCAGCAACGCCAGATCGACGTCATCGCCAGTGGTGCCGGACTTCTTCGAGTCACGGGTAATGGCTTCCAGGTGATCTTCGTAGATCATCTTCGAGTCATGCAGCAAACGCCCGATCAGCGTGCTCTTGCCGTCATCGACGTTGCCACAGGTAAGAAAGCGCAGCATTTCCTTGCGTTCGTGCTGGCCCAGATAGGCGAGGATGTCCTCGCTGATCAAATCAGATTGATGCGACATGTGACACCCCTTAGAAATAACCCTGACGTTTCTTTTCTTCCATCGAGCCTGCACCGTCGTGGTCAATGACCCGGCCCTGGCGTTCGGAAGTTCGCGTCAGCAGCATTTCCTGAATGATGTCGGTCAGGCTGGTCGCTTCGGACTCGACAGCGCCGGTCAGCGGATAGCAGCCCAGTGTGCGGAAACGGACCTTTTTCTTGACGATGCGCGACTTCTCTTCATCGGTGAGATGCTCGAGGATGCGCTCGTCGTCGATCATGATCAGCGTGCCGTTCTTCTCGATCACGTCGCGCTCGGCGGCGAAGTACAGCGGCACGATCGGGATGCCTTCAAGGTAGATGTACTGCCAGATGTCCAGCTCGGTCCAGTTGGAGAGCGGGAATACACGGATCGACTCGCCTTTGTTGACGTTGCCGTTGTAGACATTCCACAGCTCGGGGCGCTGGTTTTTCGGGTCCCAGCGGTGTTTGCTGTCGCGGAACGAATAAACGCGTTCCTTGGCCCGGGACTTCTCTTCGTCGCGTCGGGCACCGCCGAAAGCGGCATCGAAACCATGCTTGTCGAGCGCCTGCTTCAGGCCCTCGGTCTTCATGATGTCGGTATGTTTGGCGCTGCCGTGGGTGAAGGGGTTGATGCCCTGCGCCACGCCATCGGGATTGATGTGAGTGATCAGGTCCAGGCCCATTTCCTCGACCATCTTGTCGCGAAAACGATACATCTCCTGGAATTTCCAGCGAGTATCGACGTGCATGACCGGGAATGGCAACTTACCGGGGAAGAATGCCTTGCGCGCCAGGTGCAGCATCACGGCCGAATCCTTGCCGATCGAGTACAGCATCACCGGGTTATCGAACTCGGCGGCGACCTCGCGGATGATGTGGATGCTTTCCGCCTCCAGCTGTTTCAGATGCGTCAGTTTGTCAACCATGGCTACTCACGGATTGCGTTCGTTATGGACCGGGAAAACCCGGGGCGGCCTGCGGGCCGTATTCGAGCCGCGCACTTTAACATGCGTGATATCGCTAATCAGCGATGCAGCTAGATCGAAACGATCTATGCATATGCCCTGCCGTTTGATGGATCATATCGGGTTCGGGCAGTCGATGAAGATATGCTCGAGCGCAAAGCGTCGGGCCAGATAATCACCCAGGGCCTGAACGCCATACCGCTCGGTGGCGTGATGACCGGCCGCGATGAAGCTGATGTCGTTCTCCCGCGCGCTGTGGAATGTCTGCTCCGACGCTTCGCCACTCAGGAAAAGATCGACGCCTTCCAGCACTGCCTGATCAATGTAGTTCTGACCGCCACCGGTGCACCAGCCTACACGGCGAATCATCTGCGAGCCTTCGATGAGCAACGGCTCACGGCCCAGCGCATCCTGTACGCGACGGGCAAAATCCCGCGGGGTCATGGGTTCGGACAACGAACCGATCAAGCCGACCACTCGCGAATTTTCGGGGTCCAGCGGCCCTTCGACAGTGATATCCAGCTGACGCGCCAGCTGCACGTTATTGCCCACTTCGGGGTGCACATCCAGCGGCAGGTGATAGGCAAGCAGGCTGATGTCGTGCTTGAGCAGGGTTTTCAGGCGGCGCTGCTTCATACCGACCACACAGGGGTTTTCGCCTTTCCAGAAATAACCGTGATGGACCAGAATCAGATCAGCCTGAGCCTCTACGGCAGCGTCCAGCAATGCCTGGCTCGCCGTCACGCCGCTGACGATGCGCATCACTTGAGGCCGACCCTCGACCTGCAGGCCATTAGGGCAATAATCCTGAATCCGGGCACTGCTCAGATAGCGGTCGGCTTCTTCGACCAGGGTGCTCAGGGCAACAGCCATAAAAGACTCCTAAATATGCAGTTCAGAGCTGCGTTGTACTCGTATAATGCCCGCCATTATGGCGCACCCGTGGCAAAACTTTCTGCGCCCGCAACCATCAGGACTTGTTAAATGTTCAAGGCACTGCGTTTTTTCGGCTGGCCATTGCTGGCTGGCGTGCTTATCGCCCTGCTGATTATTCAGCGCTATCCGCAGTGGGTCGGCCTGCCGAGCATGGATGTCAATCTGCAACAGGCTCCGCAGACCACCAACGTCATGCAAGGTCCGTCGTCCTATGCCGATGCGGTCATTGCCGCAGCGCCCGCGGTGGTCAACCTCTACACCACCAAAATGGTCAACAAGGGCAACAACCCGCTTTTCGAAGACCCGCAGTTCCGGCGCTTCTTCGGCGACAACACGCCCAAGCAGAAGCGCATGGAGTCAAGCCTTGGCTCTGGCGTCATGATGAGCCCCGAAGGCTACATACTGACCAATAACCACGTCACCACCGGCGCGGACCAGATCGTGGTGGCACTGAAAGATGGCCGTGAAACCATTGCCAGAGTTATCGGCAATGACCCGGAAACCGATCTGGCAGTGCTCAAGATCGACCTGAAAAACCTTCCGGCAATCACCATCGCACGCTCTGACGGCATTCGCATCGGCGACGTTGCACTGGCCATCGGTAACCCGTTCGGGGTCGGTCAGACCGTGACCATGGGCATTATCAGTGCCACCGGACGCAATCAACTGGGCCTCAATACCTACGAAGACTTCATCCAGACCGACGCGGCCATCAACCCCGGCAACTCGGGCGGTGCACTGGTGGACGCCAGCGGCAACCTGATCGGTATCAATACCGCGATCTTTTCCAAGTCCGGCGGCTCGCAGGGCATCGGTTTTGCCATTCCGACCAAGCTGGCGATGGACGTCATGAAGTCGATCATCGAACACGGTCAGGTCATTCGTGGCTGGCTGGGCATCGAAGTTCAACCGCTGACCCAGGAACTGGCCGAGTCGTTCGGATTGAAGGACCGTCCCGGAATCGTTGTCGCGGGTATCTTCCGCGATGGACCGGCGCAGAAAGCCGGCCTGCAACTGGGTGACGTGATCCTGAGCATCAATGGCGAACCCGCTGGCGACGGTCGTCGCTCGATGAATCAGGTGGCGCGTACCAAACCCAAGGACAAGATTGCTATCGACGTGATGCGCAACGGCAAGGAAATGCGCTTGAGCGCCGAGGTCGGCCTGCGCCCGCCACCTGCACCGACACCTGCCGCAGCGCCCGAGTGATGCGCCAGTACCTGAAAGTGCGGTACAGCACAGATCTGTGACGCCGGGAATAAAGGGCGTCCGGGCTTCTGCCCGAAGGGCGTGGGGGGAGCTTGCTCGTGAAGAAAGTGTTTCAATCGATGCATTTTCGGCGCTTGTGCAGGCCCTTTCGCGAGCAAGCTCGCTCCCACAGGTCCGGAGTGTTTCAAGCCATGCGAGACACTCACACAGGTCCGAAGTGTTTCAAGCCATGTGGATGCTCTGCGGCAGCGTTGATCTTGTGGGAGCGAGCTTGCTCGCGAAGGCGGATTACCTGATCAATGGAGTTTCAGCGGCTGCGCGGGCTTCTTCGCGAGCAAGCTCGCTCCCGCAGACCCGGAATGTTTTCGAGCCATTTGGATTACTCACATAGGTCGGCGGTGTTTCCAGGCCATGCGGATGCTCTGCGGCATCGATGATCCTGTGGCAGCGCAAGGTCAGCCCGTTTTCGGGCTGACCGGTCCGCGTCTCAGATGTCGCTCAACCCTTCCAGCAACGCCTGATGCTGCTCTGGCGTGCCGATGCTGATGCGCAGGAACTGGGCGATACGCTGCTGTTTGAAGTGACGGACGATGACGCCCTGCTCGCGCAGTTTCGCAGCCAGGGCTGCGGCATCGTGCTGCGGGTGGCGAGCGAAGATGAAGTTGGCTGCCGAGGGCAGCACTTCGAAGCCTTTGCCCTGCAACTGTTCGACCAGCGCCTCGCGGCTTTCGATGACCTTGTTGCGCGTCGACTCGAAGTGCTCGCGGTCCTCGAAAGCTGCCGCACCACCCACATTGGCCATACGGTCCAGCGGATAGGAGTTGAAGCTGTTCTTGACCCTCTCCAGCGCTTCGATCAGATCAGGATGCCCCACCGCCAGGCCGACACGCAGACCGGCCAGCGAGCGCGACTTTGACAAGGTTTGAGTGACCAGCAGGTTCGGGTAGCGATCAACCAGCGTGATCGCGGTCTCGCCACCGAAGTCGATGTACGCTTCGTCAACGACGACCACTGAATCCGGGCTGGCCTTGATAATCTGCTCGACCTTGTCCAGACCGAGCAGGCAACCGGTCGGCGCATTCGGGTTGGGGAAGATGATCCCGGCATTGGGTCTGGCGTAGTCTTCGGCACGAATCTGGAACTGATCGTCCAGCGCGATCATTTCGTAATCGATCCCGTACAGACCGCAGTAGACCGGATAGAAGCTGTAGCTGATGTCCGGAAACAACAGCGGCGCATCGTGCTGAAACAAGGCGTGAAAGATATGCGCCAGCACTTCGTCTGAACCGTTGCCCAGGAACACCTGATTGGGCTGCACCTTGTAGTAATCGGCGACAGCGTGCTTGAGCAGGTCGCTGTTGGGGTCCGGGTACAGACGCAAGTCGTCGGTCAGCGCGGCACGCATGGCCTCGACAGCCTTGGGCGACGGGCCATACGGGTTTTCATTGGTATTGAGTTTGACCAGCCTGGTCAGCTTCGGCTGCTCGCCCGGCACATAAGGCACCAGACCGCTGACGAAAGGGCTCCAGAATTTGCTCATTATTTGCCGTCCTCTGTATTGCCTGCTTTCCAGTCGGGATCAGTAATTCGATATTCAGCACTGCGGGCATGGCCGCTCAGGGATTCGCCACGAGCCAGCACCGACGCTGTCTTGCCCAGCTCGGACGCACCCTGCGGCGAGCAGTAGATGATAGACGAGCGCTTCTGAAAATCGTAAACGCCCAGCGGCGAGGAAAAACGCGCCGTGCCGGAGGTCGGCAGTACGTGGTTGGGACCTGCGCAATAGTCGCCCAGTGCTTCGGAGGTGTGGCGCCCCATGAAGATCGCACCCGCATGGCGGATCTGCGGCAGCCAGGCTTCCGGATCGGCGACCGACAATTCAAGGTGCTCGGGCGCGATGCGATTGGCAACTTCGATGGCTTGCGCCATGTCTGCCACTTTTATCAAAGCGCCGCGACCGTTGATCGACGTTTCGACGATGGCCGCGCGCTCCATGGTTGGCAGCAGACGGGTGATGCTGGCCGCGACCTTGTCGAGGAATTCGGCATCCGGACTGACCAGAATGGCTTGGGCATCTTCGTCGTGCTCGGCCTGGGAGAACAGGTCCATGGCAATCCAGTCGGGATCGGTCTGACCGTCACACACCACCAGAATCTCGGAAGGACCGGCGATCATGTCGATCCCGACCTGACCGAATACGTGGCGCTTGGCGGTGGCCACATAAATGTTTCCGGGGCCGACAACCTTATCGACCTTCGGCACGCTTTCCGTGCCATAGGCCAGTGCTGCCACAGCTTGCGCACCGCCGATGGTGAACACCCGGTCGACACCCGCAATACAGGCAGCGGCCAGCACCAGCTCGTTGATCTCACCACGCGGTGTCGGCACGACCATGACCACCTCGGTCACGCCCGCCACTTTGGCCGGAATGGCATTCATCAATACCGAAGACGGGTACGAGGCTTTGCCACCGGGCACATACAGGCCTGCACGGTCCAGCGGTGTGACCTTCTGGCCCAGCACCGTGCCATCGGCCTCGGTGTAGCTCCAGGAATCCTGTTTCTGCTTCTCGTGATAGCTGCGCACACGCTCGGCGGCTTTTTCCAGTGCCTCGCGTTGAACCGGCGTGATGCGGGTCAACGCCAGCTCCAGACGCTCGCGAGGCAGGATCAGGTCGGCCATCGACGCGACCTGCAGCCCGTCAAACTTCTGGGTGAACTCGACCAACGCCGCGTCGCCGCGCTCACGTACCGCCTTGATGATGTCGAGCACGCGCTGGTTGACCGAGTCGTCAGACACGCTTTCCCAGCTCAGCAGGTGATCCAGATGTCGTGCGAAATCCGGGTCAGCAGCGTCGAGTCGGCGAATTGCAGTGGGCGTGGTCATAGCGGGGGCCTCAATAATTGGCGGATGCTCAGGAGCCTAAAGCTACCAAGCTATCCGCGCAGGCACCTGAGAAATTTGGCTATGACACGGATAGCTGGACGCAACTCAACGTTGCGTGGATGAATCAGCTACGGTGTCGCGACTCCACTGCCTTGCGCAGGGTGTCGATGAGGGCCTGAATGCGTGCGTGCTGCATCTTCATGGAAGCCTTGTTGACGACCAGACGCGAGCTGATGGTAGCGATCAGTTCCTGAGGCTCAAGGCCATTGGCTCGCAAGGTGTTACCGGTGTCGACCACGTCGATGATCTTGTCTGCCAGACCAATCAGCGGTGCCAGCTCCATGGAGCCGTACAGCTTGATGATGTCGACCTGACGACCCTGCTCGGCGTAGTAACGCTTGGCAACGTTGACGAACTTGGTCGCCACACGCAGACGGCCCTTGGGCTCGACCGCACCGATGGCACCGGCAGTCATCAGCTTGCACTTGGCAATTTGCAGGTCCAGAGGCTCGTAAAGGCCCTGGCCGGTATATTCCATCAACACATCCTTGCCCGCGACGCCCAGATCGGCGGCACCATGCTCGACATAGGTCGGCACGTCGGTGGCACGCACGATCAGCAGGCGTACGTCGGCCTGGGTCGTGGGGATGATGAGCTTGCGGCTCTTGTCCGGATTCTCGGTCGGCACGATGCCCGCTTCAGCGAGAAGCGGCAGGGTGTCGTCAAGAATGCGGCCCTTGGACAGTGCGATGGTCAACATGGGAAACGTAAGTCCTTATCAGGAAACTTTTGTCACGACGCAAGCGGCGCGTGACAACCCCCAGGCCTGTTCGGCCTGAAGTGAAACGAATCAGAAATCACACCCGCGACAGAACAGGCGGCCCCGATGCCACTGGCATCAGGGCCGCGCGCTACTAGCCCGGAACGCGGCGGATCTTGGCGCCCAGCATTTGCAGCTTCTCTTCGATGCACTCGTAACCACGGTCGATGTGGTAGATGCGGTCGATCAGCGTGTCGCCCTGGGCAACCAGCGCCGAGATCACCAGACTGGCCGATGCCCGCAGGTCGGTCGCCATGACTGGCGCGCCCTTGAGCATTTCGGTGCCGGTGACAATGGCAGTGTTGCCTTCAACCTGGATCTGAGCGCCCATGCGGTGCATTTCATACACGTGCATGAAACGGTTTTCAAAGATGGTCTCGATGACCGCTCCCGTACCTTCGGCAATCGCATTGAGCGAGATGAACTGCGCCTGCATGTCGGTCGGGAACGCTGGATACGGCGCGGTACGCACGTTGACAGCCTTCGGACGCTTGCCGTGCATGTTCAGCTCGATCCAGTCTTCACCGGTCGTGACTTCGGCACCGGCTTCCTGAAGCTTAAGCAGCACCGCTTCAAGGATGGTCGGATCAGTGTCCTTGACCTTGACGCGACCACCGGTAACGGCAGCGGCTACCAGGTAGGTGCCGGTCTCGATACGGTCAGGCATGACCTTGTAGGTGGCCGGGCCCAGACGTTTGACGCCATCGATAGTGATGGTGTCGGTGCCTGCGCCGTGAATTTTTGCACCCATCGCGATCAGGAAGTTGGCCAGATCGACAACCTCGGGCTCGCGCGCAGCGTTCTGCAGAACGCTGCGGCCGTTGGCGAGGCTGGCGGCCATCATGATGTTTTCAGTACCGGTCACGCTCACGGTATCGAAGAAGAAGTGGGCACCACGCAAGCCACCCTCGGGTGCCTTGGCCTTGATGTAGCCACCCTCGACATCGATGATCGCGCCCATGGCCTCAAGACCACGGATATGCAGATCAACCGGACGCGAACCAATGGCACAGCCACCTGGCAGCGCCACTTCGGCCTCACCGAAGCGAGCGACCATCGGACCCAGTACCAGAATCGACGCACGCATGGTTTTCACCAGTTCGTACGGAGCGACCAGAGTCTTGATGGTGCGCGGGTCGATCTCGACGCTGAGCTTTTCATCGATCACAGGCTCAATGCCCATGCGACCGAACAGCTCGATCATGGTGGTGATGTCGTGCAGGTGCGGCAGGTTCTGAACAGTAACCGGCCCATCAGCCAGCAACGTGGCGGCAAGGATCGGCAAGGCAGAGTTCTTTGCCCCGGAAATGCGAATTTCGCCATCAAGACGAACGCCGCCGGTAATAATCAATTTATCCATTAGAGTCTCGACACCAATTTGGCTCAGGAACGCTCGGCCCATGCAGCGCGGCTGAAAAATTTCATGGTCACCGCGTGGATGCTGCCATCGGCAATCCAGGGGTTCAGATGGGTATAAATCTGTTGCTGACGCTTGACCGGACTCAGGCCGGCCAACTCGTCGCTGATGATATTCAGCTGGAAGTTGCAGCCTTCGCCTTCGACTTCCACCTTGATTTCCGGCAGCTTTCCTTCAAGGAAGCTTTTAACTTCTACGGCCTGCATGCTTAACCTCGATCGGCGCTGTACGCGCGCGGGTCGGCCATCATACAAAAAAGCCCATGTTATGCGAAGCCCGACAAGCAGGTCCCGGATAAAGGGCTTCTTCGATGACGCCTGTCAGTGGGTGTCCAGTAGCTCGGTCAGACCTGATACACGGGCTATCTGACGCATGTCTTCAGGCAGCGAGCGGACGGTGATCGACTTGCCTGCTTCCTGTGCATCACGCATGAAAGCCAGCAGCAGGGCAAGGCCCACACTGCTGGACTTCTCGACGCCCGAGCAATCGAGTGTCAGATCGGCCAGATCACCCGACTTGATCAGTGCCGCACCCTGCTTGCGCAACTGCGGCCCGGTGCGGTAATCCAGCACACCGATCAGCCTGAGCTCGCCAGGCCCGACGAGACGGACGGCGGACTCTGTCATTGTGCAGGCTTCTGTGCAGCGTCTACGGTGGATTTGGTCTTGGCAACTTCGCCAGCCCAGTTGTTGATGGTGGTGTCCAGGTCGTTGCCATTACGCTGCATGGCGTCGGCGAACTGATCACGGAACAGTTTGCCGATATTGATACCGTTGATGACAACGTTACGCACCTTCCACTCGCCGTTCAGCTTGACCAGCGTGTAGGAAACCGGATAAAGCGCGCCGTTGTTGCCTTTGACCTGCATATCCACGCTGGTACGGTCATCACCTTCGTCCTTGGCAGGAGCTACGGTGATGCCCTGGTTGTTGAACTCAAGCAGCGCGTTACCGTAGAACTGCATCAGGCTGCGCTTGAAGTTTTCTTCAAAGCGCTTCACCTGCTCAGGCGTCGCCTTGCGGGAGTACTTGACGGTCATGATGCTTTTGGAAATGCCATCGGCATCGACGACCGGACCGACAATACGGTTCAGCGCATCATAGAACGCACTCGGATTGGACTTGTACTGTTCACGGTTGGTAGCCAGATCGCTCAACAGTTCCTTGGTGGTACGTTCCACCAGATCGTGAGCTGAGGGCGTTGCCGCAGCGTTGGCCAGCATCGGCAAGGTGGCCAGCAATATCAACAGACCACGGCGCAGGATAGAGATCATTTAAAGCTCCTTACTTGGCTTACTTGGCGTCTTTGCTTACGGTATTGAGCAGGAATTTCCCGATCAGGTCTTCCAGCACAAGCGACGACTGCGTGTCATGAATGGTTGCACCGTCTTTGAGCAGCTTGTCATCGCCACCGACGCTGAGACCAATGTACTTCTCACCCAGCAGGCCAGCAGTCAGGATCGACGCCGTGGAGTCGGAAGGCAGGTTATCGACCTTCTTTTGAATCTCCAGCGTGACGCGACCGGTGAAGGTGTCGTGATCCAGATCGATCGCCGTCACCTTGCCGATTGTGACGCCAGCCATGCTTACCTTGGCTCTGACAGTCAAACCGGCAATATTGTCGAAGTAGGCATAAAGTTTATAGGTGTCGGTGCTCGCACTGGTGCTCAGACCACTGACTCGCAGGGCCAGCAGGAGCAGAGCCAGTATCCCGGCCAGCAGGAACAGACCGACTCCGGTTTCGATGGCGCGGTTTTGCATCAGAAATCTCCAAACATCAAGGCGGTCAAAATAAAGTCCAGTCCCAGCACGGCCAACGAGGCGTAAACGACGGTTCTGGTCGTCGCGCGGCTGATCCCCTCGGAAGTAGGATCGCAATCGTACCCCTGGAAAACGGCAATCCACGTCACTACGAAGGCAAATACGACGCTTTTGATCACCCCATTGAGCACATCGTTCGTGAAAGAAACGCTGTTCTGCATGTTCGACCAGAAAGAACCGTCATAGACGCCCAGCCAATCGATCGCTACCCAGGAAGCGCCCCAGATACCGACCACACTGAAAATCATCGCCAGAATCGGCATCGAGATGAAACCTGCCCACAGGCGTGGCGCAACGATGTACTTGAGTGGATCGACACCGATCATCTCAAGGCTCGACAGCTGCTCAGTGGATTTCATGTTGCCGATCTCGGCGGTCAGCGCAGAACCTGCACGCCCGGCGAACAGCAGGGCTGTAACCACAGGCCCCAGTTCACGCAGCAGGGTCAGTGCGACCATCTGACCGACCGCCTGCTCGGAGCCGTACTTGGTCAGAATGCTGAAGCCCTGCAGCGCCAGCACCATGCCGATGAACATGCCGGACACCACAATGATGACCAGCGACATGACACCCACCGAATACAGCTGCCTTACCAGCAGTTGAAAACTGCTGCCCGCACCGCCGCGGCCAAGCAGGGCATTTACCAGAAACAGACCGGAACGCCCCAGAACAGTAACAATATCAATGGCCGAACGCCCCAACAGGCGTACCCGGTCCATCAGTGACTTATTGCGCATCAGCGCTTCCCCAATAGATCTTCGCGAAAATCCGGCGCCGGATAGTGGAACGGTACAGGGCCATCAGGCTCGCCGGTCATGAATTGACGAATGCGTGGGTTGTCCGAGGACATCAGTTCCTCAGGCGTGCCCTGCCCCAGCACCTGCCCGTCACCCACTACATAGAGATAGTCGGCAATGCTCGCTGTCTCGCTGAGGTCATGGGACACCACGATACTGGTGATGCCCAATGCATCGTTGAGCAAGCGGATCAGGCGTACGAGCACGCCCATCGCAATCGGGTCCTGCCCGACAAAGGGCTCGTCATACATGAGAATCTGCGGATCGAGAGCGATGGCCCGGGCCAGCGCGACACGACGCTTCATACCACCCGAGAGTTCATCGGGCATCAGTTCGACCGCACCGCGCAGGCCCACAGCCTGAAGCTTGAGCAGCACGATGTCGCGGATCATTTCTTCCGGCAGTTCAGTGTGCACGCGCAAGGGAAAAGCGACGTTTTCGAAAACGTCCAGATCGGTAAACAGTGCTCCGCTCTGAAACAACACGCCCATCTGCTTGCGAGCATCGAACAGATCACTGCGCGACAGCTCAGGCAGGTTCTGACCATTGACCCACACCTGCCCTTCGCTTGGACGCAACTGAGCCCCCATCAAGCGCAGCAAGGTAGTCTTGCCACAACCGGACGGCCCCATGATCCCGGTGACCTTGCCACGTGGAATACGAATATCAACGTTATTGAAAATGCTGCGCGTACCGCGTTTGAAAGACACACCTTTCAACTCGACCGCATAGGCGTCATCAGGACTCATCTAAACTCCTTGCGATACAGCCTCCGCCCTCAGCCGTCGGTTCTTGGAGGCCGACCAGCTGTCCAGGCGCGCCGAACAGGCCGCGAACTATACCACCGCCGCCACCCGCCCCCAAGAAGAGAACCGAGCGGTTCAGGTAATCGTTGAATTATTCTGTACCACAATGTTATGGCATCAGGCGTGGATACAGACCCTCAAGCGCGTAGGAAATTCGTTTAAAAACAACACAACGACGATCAGACGTGAGGGAATCGTTCATTACCGCTATAATCGCCGCCTTTCAGCAGGCTGACCCTTTCCAGACATGAACCAATCCAGTGACCTGATCCAATCGGCGCAACGCACCATTCGCCTTGAGATAGAAGCCATACAAGGCTTGCTTGAACGTCTTGACGGCGATTTTGTGCGCGCGTGCGAAATGATCCTCGCCAGCAAGGGCCGAGTCGTTGTGGTCGGTATGGGCAAGTCCGGACACATCGGCAACAAGATCGCCGCCACGCTGGCAAGCACGGGCACTACCTCTTTTTTCGTGCACCCGGCTGAAGCCAGTCATGGCGACATGGGCATGATCACGCGCGATGACATCATTCTGGCCCTGTCGAACTCCGGCAGCACCAACGAGATCGTGACCCTGCTGCCGCTGATCAAGCGTCTGGGCATAAAGATGATCAGCCTGACCGGCGACCCCGAGTCCATTCTGGCCAAGGCTGCCGATATCAATCTCAACGCCCACGTCGTGCACGAGGCCTGCCCGCTCAATCTGGCACCGACCTCTTCGACCACCGCGGCACTGGTCATGGGCGACGCTCTGGCCGTGGCGCTGCTGGACGCACGGGGTTTCACCGCCGAAGACTTTGCATTCTCCCATCCAGGCGGCGCGCTGGGTCGTCGTCTGCTGCTCAAGGTCGAGAATGTCATGCACTCCGGCGACGCGCTGCCCAGCGTTCAACGCGGCACCCTGCTCAGGGATGCGCTGCTGGAAATGACCCGCAAGGGCCTGGGCATGACCGCGATTGTCGAAGCTGACGGCACACTGGCCGGCATCTTCACCGATGGTGATTTGCGCAGAACACTGGACCGCCCTGTCGATATTCGCCAGACCATCATTGATGAAGTCATGACCCTTCATGGCAAGACGGCCCATGCAGAAATGCTGGCCGCCGAAGCGCTGAAAATCATGGAGGACAACAAAATCAGTGCGCTTGTTGTCGTAGACCAGTACGACCGGCCGGTTGGCGCTTTCAACTTGCAGGATCTTTTGCGCGCAGGCGTCATGTAATGGAAACCGAAACGATGACCCAGGACCTCATGCAGCGCGGCAAGGCTATCAAGCTGGCCGTTTTCGATGTCGATGGCGTACTGACCGATGGCCGCCTTTACTTCATGGAAGATGGCAGCGAGATCAAGACATTCAACACTCTCGACGGCCAAGGCATAAAAATGCTGATAGCCTCAGGCGTCACAACAGCCATTATCAGCGGCCGCAAGACTGCGATAGTCGAGCGGCGGGCAAAGAGCCTGGGCATTGAACACCTGTTTCAGGGACGTGAAGACAAGTTGGTAGTACTGGACAAACTGCTCGCAGAACTCCAGCTTGGTTACGAACAAGTCGCCTATCTGGGTGATGATCTGCCAGACTTGCCAGTCATCAGGCGCGTCGGTCTGGGCATGGCGGTTGCCAATGCCGCGAGTTTTGTACGCGAGCATGCACACGGAATAACCAGGGCGCGAGGCGGCGAAGGTGCGGCACGCGAATTCTGCGAACTGATTCTGAGTGCGCAAGGCAACCTTGAAGCGGCTCACTCCGTCTATTTATAGAAGCCATTATGTTCACTAAAAAAATTCGCAAGTTCCTGCTGCTCGGGGTACTGGCGCTGCTGCTGGCAGCGGTCGGTTACTGGAATATCAGCCCGGAAAGCTTTATGGATCAGCCGGTATCGACCGTTGACGACACGGTCATCGACTACTATGCAATCAATGCGCACAGCGTGCAGTACCTGCCCGATGGCACGCTCCAGTACGACATGACCTCCGATAAGGTCGAGCACGTGAAAGCCACTGACGTGACCCTGTTGACCACGCCCGACCTGCATATGTACCGCGGCGGCGAGTTTCCATGGCACGTACAGAGCAAGAAAGGCGAAGTTTCGTCCGGCGGCGACCAGGTCGAGCTGATCGATTCCGTTCGTGTCGAGCGTACCGATGAAAAACAACGTACGACTATTATCACTACCAGTCGAATGACCGTATTCCCTCAGAAGCAATATGCGCAGACCGAGCAAGACGTTAGAATCGACGGCGCCGGCGGTGTGACTACGGCCAAGGGAATGAAAGCATATTTGAAAGACAGCAGGATGGACCTGCTGTCCAACGTAAGAGGACAGTATGAGGCTCGTTAAAACTCTTCCTTTATTGCTCGGCCTGGGCGCAGCACTGGGAAGCGCGAGCGCCTGGTCCCTGCCAACCGACCGCGATCAGCCGATCCACATCCAGTCTGACGATGCTCAGCTCGATGACAAGAAAGGCGTAGCAACCTACAAGGGCAACGTCATCATCACCCAGGGCTCGATGAAGATCACCGGTAACACTGTGACGATCACGCGTAATGCCCAGGGCGAAGTGGATGTGTTCACCTCTGTCGGCAATCTTGCCTATTACGAGCAGAAGCCTGCCGTAGACAAACCGATTGTGCAGGCCTATGCCGTCACTATTCAGTACTACGCCGGGCAGGACCGTATCGTCCTCATTGACAAGGCCAAGGTCATCAATGATGGCAATACTTCCGAAGGCGAGAAAATCGTTTATGACACGGTCAGACAGGTCGTCAGCGCCGGTCGGGCCAATGGCGGTGCCAAGGTGACCACACCACGTCCGCGTATCGACATGGTCATCCAGCCGAAAAAGAAAACCGACCAACCTCAGAAGGCCCAGTAAATGGCGACGCTCAAAGCCCAGCATCTGGCTAAAAGCTACAAAAGCCGGCAGGTCGTGCGCGATGTGAGCATTTCCATCGACAGCGGCCAGATCGTCGGCCTGCTGGGCCCCAACGGTGCCGGCAAGACTACCTGCTTCTACATGATCGTAGGTTTGGTCCAGGCTGATCAGGGTCGCGTGCTGATTGACGATCTGGATGTCAGCCATCAACCCATGCACGGTCGCGCCCGAGCCGGCATCGGCTACCTGCCGCAGGAAGCCTCGATTTTCCGCAAGCTGTCAGTGTCCGACAATATCATGGCGATTCTCGAGACCCGCAAGGAACTCGATGCCGGAGCACGCCGCAAGGAGCTCGAAAGCCTTTTGCAGGAGTTTCACATCACCCACATTCGCGACAACCTGGGCATGAGCCTGTCGGGCGGCGAGCGCCGCCGTGTTGAAATTGCTCGCGCCCTGGCCACTGCGCCGAAATTCATCCTGCTGGATGAACCGTTCGCAGGCGTAGACCCTATTTCGGTAGGTGATATCAAGCAGATCATTCACCACCTCAAGGCCAAGGGTATCGGCGTGCTGATCACTGACCACAACGTCCGTGAAACGCTGGACATCTGCGAAACTGCCTACATCGTCAACGATGGACAGCTGATCGCAGAAGGCGATTCCGAGACCATTCTGGCGAATCAACTGGTGAAAGAGGTCTACCTCGGCCACGAATTCCGCCTTTAATCGACTGCCCTTTGCGCTTGGCGGCCGATTGATGCCAGTGCAGTGTGTTGACAATATTTTATTTGTCATATCACTCTAGGCAAAGGTACAGGTTTCAGGCATATAATTTGCTTAAGTTGGCGCTCCGGCGCCTGTAGTAGATGGCGCATGCGCGCCGGCGAATAAGGTGTTTAGCCCCTGCCATGAAACCATCGCTAGTCTTGAGAATGGGCCAGCAGCTGACGATGACACCGCAGCTGCAACAGGCAATCCGCTTACTTCAGCTTTCCACACTGGACCTCCAGCAGGAGATCCAGGAGGCGCTGGAGTCAAACCCCATGCTGGAAAGGCAGGAAGAAGGCGACGACTTCGACAACTCCGACCCGCTTGCCGACAACATCGAACAAAAGCCCAATCCCGACGTTCAAGAGCCGACCTATCAGGAATCCGCACCTACTGTGGATAACCTTGAAGATGGCGAATGGAGCGAGCGCATTCCCAATGAGCTGCCTGTCGATACCGCCTGGGAAGACATTTACCAGACCAGCGCCAGCAGCCTGCCAAGCAACGATGATGACGAGTGGGACTTCACCACACGCACGTCTGCAGGCGAGAGCCTGCAAAGCCACCTGCTGTGGCAGTTGAACGTCGCTCCGATGTCCGACAAGGACCGCCTGGTGGCAGTCACGCTGATCGACTGCATCAATAACCAGGGCTATCTGGACGAAACCCTCGATGAAATTCTCGAGTCTTTCGATCCCGAGCTGGACATCGAGCTCGACGAAATCGAAGCCGTACTGCACCGCATCCAGCAGTTTGAACCGGCAGGCATCGGTGCCCGAAACCTGAGCGAATGCCTGCTCCTGCAACTGCGTCAGTTGCCAGCGAAAACACCCTGGCTGGCGGAAGCGCAACGACTGGTCACCGACTACATCGACCTGCTGGGAAGCCGCGACTACGGCCAGTTGATGCGGCGCATGAAGATCAAGGAAGACGAGCTGCGCCAGGTCATCGAGCTGGTCCAGAGCCTCAACCCGCGCCCTGGCTCACAAATCGAATCCACAGAAGCCGAGTACGTCATTCCCGATGTAATCGTGCGCAAGGACAATGAGCGCTGGCTGGTCGAGCTCAATCAGGAGTCCGTACCGCGCCTGCGCGTCAATCCGCAATACGCAGGTTTTGTGCGCCGGGCCGATACCAGCGCAGACAACACGTTCATGCGCAACCAGTTGCAAGAGGCGCGCTGGTTCATCAAGAGCCTGCAAAGCCGCAACGAGACACTGATGAAGGTCGCCACCCAGATCGTCGAGCATCAGCGCGGCTTTCTTGAGTACGGCGACGAGGCGATGAAGCCGCTTGTTCTGCACGACATTGCCGAGGCAGTGGGCATGCATGAGTCGACCATCTCGCGCGTGACCACCCAGAAGTTCATGCACACGCCACGCGGCATTTACGAGCTGAAATACTTCTTCTCGAGCCATGTGAGCACTTCCGAGGGCGGTGAATGCTCGTCCACGGCAATTCGCGCAATCATCAAAAAACTGGTTGCGGCGGAAAATCAGAAAAAGCCGTTGAGTGATAGCAAGATCGCTGGTTTACTGGAGGCACAAGGCATTCAAGTAGCCCGTCGCACAGTCGCCAAGTACCGCGAGTCACTCGGGATAGCGCCTTCCAGTGAGCGTAAGCGGCTGATGTGATGCAGGCCCAGCCACAGCGTCCCAGAGACAGGCGCCATGCCTGTCTCTTTATGCACTGGCAAAGGAGAAAGCTGTATGCAAGTCAACATCAGTGGACACCAACTGGAAGTGACCAAACCCCTTCGTGAATACGTTGAGCTCAAGCTCAAAAAGCTCGAGGGGCATTTTGACAAGATTACCAACGTGCAGGTCACGATGACGGTCGAAAAGCTCAAGCAGAAGATCGAAGCCACGTTGCACATCCATGGTGGAGAGGTCGTTGCCAATGCTGAACATGACGACATGTATGCTGCCATCGACCTGCTCACTGACAAGCTAGACCGACAATTGCTCAAGCATAAGGAAAAGCAGCAAAGCATCCTCAAAGGTGCGGCCGCTCGCTAACGCCCATTTAAATGATCCGAATCGAAAATATCCTGACCCCCGACCGCTCCCTTGTGAACGTGTCGGGTGGCAGTAAAAAGCGTGTACTCGAAGAAATTGCCAAACTGATCGGTCGTAAAGTACCGGGCATGGCTTCGGGCACAGTATTCGCAAGTCTTGTTGCCCGCGAAAAACTGGGTTCAACCGGTTTCGGCCACGGTATTGCCATCCCTCATTGCCGCCTTGCTGACTGCAGCGAGCCTGTCAGTGCAGTCATTCACCTCGCTACCCCCGTGGATTTCGACGCCATCGATGGCGCGCCGGTTGACCTGCTGTTTGTATTGCTGGTCCCGCAGGCTGCTACCGATGAGCACCTGGAGTTACTGCGCCAGATCGCCAGCATGCTTGATGACAAAGATGTGCGTAAGCGCCTGCGCAGTGCCAAAAGTGCTGAAGCGCTTTATCAAGTGGTGCTGGACGTGCAGAACGGAAACTGAACATGCGCATGATCATCGTCAGCGGCCGTTCCGGCTCGGGTAAAAGTACAGCCCTCGACGTGTTGGAAGACAACGGTTTTTACTGTGTCGACAACCTGCCGGCCGGATTGCTGCCGGAACTGGCCGAGCGAGCGCTGATCAATACTGAACTGGCCGAGCCCTTGCTGGCGGTGTCCATCGATGCGCGAAACCTGCCCAGTCACCTGACCCGCTTTCCGCAAATGCTGGATGAAGTCCGCTCACGCAACATCCAGTGCGACGTGCTTTACCTGGATGCGGATGAAGCAACCCTTCTCAAGCGCTTCTCGGAAACCAGGCGTCGTCATCCTTTGAGCACGGCAGATCGTTCGCTGGCCGAGGCGATACGCGACGAGACAACGCTGCTGGGCCCGATCATCGACCTGGCCGACCTGAAGATCAACACCACCCACCTGAACCTCTATCAGTTGCGCGACGCGCTCAAGCTTCGCCTGCTGAACAAACCCGAGCCAGGCACCGCGTTTCTGATCGAATCCTTTGGTTTCAAGCGTGGCATGCCCGTCGACGCAGATCTGGTGTTCGATGTGCGCTGCCTGCCCAACCCGTACTGGAAGCCTGAACTGCGCGACCATTCCGGGCTTGAACAACCGGTTATCGACTACCTGTCGGTGCAGCCCGATGTTGAAGAGATGTTTCAGGACATCTTCGCTTATCTGAACAAATGGTTGCCCCGGTTTGCAGCCAGCAACCGTTCTTACGTTACCATTGCCATCGGCTGCACCGGCGGACATCACCGCTCCGTCTACTTGACCGAACGGCTCGGCCAGGTCTTGCAACAATCACTCAAGAACGTTCAGGTTCGCCACCGCGACCTTAGCTGAAAGGATTTTCACTGCGATGCCCGCTCGTCAAATCACCATCATCAACAAATTGGGCCTGCATGCCCGCGCTGCCGCCAAATTCGTCGGCGTCGCAGGCAAGTTCCCTTGCACGATCAGGGTTGGCCGCTCTGAGCAGACCATGGTCGATGGTAAAAGCATCATGGCCGTGATGATGCTGGCGGCAGGCAAAGGTACCGAGATCCATCTGAAAACCGAAGGCGAATTCGAGCAGGAAGCGCTCGATGGCCTGGTTGAACTGATCAACAACAAGTTTGATGAGGGCGAGTAAGCCCTCAAACACGCCCCTTCCATGATCACCAGCAGTGCATCCGCAACCAGCTCAAACCGTGAGCAATCAGTAACGCCATACCGGCCAACAGCAGCCCGGTGCCTACGACGAGCCGCAACAACCGCACACTGCTGATAGCGAATATTCCTGAGCGCATAAGCTGCCTTGGGCCCGGTTAATGGAGTCAGACCAGAGCGGCCTGATAACGTCGAGACACTTCATCCCAATTGATCACGTTGTAGAACGCGTTGATGTATTCGGGGCGACGGTTCTGATAGCGCAGGTAGTAAGCGTGCTCCCATACGTCCAGACCCAGAATCGGCGTATTGCCATTCATCAACGGGCTGTCCTGATTACCGCTGCTTTCAACCACCAGCTTTTTGTCAGGGGTGACGCTCAGCCATGCCCAGCCGCTGCCGAAACGAGTCAATGCGGCTTTGGTAAACGCCTCTTTGAAGCTGTCGTAGCCGCCCAGCTGCTCGTCGATGGCCAAGGCGACAGGGCCTTTTGGCAAACCGCCCCCGCCTGGCACCATTACCTCCCAGAACAACGAATGATTCGCGTGACCGCCACCCTGGTTGATGACCGCCGGACGCAGGTTTTCAGGCAACTGCTTGATGCTGGCCACCAGTTTCTCGACGGACCAGTCAGCAAACTCCGTACCTTCGACCGCCGCATTAAGGTTGTTGATGTAGGTCTGGTGATGCTTGGTGTAATGAATCTCCATGGTTTGCGCATCGATGTGCGGCTCCAGGGCGTCGTATGCGTAAGGCAGTGCAGGCAAGGTATAGGGCATTTCAATGTGCTCCGTAGAAAAGTCCGGAAGTGGCTGCCGAGTTGCGCTGCAACGATGAGCGCGTGTGCTCGCTGCTGCTGTTCAGCAACCGATGAGTGCGCGGGTATTCGCCGTGTTCACTGATAAAGCTCAGCAACTCGGCGTAGGTTTTGCTGCTGTGGCGTAAGGCTGCCTCACGGAGCGCCGGAGGAAGACGCTGATCCTGCATGGTCCGCAACAGATGTTGATGAATGGCACACAGGTATTCGGCGCTTTCCTCAGGCTGACCGAGGCTCAGGTGCAGGTCCGCCAGGTTGTGGTGAGAAATCACACAGGCTGCGACGGCTTCGTCGACATCCGCCCAACGCTCGAACAACACCTGCGCCAACGCCAGCGCCTGAAGGTACAGCTCGCGGGCTTCGACCCACTCGCCCAGATTGAAACAGCGATTGGCCTGCTCGATGGTGCGTTTCCAATGCTGCATGGTCATACCTCCAGGGGACGTTGGCTGGCTGGAATCAAATACCGCCAGCGGTGAGTTTTTCAGGGTTGAGCAACACTTCCAGTTCGCTACGTTGCAAATCGGTGTGCTCAAGGGCGACGTCAATGACCGGACGGCCCTGCTTGTAAGCGGTCTTGGCAATTTCGGCGGCTTTCTGATAGCCAATGATCGGGTTGAGGGCCGTCACCAGAATCGGATTACGCGACAGCGCTTCCTTGAGCTTGGATTCATTGACCTTGAAGCTCGCAATCGCCTTGTCAGCCAGCAGCCGACTGGAGTTGGCCAGCAGCTCGATGCTGCTGAGCAGGTTCTGGGCGATGATCGGCAGCATCACGTTAAGTTCGAAGTTGCCAGACTGCCCCGCCACGGTAATCGTCGCGTCGTTGCCAATCACCTGCGCGGCAACCATGGCGGTGGCTTCCGGAATGACCGGGTTGACCTTGCCCGGCATGATCGATGAACCCGGCTGCAAAGCCTCCAGCTCGATCTCACCCAGCCCTGCCAGTGGCCCCGAATTCATCCAGCGGAGGTCGTTGGCAATTTTCATCAGCGACACCGCCGTGGCTTTGAGCTGGCCGGATACCGCAACTGCGGTGTCCTGCGAACCGATCAACGCGAACAGGTTCTTGCCGGGCGCGAATTGCACACCGGTCAACGTGCTCAACTGACGACTGAAACGAGCCGCAAATTCGGGATGCGCGTTGATCCCGGTACCGACTGCGGTGCCGCCCTGCGCCAATGACTGCAGACTCGGCTGGAGACCTTGCAGATGCTCGACGTTGGCGCGAATCTGCTGTGACCAGCCGTTGAGCACCTGGCTCATGCGCACGGGCATGGCGTCCATCAGATGCGTACGGCCGGTCTTGACGAAGGCATGGACCTGCCCGGCTTTGTGTTCAGTCACTTGCACCAGATGGGCCAGCGCAGGCAGCAGTTGTTCGTGCAGGGCCAGTGCAGCGCTCACATGAATCGTGGTCGGGATGATGTCGTTGCTGCTCTGCCCGCAGTTGACGTGGTCATTGGGATTGACCTCTTCGCCCAGCACGCGCGTGGCCAGCGTGGCGATCACCTCGTTGGCGTTCATGTTGGTACTGGTGCCGGAACCGGTCTGAAAGATATCGACCGGGAAATGCGCCATGTAGTCACTGGCCAGCAGGTCCTTCACGGCACTGACAATCGCCCTGCTCTGCCCCTCGCTGATCTGCTCCAGCTCCAGGTTCGCCTGCGCTGCGGCCGCCTTGGCCAGCAACAGGGCGCGAATGAATTGCCGGGGCATACGCTGATGGCTGATCGGAAAGTTTTCCACCGCACGCTGAGTCTGCGCGCCGTAAAGGGCCTCGGCCGGGACCTGTAGCTGGCCCATGCTGTCGCGTTCGATACGGGTATTACTCATCGCAATGTCCTTGCACCAGTTCAGAGAGGGAAATAGAGGGCTGTAGCACGCAGGTCGCCAGTTGATGAACACAGGCTTGCCAGCGCTGACGCCGCGCAGGCGTGGAGGCGATTGCCTGTAAATCACGCAGTGGACGCCAGGCCTGATCCAGACACAGGCAGCGCCAGTGCCACGGCAATGCCGTATCGCGTGCGGTGTCTATCAAAAGACGGAAAGTGGTTTCGGCAATCATGGGCTGGGGCGTGGCGGTAAAACGCGCCAGATAGCGCCCTTCGGCGAGGTAATGCTCGATCAGCCGAGGCTCGTCGGGCTCAAGGGCGCAACGAATCCGCAGACTCAATCCACGCCAGTTTTCCAGATAAGACATCTCGTGCAGAACAGACCCCATGACCGCAGCTCATTTTAGAAATGATATTCATTATTAAATGAGATATGAACTCAATACAAGAGCGCAGATTTTCGGGATCGGGCCTTAAAGTGATATGCATGCCCCGGAGGTGCCGGAAAACAGGCCTGGAGCTGTCCGAGATGAGGTGCGCGATGCGCGCGTGGATGTGTGACGCAGAGCGTCACGAAATGCATTCCTACGCTGGAGCGTGAGGAACGATATTTTCGCAACTATCGTGCCCATGCTCCGCGTGGGTATGCAGGTCTGGACGCTCTGCGTCCAGGGGCACGATAGTCAGGCGAAGGTAGCGGTCAGGTCAGCTACCCGCTACGGTCATACGCTCGATCAGCACCGAGCCGGTACGGATGTTGCTGCGCAGTTCAAGATCGCTGCCAACGGCGACGATCTGCTTGAACATGTCACGCATGTTGCCGGCAATGGTCACTTCCTGAACCGGGAATTGTATTTCACCGTTTTCGACCCAGAAACCTGCTGCGCCCCGCGAATAGTCGCCGGTAACCATGTTCAGTCCGCTGCCCATCAATTCGGTCACCAGCAAGCCACGGCCCATACGTCGAATCAGCGCGGCCTGATCTTCCGAACCATGGGTGACGAACAGGTTATGCACCCCGCCCGCATTGGCGGTGCTCGGCATGCCCAGCTTGCGACCGGAATAAGTACTCAGCACATAGGAAACCAGATCGCCGCCTTCCACGAACGGCTTGGCAAACGTCGCCAGACCATCGCTGTCGAACGCCGAACTGCCCATTGCATGCTTCAGGTGCGGGCGCTCATCAATGGTCATCCACTCAGGGAACAGCCGCTGACCCAGGGCCCCCTCCAGAAATGACGATTTACGGTACAGATTGCCACCGGAAATGGCACCGAGAAAGCTGCCGAACAGGCCACCTGCCAGTTCTGCGGCAAACAGCACAGGCACTTCACAGGTCGGCACAGGACGCGCGCCCAGACGGCTCGCCGCACGCAACGCAGCCTTGCGACCAATGCTCTGGGCATCGGCCAGCAACTCGCCCTGGCGATTGACGTCGTACCAGTAATCACGCTGCATCTGGCCTTCGCCCTCGGCGATCATCACGCAACTGAGGCTGTGCCGCGTTGATGCATAACCGCCGATGAAGCCGTTGCTGTTGCCATACACACGGCAGCCCTGATGGGTATTGAGCGTGGTGCCGTCGGCGTTCTTGATCCGGCTGTCGGCGTCGAAGGCCGCGGCTTCGCAGATCAGCGCTTTCTCGATGGCCTGCTCAGGCGTTATGTCCCAGGTGTGATAAAGGTCGAAATCCATGACCTCTTTGGCCATCAGCGCAGCATCAGCCAGCCCGGAGCTTTCGTCTTCGGAGGTGTGCTCGGCAATCGCCAGAGCGGCGGCGACGGTTTCACGAATGGCATCGGCACCCGTGGCCGAGGTGCTGGCAGAGCCTTTACGCTGCCCGACATACAGGGTGATACCGAAACCCTGATCGCGGTTGAACTCGACGGTTTCAACTTCACGCTGACGGACCGATGTCGACAGCCCCTGATCCACCGACACTGCGACTTCGCAGGCGCTGGCGCCCTGACGCCGGGCTTCGGCGATAATCTGCTCGACCTGTTCCTGCAGTTCGGGCAAGGCTTGCGGGCCGACGCTTTGGGTTGCACTCATGACTTTCTCCATCAAATTCTTCTTTCAGCACAGGCCGAATACCGACCGGGCCGGACAAGCGGCCCACGACTGGTTATCATGGCGGCGTTTCTTTGCGGACTGCCCCCATGGTTGATTCTTACGACGACTCCCTCGACGGGGAGAAAAGCAAAACCCAGGTCAAACGAGAGCTGCATGCTCTGGTCGACCTCGGCGAGCGACTGACAACACTCAAAGCCGATGTGCTGGCCAAGCTGCCGCTGACCGACGCTTTGCGCAAGGCCTTGGCCGAAGCGCCCAAGCACACGGCGAACATCGCGCGAAAGCGGCATATTCTGTTCATTGGCAAGCTGATGCGCGATCAGGACCAGGAAGCCATTCTGGTGTTGCTGGACCAACTCGATGCCTCCACTCGCCAATACAACGAACGTTTTCACAATCTGGAGCGCTGGCGTGATCGCCTGATCGCGGGTGATGACGCCGACCTCGAGAAATTCGTTGTTGAATACCCCGATGCCGACCGTCAGCAGCTGCGCTCGCTGATCCGTCAGGCGCAACACGAAGTTGCACGTAACAAACCGCCGGCCACCAGCCGCAAAATCTTCAAATACATCCGTGAGCTGGACGAACTTCAACGCGGTCTGCGTTGATTTCAACCGCGGGGCCGGCAGCAACAGGCAGCCGGCCCCGGCTCATATTCAGCTACCCGTACCACCCACCGTGATCGCGTCGATTTTCAGCGTAGGCTGACCCACACCGACCGGCAGCGACTGGCCGTCCTTCCCGCAGGTACCGACGCCGCTGTCCAGCGACAGATCGTTACCCACCATCGACACCCTGCTCATGGCTTCCGGCCCATTACCGATCAAGGTCGCTCCTTTGACCGGCGCGGTGATCTTGCCGTCTTCGATCAAATAAGCCTCGCTGGTCGAAAACACGAACTTGCCGCTGGTGATATCCACCTGACCGCCACCCAGATTGGCGCAGTAAATACCGCGCTTCACCGAGGCGATGATTTCCTGCGGGTCGCTCTGCCCGCCCAGCATGTAGGTATTGGTCATGCGTGGCATCGGCAGGTGAGCGTAGGACTCTCGACGACCGTTACCAGTGCGTGCGACACCCATCAAGCGGGCATTGAGTTTGTCCTGCATGTAGCCCTTGAGCACGCCATTCTCAATCAGTGTGGTGCACTCGGTTGGTGTGCCTTCGTCATCGACACTCAGCGAGCCGCGACGCCCTGCAAGGGTACCGTCGTCAACAATCGTGCAAAGTTTCGATGCAACCATCTCGCCCATGCGCCCGCTGTAGGCCGAGCTGCCCTTGCGGTTGAAGTCACCTTCAAGACCGTGGCCAACCGCCTCGTGCAGCAGCACGCCGGACCAGCCGGAACCCAGTACCACCGGCAATGTGCCTGCCGGAGCAGGAATAGCTTCCAGGTTGACCAGCGCCTGACGTAGCGCTTCACGCGCGTAGCCCATGGCACGATCATCGGTCAGGAAATAACGGTAGTCCGTACGCCCGCCACCGCCATGCCCGCCCCGCTCGCGGCGGCCGTTCTGCTCGACAATGACACTGACGTTGAAGCGCACCAGCGGACGCACATCGGCGGCCAGACTGCCATCGGCGGCGGCCACCAGAATGCGCTCCCAGACACCGGCCATGCTCACCGACACCTGCTGGATACGCGAGTCCAGCGCGCGCGTCGCGACGTCAATGCGTTTGAGCAGTTCGACCTTCTCGGCGCGGCTCAGCACTTCCAGAGGATTATCCGGGGCGTACAACTGGGCCACATCCTGCGAGGTAAAAGCCTGCACCCGGCCATTCTGCCCAGCGCGGGAGATGGAACGGGCAGCACGGGCAGCGGTGCGCAGTGCGTCCTCAGTGATAGCGTTGCTGTAAGCGAAACCAGTCTTTTCGCCCGATTGAGCGCGCACGCCCACGCCTTGATCGAGATTGAAACTGCCTTCCTTGACAATGCCGTCTTCGAGCGACCAGGACTCGGAGATCATGCCCTGAAAATACAGATCAGCCGCGTCGATACCCGGCCCGGCAAGCTCTCCGAGCACCGATTGCAGGCTGTCGAGGCTCAGGCCACCAGGGGCCAGAAGGTGTTCGCTGACTGAGGACAGATCACTCATATTCACTCCGAAGCAGGCCGCATGGCGTCCTGCGAAAAAAAGCGCCGGTGACTGGACACCGGCATCCGCGCCCGTATGGACGCCTGTTCTTCACTGTCGCGCTTGGCCAGCAGCACGGCTTCACCCTGTGCCTGCTCGGCCAGTACGCGGCCCCATGGATCAACGATGGCCGCGTGCCCGTAAGTCTCACGAGGCCCCGGATGGACCCCGCCCTGTGCCGCCGCCAGCACGTAACACTGGGTTTCGATGGCGCGCGCCCGGATCAGAATGTCCCAGTGCGCAGCGCCCGTTACCGCAGTAAAAGCTGACGGCGCGGTAATCAGTTCAGCACCGGCCTCCCGCAGCGCGGTGTACAGCTCGGGGAAGCGCAAGTCATAACAGACTGTCAGCCCCACGCGCCCTACAGGTGTATCGGCCACCACCACATTGTTTCCGTGAGCATAGTCATCGGATTCACGGTAGCGGCCCCGATTGTCAGCAACATCCACATCAAACAGATGCAGCTTGTCATACCGGGCCACCTGCTCACCGTGTTCATCGATCAGCAACGAACACGCCGTCACCTTGCCATCGGGTCGCTCATCCGGCGGCAGTGGCAAGGTTCCGGCAACAATCCATAACTTGAGGTCGCGAGCGGCCAGTTTCAACCATGGCAGGATCGGCCCATGCCCATGAGCTTCGGCACGACCGATGTCGGCCACGTCACGCCGCCCCATGGCAACAAAGTTTTCGGGCAGCACCGCGAGCCGCGCGCCACCTTCGGCTGCCTGCTCCAGCAAGCGGCGAGCGCTGACCAGATTAGCCTGGACATCGCTTTGACTGACCATCTGAATCACAGCAAAGGACATGGCGACCCGCTCCTTGATGACCTGGCCACCACTGTACTCCATGAGGCGCTACTGGGGCTTTTCAAATGGCTTGTCGAACGTGATCTTCGGCTCTTTCCAGGGCCCTTCGACCTTGTATTGCACGCTGGCGAAGCGGGCAACCCTGTCACCCAGCAGCTTGTCGACCAGGAACAGCGCGCCGCCAATGGCGGGCGCACCGACAATCAATGCCGCGATCGGCAGGTTGTTGGTCACCGGCAAGGTCACCAGCAGCTTCGCATCAACGCGGTCGCGGACCATGTCCAGCGTACCGTTGAGCTCAAGATTACTCGACGGCCCGGTCAGGGTAATCGGGTTGCGCGTCACATAAACACCGTCGCTGGCGACCAGCAGCCCTTTGACCCGGTCGTAACTGAGCCCTTTGCCCAGCAGGTCGGAGAAGTCCAGGCGCAAGCGACGGCCGATGGAGTTGAAATTCAACAATCCAAACACCCGCAGCGCCTGAGCACCGCCTTCTACCTCGACAAACTGGCCTCTGTTCAACGTCGCATCCAGGCTGCCGGAATAGCGCTTGAGGCCCACCCAGGCAGGCGAACCCGGCCAGCGTCCGTCGACATTCATTTCGAAACTTTCACTGGTGACCGTCGGCGCGAAGTTCCAGGCCTTGAGCACGTCGGCCAGATTCTTGCCTGCCACACGCCCCTTGAACGAGCTGCTGCTGGAGCCCGGAGTGCCCTCCCAGGCACCATCGCCCTCGAGCAAAATACCTTTGAGCCCCAGACTCAGGTCGGACATGCGCATACCGGTCGCCGTCGGGCGGGTTTTCAGCGACCAGGCACCCAGTAACTGGTCGCCCTGAAACAGCTGGGCAATCTTCACGTCCAGCGCCGGAATATTGTGCGGGTCGATATCCGCCAGAGGGTCAGGCGCGTTCTCGACCACCGCTGCATTCGGATCAGAGGCAGGCAGTCGCACGTAGAGCATGTTGATACCGATCGGCGCGGACTTCGCGTCGGGTAGCAAAGCAGTGCCCTTGGCCAGCGCGCTGTCCAGCGACAAGGCCCAGGCCGCAGCATTGCGCTGCAATTGAACACGTACGTTATCCAGCGTGGTGCCCATCGCCGTCAGCTTGCCGATCTGCAGGTCGACGCTGTTGAGCAGTTGTTTTGCGCTGCCGCCAGGATCATTGCCGGTATATCGTCCAGCCAGCTCCTGCCAGGGCGCTACGTCCAGTTCAGACAATTCGCCACGAATCCGCAGCCCTTTGGCGTCCGGCACTATCGCCCCGCCGCGCCCGAGATAAAGCTCGCCGCGACCGTCGGCGAACTTGCCATTCGGTGCGGCAAAAGCAAAGTTGGCCTGATCGTTATACGCCGCGCCAAGCCTGCGCTCCGCGCCTTGCAGGGTCATGCGGAACTCGCTGGGACGCTCCTCCTCGGCAGTCTTGCCAAACGGTGCAGGCAGATCGATTGCCACGCCCTTGAGCGTGGAGTTGATCACCAGCGGGCTGTCCTTGCTGTCCAGAGTCAATTGCAGCTGATACGGCAAGTCACCCGACACCGGCAGCGGTTGGGTAACGCTCAGCCAGTCGGTCAGCCGCTTCACGGTAATCTGCCCGCTTGCCACAATGCGTGTCACGTTGTCGCCTGGCTTGCCTTCGGCGGAGATTTCTGCGGTCACGGGACGATCAAATGCTTGCGCCTTGATGCCCTTGCCGCTCAGCCCTTTGGCGCTGTCAAAGCGGAAATCGCCCTTGAGGCGAGTCAATTCCAGCACCGGGTCGACCAGCTTCAGACGCGCATTGTCGGTACTGAAATCCACCACAACCTTTGGCTCGACGCCCTTGGCCAGCGGAATATCCAGCTTCAGCTTGCCATCCAGCGGACCTTCCCCGGTCCAGCCGGCAAACGTGCTGGCCGTGCCGATGGGCGCTTGCTGGAGAATCTTCAGGCCATCGATCAGATTGCCGGAGAAACTGCCATCGACCAGCAGGTGGCTGTCCTGACCTGCCGGGACGTGGGGAATATTGACCAGCACGTTGCTTACTTTGGTATCAAGCAACTGCCCTTTGCTTGCCTTGACTCGCACGCCGCTGTTTTCGACGTAGACCTTGCCGTCGACCCCGGTCAACGAAGGCCAGCCCGGCTGGAAAGCCAGCGTTGCGTTGCTGACATCGAAAAACAGGCTGATGACGCGCGCGGTGTCGGGCGAACTCTTGTTCAGCGACCCTTGATACTGAAAGAAACCCTGCTTGACCGCACCACTCACCACGGCGGTGCGCAGCCAGTGATCAAGCTCAGGACTGAGGGCTGTAGGCAGGTACTTGCTGGTGTAACGGCCATCGCCGTCGACCATGCCGACCCGCAGGTCCATGTAGTCTTCCTGCTCATGGCTGAGATGAATCCTGATCAGAAAGTCTGCCGCGATCTTGCCTTCGTCGCCGAGCACCTTGATATACGGCGCGATCAGGGTGAATGCCTGATCATCGAGCTTCCAGGTCAGACGGGCATTGGCCTTCTGGTAGCGCCAGGGCTTGGCGAAGATAGGGTCCAGATGAAGCATAAAGTCATGGGTGTCGAGCCGCAGTTCGCCCTGGCCCAGATCGCCGCTGATGGCACCGGTGACATTTCCGGCCGCCGGGGCCCCGCGATAGGCGTTGAACCCCACCTTGTCCAGATTGGCGGCAAAGCTCAGGCGCTTGTCGCCGGTTGCCTGTGGCCGGTAATCCAGCAATACGTTACGCAGCCCGCCCGTCACCTTGAGACCGTCGACCACTGCCATGGCTTTCTCCGGCAACGGCGCGAGGGAGTCGATCAGCGGCGTGAGCGGCGTCAGGTCCAGGCGATCGGCCTGCACATGCCAGAGTTCTTCGCTGTCGGGCGTCGCAGCGGTTTGCGTGAGTTGCAGGCGGCTTTCCCAGCGCTTGTCGCCCAGGCTCATCGCCAGTGAATCGAGGTTCAGGTCGAAACCTGTGTCGGTGCGCGCAAACCAGGCGTTGAGCGCGAGGTTGTCGACCGTCGAGGGTTTGCGACCGGCATAAACGCCTTTGACATGCGGCGCATTAAGCCGCGCAGTCGCGCTTTGCACAGTGCCCTTGCCCCAACTCATCCACAGCTCGCCACCGGCCTGCAGCTTCGACAGTGTCCATTCCCGCGTGAGGCTTTTTGGCAGCCACTTGGCCCAGTCGCTTTGCGGCAGGCTGGCGTAGACATCTGCCTCGCCGTCCTTCCACTGACTGGCCTGGATACGCGAACGCACATTCAGCGAAAACGGCTGGCCATCCGGCAGCGTCAGGCGCGCATCAAGGCGCTGGTGATAACTGCCAGTGGCCAGACTGAGGTTCACATAGGTCAGGGTCAGCGGCGCGGCGTCAAACGGTTGCACAGTGACCTGGCTGTCGAGCAGCGACAAGTGCGAGACCATCTGCATCTGCTCAAGCACTTGCCCGGGGTCGAACGGGCTGTCGTTGCGCACTGGCAAGCCCTGTACCGACCAGTTGCCCTCCTTGTCCTGCCTGAGCATGAACTGCAGGCCGTCCACCTCGAGATGAGCAATACGCACTTGACGCGCCAGCAGGCTTTCCCAGAGGTCGGGAACAACCCTCACACGATCAAGACGCACAGCACTGGAACCTTCCCCGACCATGACGTCGTGAGCCAGAAATACCGGGGCAAACCGGCTCCAGCTGCCTTCCAGGCTACCAATACTCAACGGCATGCCCAGCGCGCTGCTGGCCCTGGTTTCCACATCGACACGGTATTCGGCAACCAGCGGCGCAAGCTGACGCCCGAGGCTTACGTACAACGCCGCGAGCACCAAAATCAGTGCGCACAGGCTCAGGCCCCAACGGGTCAGGGTTGCAACAAGACGAGGAAGACGTCCCATCTCAGGATGCCCTCCGCTGCGGGATGCAAGCAGCGGAATCAGCGAATCGATTCCGGCTCAGGTGTGCAGGTGCGTTCAGGTACAGGTTTTGCTCGTTTCCCACGCATCATTCTCGATCAAACGGCATACCTGCCAGAAACCCGAAGGGCACTTGTCATCATATTTCAAACGATCAGCACCCTCAGAGCAGCACCACGTCGTATTGTTCCTGCGAGTACATGGTTTCTACCTGAAAACGGATGGTCCGACCAATGAAGCTCTCCAGTTCAGCCACATTGCCCGACTCCTCGTCGAGCAAGCGGTCAACCACACGCTGGTTGGCCAGAACCCGATAACCCACCGCCTGGTAGGCTCTGGCTTCTCGCAGGATCTCGCGAAAGATTTCATAGCAAATGGTCTCGGGGGTTTTCAGCTTGCCCCGGCCCGCACAGCAATGGCACGGCTCGCAGAGCACTTGCTCAAGACTTTCACGGGTGCGCTTGCGGGTCATCTGCACCAGGCCAAGCTCGGTGATACCGATGATATTGGTCTTGGCGTGATCGCGCTCCAGCTGTTTCTCCAGCGTGCGTAACACCTGACGCTGATGCTCACCGTCTTCCATGTCGATGAAATCGATAATGATGATGCCGCCCAGATTGCGCAGGCGCAGCTGCCGGGCAATGGCTGTCGCGGCTTCCAGGTTGGTCTTGAAGATGGTTTCTTCAAGGTTGCGATGCCCCACAAACGCGCCGGTATTGACGTCGATGGTGCTCATCGCCTCGGCCGGATCGACCACCAGATAACCACCGGACTTGAGCGGCACCTTGCGTTCGAGAGCTTTCTGGATTTCATCCTCGACCCCATAGAGGTCGAAGATCGGCCGTTCGCCCGGATAATGCTCCAGCCTGTCGGCAATCTCCGGCATCAATTCGGCCACGAACTGGGTGGTCTTCTGAAAGGTTTCCCGCGAGTCGATGCGGATTTTTTCGATACGCGGGCTCACCAGGTCACGCAAGGTACGCAGGGCCAGGCCCAGGTCCTCATAAATCACTGTCGGCGGGCTGACGGTCTTGATCTGCTCACCGATCTGATCCCAGAGCCTGCGCAGATAGCGGATATCCATGAGGATTTCATCAGCACCGGCACCTTCGGCCGCGGTACGCAGAATAAAGCCTCCGGCCTCTTTGATACCTTCCAGGGCGACACAATCGCTGACAACTTTTTTCAGTCGTTCACGCTCTGCCTCGTCCTCGATTTTCAGGGAAATGCCTACATGCGCAGTGCGCGGCATGTACACCAGATACCGTGACGGAATGGAGAGCTGGGTAGTCAGCCGCGCGCCTTTGCTGCCGATGGGGTCCTTGGTGACTTGCACCACAAGGCTCTGGCCGTCATGCACCAGCGACGCAATGCTCTCGACGGCAGGCCCTTCACGCATGGATATTTCCGAGGCATGAATGAATGCAGCGCGGTCCAGACCGATATCGATGAACGCCGCCTGCATGCCGGGAAGCACCCGCACTACCTTGCCTTTGTAGATATTGCCGACGATGCCGCGGCGCTGGGTACGCTCGACGTGCACCTCTTGCAGAACACCGTTTTCTACCACTGCCACCCGTGATTCCATCGGGGTGATGTTGATCAGGATCTCTTCACTCATGACTCGTCACCTTCCAGGCATTGCCAGCAGGGTATGCCGAAATGGCCAAGCAGTTCTGCGGTTTCACACAGAGGCAGACCAACCACCCCAGAATAGCTGCCTTGCAGGCCCTCGACGAAAATCGCCGCCAGCCCTTGAATGGCATAGCCTCCGGCCTTGTCGGCAGGCTCGCCACTGGCCCAGTAGGCTTGGGCCTCGTGGGGTTGAATCGGGCGAAAGCGCACGCGACTGGTCACAATACGGGTTTCACTGCGATGCCGATCACTCAGCGCAACGGCAGTCATCACTTCGTGCTCGCGCCCGGACAGGGCCGTCAGCATGGCCAGAGCATCCGCCTCATCGACCGGCTTGCCGAGAATGCGCCCATCAAGCACCACCGCCGTGTCGGCGCCCATGACGCAGGCCTGTTGTTCGGCCGCCAGCACAGACAGCCCGGCCTGGGCCTTGCCGAGCGCAAGACGCTCGACGTAGGCAGCCGGGGTTTCGTGGTCGAAGGGAGTTTCGTCAATCTGAGCGTTCAGTACGGTAAAGGGCACACCGATCTGAGTCAGAAGTTCGCGGCGGCGCGGCGAGCCAGAAGCCAGATAAAGCGAGGGCATAAGGACATCTCCGTGTCTGTTCGGGTGAACGCCAGGGACGCAGCAGGGCGTCGCGCTCACCTTGCGCTTAATTGATTTTCAAACGTTTGCGCAATCCACGCAGGCCATAGCTGATCCAGGGCCACAACAGGGCACTGACCAGCGCGGGTAGAACCAGCGCCAGCGTAGGCTGACGGTTGCCGGTCAATGCACTCAGCCAGAGCTGCGCAAGCTGCGCCAGACCGAATACGACCAACAGCACCAGACATTGCTGCCACATGGGGAACATACGCAGACGCTGCTGCAGGGACATCACCAGAAACGTGATCAGGCTGAGGATCAGCGCATTCTGGCCAAGCAATGTGCCATACAGCACATCTTCCATCAGCCCCAGTATCCACGCAGTGGTCATACCGTATTTGTGCGGCAGCGCCAGAACCCAGAAGGTCAGCAACAGGGCCAGCCACAAGGGCCGGAAAATTTCCATGAATTGCGGCAGCGGCGAAACGCTCAGCAACAGACCGATCGCAAACGTCAGCCAGACCACCCAGCCATTGCGCCCGGAAACATGACTAACCATCGATAGGCTCCCGAGCAGTGGAAGGTCTTGAAGCAGGCGGCTGGGAAGCAGCAGGCCGGGCGGCAGGCCTTGACGGTGTCACAGGCGCTGCAGCCGGAGCAGGCGTTGTCGATTGCGCAGCAGGCTTGTGCGTTGCATTGCTGCCCGGGAATACCGGAACAGTTGCTTGCGGCCACATCGGGAAAGCAGGTGTCGGCGGCGGCAGGGTCGCCATCACTGAAGGCTCGATACCCTTGTCGATGGATTCCTGCGCTTGCGCCGCGTCGGCAGCGCGCTCTTCCGGCGAACGACCGTCCGAGAACACCAGCAGCAGATAACGGCTGCGATTCAATGCGGCGGTTGGCACGGCACGCACGATTGCGAACGGCTGGCCGGAGTCGTGAATCACTTCCTTGACCGTAGCCACCGGGTAGCCAGCCGGGAAGCGCTGCCCCAGGCCGGAACTGACCAGCAGATCGCCCTCTTTGATGTCGGCAGTATCTGCCACATGCCGAAGCTCAAGCCGTTCAGGGTTGCCGGTGCCGCTGGCGATAGCACGCAGGCCGTTGCGATTCACCTGCACCGGAATGCTGTGGGTCGTATCAGTCAGCAGCAGGACCCGCGAGGTGTACGGCATCAACTCGACCACCTGGCCCATCAGGCCGCGCGCATCGAGCACCGGCTGGCCCAGCACAACGCCGTCGCGCTCGCCCTTGTTGATGATGATGCGATGGGTAAAGGGGTTCGGGTCCATGCCAATCAACTCGGCGACCTCGACCTTTTCGTTGACCAGCGCAGAAGAATTCAGCAACTCACGCAGACGAACGTTCTGCTCGGTCAGTGCCGCCAGCTTTTGCAGGCGACCTTGCAGGAGCAACGCTTCGGTCTTGAGTTTTTCGTTTTCGGCGATCAGCTCTGTACGGCTGCCGAACTGACTGGCAACGCCTTGATACAAACGTTGTGGCAGATCAACGATCCAGTAGGACTGCATGAGCACCATCGACATCTGGCTGCGCACGGGCTTGAGGATCGTAAAGCGGGCGTCGACAACCATCAACGCAACCGACAGAACGGCCAGCACCAGCAGACGTACGCCCAGCGACGGGCCTTTTGCGAAAAGCGGTTTAATAGGCCGCTCCTCCGGGGCATGCGATCGTTGGATCGAACTTCGATTGGCAATTATTCATGCGGTATGTAACCGGCCTGGACAAATGAAAGAGACAGGCACCCTGTTTCGGTGTCAGCACGATGCATACAGGTAGCACATACGCCACCTGCATACAAAAGACTCCGTGAAAGGCACCCCGGCGAATTACTCGCTGGAGAGCAGATCCATGGTGTGCTTATCCATCATTTCCAGCGCACGGCCACCGCCGCGCGCAACGCAGGTCAGCGGGTCTTCGGCAACGATCACCGGCAGACCTGTTTCCTGAGCCAGCAATTTGTCCAGATCACGCAGCAATGCACCGCCACCGGTCAGGACCAGACCACGCTCGGCGATGTCCGAAGCCAGCTCCGGAGGCGACTGCTCCAGAGCGCTCTTGACCGCCTGAACGATGGTCGCCAGTGACTCCTGAAGCGCTTCGAGCACTTCGTTGGAGTTCAGGGTGAACGCACGTGGCACGCCTTCAGCCAGGTTGCGGCCGCGGACGTCGACTTCACGCACTTCGCCGCCCGGGTAGGCCGTACCGATTTCCTGCTTGATGCGCTCGGCAGTGGATTCGCCGATCAGGCTGCCGTAGTTACGACGCACATAGGTGATGATCGCTTCATCGAAACGGTCACCGCCGACACGTACGGATTCGGCATACACCACACCGTTCAGGGAAATCAGCGCGATCTCGGTGGTGCCGCCACCGATGTCGACAACCATCGAACCGCGAGCTTCTTCCACCGGCAGACCGGCGCCGATTGCAGCAGCCATCGGCTCTTCGATCAGGAATACTTCGCGCGCACCTGCACCCAGGGCAGATTCGCGAATGGCACGACGCTCAACCTGGGTGGATTTGCACGGAACGCAGATCAGCACACGAGGGCTGGGCTGCAGAAAGCTGTTTTCGTGGACCTTGTTGATGAAGTACTGCAACATTTTTTCGCAGACGCTGAAGTCGGCGATAACGCCGTCTTTCATGGGACGAATGGCTGCAATGTTGCCTGGAGTACGGCCCAGCATGCGCTTGGCTTCGGTACCGACGGCTACGACACTCTTCTGGTTGCCGTGAGTACGAATGGCAACGACAGAGGGTTCATTCAGAACGATACCGCGCTCACGCACGTAGATAAGGGTGTTGGCAGTGCCCAGGTCGATGGATAGATCACTGGAAAACATGCCACGCAGTTTCTTGAACATGGGAAAGGGACCCTAGGGAACGCGTGGTAAAAAAAGTGCGGCAAACTCTAACAACGACAGGGATTTTGGGCAAGGAGCCAATATGCTAAATTGGCGGTTTTCCGAACACGACCCTCGACGTTAGCGGCTTGAGACAGTAATAACGCGATAGTGTTCCGCAATTGGCAACAAAGCAAATCCATAAGCATTCCACTGGAGATACCCCATGGCGCTTGAACGCTCCGACGTGGAAAAGATCGCTCATCTGGCCCGACTGGGTCTCAATGACGCCGATATCCCGCGTACCACCGAAGCACTTAACAGCATTCTCGGGCTGGTCGATCAGATGCAAGCGGTCGACACCACTGGCATCGAACCTCTGGCTCACCCGCTGGAAGCCACCCAGCGCCTGCGCGAAGACGCCGTCACCGAGCGAAATCGTCGTGACACTTACCAAGCCATCGCACCAGCGGTCCAAGACGGCCTCTATCTGGTTCCGAAAGTCATCGAGTAAGGGAAAGCGCCTGCATGCATCAAATGACTCTGGCCGAGATCGCTCGCGGACTCGCCGAAAAAAAGTTTTCTTCTGAAGAGCTGACCCGCGTTCTGCTGTCGCGTATCGCGACGCTTGACCCGCAGCTCAACAGCTTCATCAGCCTCACCGAAGACCTGGCCATCACTCAGGCCCAGGCGGCAGACGCTCGGCGCGCCGCCGGTGAGAACGGCCCGCTGCTCGGCGCCCCGCTGGCGCACAAGGACCTGTTCTGCACTCAGGGCATCCGTACCAGCTGCGGCTCGCTGATGCTCGACAATTTCAAGGCCCCGTATGACGCCACTGTGGTTTCGCGTCTGGCCTCTGCCGGTACGGTGACGCTGGGCAAGACCAACATGGACGAATTCGCCATGGGTTCGGCCAACGAATCCAGCCATTACGGCGCGGTGAAAAACCCGTGGAATCTGGAATGCGTGCCCGGTGGCTCTTCCGGTGGTTCGGCTGCGGCGGTTGCTGCACGCCTGCTGCCTGCGGCAACCGGCACCGACACCGGCGGCTCGATTCGCCAGCCAGCGGCACTGACCAACCTCACGGGCCTCAAGCCGACCTACGGCCGCGTATCGCGCTGGGGCATGATTGCCTACGCCTCCAGCCTCGATCAGGCCGGCCCGATGGCACGCACGGCCGAAGACTGCGCACTGCTGCTGCAAGGCATGGCCGGTTTCGATCCGCAGGACTCGACCAGTATCGACGAGCCGGTTCCGGACTACTCCGCCAGCCTCAATACCTCGCTCAAGGGCCTGCGTATCGGTGTGCCGAAAGAGTATTTCAGCGCAGGTCTGGACCCGCGCATCGCGCAGCTGGTGCATGAAAGCGTCAAGGAGCTGGAAAAGCTCGGCGCGATCGTTAAGGAAATCAGCCTGCCGAACCTGCAGCACGCGATCCCGGCCTACTACGTCATCGCTCCTGCTGAAGCCTCGTCCAACCTGTCGCGCTTTGACGGTGTGCGTTTCGGCTACCGCTGCGAAGACCCGAAAGACCTGACCGACCTGTACAAGCGCTCGCGCGCCGAAGGCTTCGGCCCGGAAGTCCAGCGACGCATCATGGTCGGCGCCTACGCGCTGTCTGCGGGTTACTACGACGCCTATTACCTGCAGGCGCAGAAAATCCGTCGCCTGATCAAGAACGACTTCATGAGCGCGTTCGCCGATGTCGACGTGATTCTCGGCCCGACCACGCCCAACCCGGCCTGGAAGATCGGCGCCAAGACCAACGATCCGATTGCCGAATACCTGGAAGACTTCTACACCATCACCGCCAACCTGGCGGGCCTGCCCGGCTTGTCCATGCCTGCTGGCTTCGTCGACGGTCTGCCGGTCGGCGTGCAACTGCTCGCTCCGTATTTCCAGGAAGGCCGTCTCTTGAATGTGGCGCATCAGTATCAGCAAGTCACCGACTGGCACACTCGCGCACCTGAAGGCTTCTGAGGAGAAACACATGCAATGGGAAGTCGTCATCGGGCTGGAGATTCATACCCAGCTTTCGACCCAATCAAAGATTTTTTCCGGTAGCGCCACCACGTTCGGCTCCGAGCCCAACACCCAGGCCAGCCTCGTTGATCTGGGCATGCCTGGCGTATTGCCGGTGCTGAACAAAGAAGCCGTGCGCATGGCCGTCAAGTTCGGCCTGGCGGTGGATGCCGAAATCGGCCAGCACAACGTGTTTGCCCGCAAGAACTACTTCTACCCCGACCTGCCCAAGGGCTATCAGATCAGCCAGATGGAGCTGCCGATTGTCGGCAAGGGCCACCTGGACATCACGCTGGAAGACGGCACGGTCAAGCGCATCGGCATCACCCGCGCGCACCTTGAGGAAGACGCAGGCAAAAGCCTGCACGAAGACTTCCAGGGCATGACCGGTATCGACCTGAACCGTGCCGGCACGCCGCTGCTGGAAATCGTTTCCGAGCCGGACATGCGCAGCGCCAAGGAAGCCGTGGCTTACGTCAAGGCCATCCATGCGATTGTCCGCTACCTGGGCATCTGTGACGGCAACATGGCCGAAGGCTCGCTGCGTTGCGACTGCAACGTGTCGATTCGCCCGAAGGGCCAGGTCGAATTCGGCACACGTTGCGAGATCAAGAACGTCAACTCGTTCCGCTTCATCGAGAAGGCGATCAACAGCGAGATCCAGCGCCAGATTGATCTGATCGAAGACGGTGGCAAGGTTATCCAGCAGACCCGCCTGTACGACCCGAACACCAACGAAACCCGCGCCATGCGCAGCAAGGAGGAAGCCAACGACTACCGTTACTTCCCCGACCCGGACCTGTTGCCGGTGATCATCGAGGATTCGTTCCTCGAGGAAACCCGCGCCACATTGCCGGAACTGCCGCCGCAAAAGCGTGAACGTTTCCAGAGTCAGTTCGGCCTGTCGACCTACGATGCCAGTGTGCTGGCCTCCAGCCGCGAACAGGCCGACTATTTCGAGCAGGTGGTCAGTATCAGCGGTGACGCCAAGCTGGCCGCCAACTGGGTCATGGTCGAGCTGGGCAGCCTGCTGAACAAACAGGGCCTGGAAATCGAACAGTCGCCGGTCAGTGCCGAGCAACTGGGCGGCATGCTCAAGCGCATCACCGACAACACCATTTCCGGCAAGATCGCGAAAATGGTGTTCGAGGCGATGGCCAATGGCGAAGGCAGTGCCGATGAAGTCATCGACAAGCGCGGCCTGAAGCAGGTAACCGACAGCGGTGCCATCGAGTCGATGCTCGACGAGATGCTGGCTGCCAACGCGGAGCAGGTCGAACAATATCGCGCCGCTGATGAAGCCAAGCGCGGCAAGATGTTCGGTTTCTTCGTCGGTCAGGCAATGAAAGCCTCCAAAGGCAAGGCCAACCCGCAGCAGGTCAACGAACTGCTGAAGGCCAAGCTGGAGGGCTGATTCTCGTCACTCTCGTTCCCATGCTATGCGATCAGCGTTATACACGAGTCTTGTGGGAGCGAGCTTGCTCGCGAATAGGCCGGTACAGCCACTAGAGACAGGGCGTTTGGACCAAGGTCTTCGTGAGCAAGCTCACTCCCACAGAGATCTTTATTCACATCGCGATTGCGGTCAAAGACCCCGCTTTTTGGGCTCTTCATGACTTATGTATAACGCTAGCGCTCCGCGTGGGAATGCAGTTCTGGACGCTCTGCGTCCGCTGTTGCGTGCGCGCTGCGACACCGAGTTGTGACGCGGAGCGTCACGAAATGCATGCCAGCATGGAGGATTGGCATGAGAGTCAACCACACCTACTCCGGCACTCAGGAACCCAACCCATGCGCCGCCTTATTTTTGCCTGCAGCCTGCTGACGTTACTGGCAGGCTGCGCCAATCACATCATCGACCCTCACGGTTATGACGAGACCGGCACAGCCGCTTATTACGGTGCCCGCCATCATGGCAATCGCACAGCCAGTGGCGAACCCTTCAATCAGAACGCCCTGACTGCCGCCCACAGGCAGTTGCCATTCGGCACGCGCGTCAAGGTCACTAACCTGGACAACGACAGGTCAGTGGTCGTACGCATCAATGATCGCGGCCCTCACACGCGTGGTCGATTGATCGATGTCTCTCGCGAAGCAGCCGAACAACTGGGTATGCTGCGTAGCGGCACCGCGCCAGTGCGTGTTCAGGCCCTCGATTAGCCTTAACCCCCATCAACACCAACAAGGACACTCGTATTCTCCAGCTATCGGCCCTGCCCGCCCCCGCGCTCATTCAAATGCTCAGCGGCCTGCTATTGCTGCTGATCGGGGCAGAACTTTCAGTGCGTGCGGCAGTGCATCTGGCGGCGATTTTCAAGGTCAGGCCATTGCTCATTGGCCTGACCGTTGTGGCGATGGGCACCAGCGCGCCGCAAATGGCGGTAAGCCTGCAAGCTGCGTTTGCCGATAACACCGACATCGCCGTAGGCAGCGTCATCGGTGGCAACATCTTCAATGTCCTGGTGATCCTTGGCCTGTGCGCGCTGATCATCCCCTTACGCGTTGCCCGCCAGGTGCTGCACATCGATATTCCGCTGATGATCGGTGCCTGCCTGCTGGCCATCGGCCTGTCATGGAACGGCGAATTCAGCAAGTTTGACGGCGCACTGCTGCTTGCCGGGTTGCTGGCCTGCCTGATTGTCATCATTCGCCAGGGCGGTCACACGCCGCGCCACGGCCATGCCGAAACGACGGAGAAACCACGCACCTTCACCCGCATCCTCATGCTTGCCGCGGGCTTGCTGCTGCTGACCGCTGGCGGGCACCTGCTGGTTGACGCTTCGGTCGTGATCGCCATCCATCTGGGGCTTTCCGAGCGCATTGTCGGCCTGACCATCATCGCCATCGGCACCTCACTGCCTGCCCTGATGACCTCGATGATCGCGGCGTTTCGTGGCGAACGCGATATTGCGGTGGGGAACGTGATCGGCAGTAACCTGTTCAACCTGCTGGGGGTATTGGGAGTGACCGCACTGTTCGCCCCCGTGCCGCTGACGATCTCGCCGAATGCAATGGTGTTCGACCTGCCGATCATGCTCGGTGTTTCGCTGCTTTGTGTGCCGCTGTTCTATTCCGGCTACCGGATAGACCGCATGGAAGGTCTGTTTCTGCTGTCGTTGTACCTGACTTACGGGCTGCATATTCTAGCGATCAGCACCGGAATGGCACTGGCCGAAAGGCTCGAAACGAAAATGCTTACCCTGGTTCTGCCTGTGCTCGGCGTTATTGTTGCCTGGGGCACGATCCGCGCCTGGCGACGCCAGCACTGACCTCAACCCGCATCGATACAAGGGGAATGCCATGACAGAAAAGACAATCAGCGAAGGCGAGCAGATCCGTCGTCAGGTAATGGGCGATGTCTACGTCGACCGGGCGCTGGGTAACGCGACCGAGTTCAGCCAGCCGCTGCAGGACTTCGTCAACGAACACGCCTGGGGCAGCGTCTGGAGCCGTGAGGGTTTGCCGCTGAAAACCCGCAGCCTGATCACCCTGGCCACCCTCACCGCCCTGAAATGCCCGCAGGAGCTAAAGGGCCATGTTCGTGGAGCACTGAACAACGGTTGCACGGTGGAGGAAATTCGCGAGGCGCTGCTGCACTGCGCGGTCTATGCCGGCGTGCCAGCAGCCATCGACGCGTTCCGTGCAGCACAGGAAGTCATCGACAGCTACGTAAAGCCGGACTAGATCCAGCCGCCCCATTGCAGAATGAAAATTCCCACGTTGGTGGTGACCGCTGCGGCCAGTGTGGTGATGACGATGATCGCGGCGGCCAGTTCGTAGTTGCCGTTGGCGGTGCGCGCCATGATGTAGCTGGCAGCGGCCGTCGGGCTCGCGAAGTACAGGAACAGAATGCCCAGTTCCGCGCGGCGAAAACCGACCAGCCAGGCGGCCAGCGTGCAGAGCAGCGGCAGCGTGATCATTTTCATGACGCTGGCACTGATCGCCAGACTGCCACTTTTACGCAGCGAGGCCAGCGACAGCGTGCCGCCGATGCAGATCAGTGCCAGCGGCAGGGTCATTTGCGCCAGATAACTGCCGGACGTCTCCAGCCACCTGGGCAGGCCTATGCTGAAGTAAGCGAAAGGCGATGCGATGATGACGCTGATGATCAGCGGGTTGGCCAGCACACTTTTGAACACGCTCCAGGGGTCGGACTTGATCACCGGGCTGTAAACCGCCAGCACAATTGTCGACAACGTGTTGTAAAAGACGATGACCAGCGCAGCCAGAATCGCCCCCAGCGAAATGCCATAAGGGCCGTACATGCTCGCCGCCAGGGCCAGGCCGATTACCCCGTTGTTGCCACGAAACGCGCCCTGAACGTAAACGCCACGCTCTTCTTGCGGGCAGCGCCAGATCGCCCAGCCCCAGGCGAATGCGAAGCTCAGCAGCGTCGCTACACTGAAAAAGATCAGCAGCCTGGGTTGCAGAGCCGCGCGCAAATCAGCGTGAATGATGCCCAGAAACAGCAGCGCAGGCATCGTGACGTTGAACACCAGCCCGGAAGCCGCGACGATAAACCCGTCATTGATAGCACCGATGCGTTTGAGCAATACGCCCAGAAACAGCATGGCAAACACCGGGGCGGTGATGTTCAGGGTTTGGAGAAAAATAGCCAGCATGCAACATACCCGGTCCCGTCGTTAGGTAGCTCATGATAGGCCACACGCGACAAGCATGTTGCAAGGATTTTCCGAAAGCCTTACCTGCACCACCCCGATTTTCTGTCAGACGATGCGGCTGATCTCCACGGTCGGCTGCAATTTGCGCTCAAACACTGAAACGCCATCAAGATCGCGCAGGGCAACAGACATCTCGCCGGTCTGCCCGTCGATGTTCACTTCGCCAAAGAACTGATAACCCGCGAAAGGCGAGGTGTTCTGTGCAGGGGGCGCTTTCTGGAACACCAGCTCCGGACCGAACGTCTTGTCCAGTACATTGGGACCGAAGCTGCCCGCATTCAGTGGCCCGGCGACGAACTCCCAGAACGGGTCGAAGTCCTGAAACACGGCACGATCCGGCTGGTAATGATGCGCGGCGCAGTAATGGACATCGGCCGTCAGCCAGACACAATCGCGAATCTTCTGCGCGCGCAGGTACGCCAGCAATTCGGCAACTTCCAGCTCGCGGCCAAGCGCCGGGCCGTCATTGCCGTTGGCGATGGCTTCCCAGCGCGCCACGCCCGGGCTCACCTCGCCATCCGGCACGCCAAGGCCTATGGGCATGTCAGCAGCAATGACCTTCCATTGCGCGCGTGACGCACTGAGTTCGCGCTTGAGCCAGTCAAGTTGCTCACGGCCAAGAAATGCAGTGGTAGGGCCCGGTTTTTCGGCCAGATTGGCATCATTGCCGTCGCGGTAGCTGCGCATATCGAGGACAAACACGTCGAGCATCGGACCGTAAGGAATCTTGCGATAAATGCGCCCGCCATTGTCGGCTTGCTGCAAGCGCAGCGGCGCGTACTCCAGATAAGCCTGGCGGGCACGCGAGGACAGCAACTGGATGTCCTTGACCTTATAACGCTCATCAAGCTGCTTGCTAGGCGACCAGTTGTTGGTGACTTCGTGGTCATCCCATTGCCAGATCTGCGGCACTTCTGCATTGAAGCGGCGCAGATTTTCATCCATCAGGTTATAGCGGTAATTGCCTCGGTACTCGTCGAGGGTCTCCGCCACCTTGCTTTTCGCTTCGGTGGTCAGGTTGCGCCAGATCCGCCCGCCTTCTGTGGTGATCTGCTCAGGCACTGGCCCGTCGGCGTAAATGGTGTCACCACTGTGGATAAAAAAGTCCGGCAAACGCAAGCGCATCGCCTCATAGATACGCATGCCACCAATGTCAGGGTTGATGCCGAAGCCCTGCCCTACCGTGTCGCCACTCCAGACGAAGCGGATGTCACGACGCTGTTGTGGCGTGCTGCGCAGATGGCCGAACCAGGGTTCGCTGGCGACACCGCTCTGGGCATCCTCGAACGAGACGCGGTAGAAAATCGCCTGATCGACCGGCAGCCCGCTCAATTCGACCCGCGCGGTGAAGTCGGTACGCTGATCGGCGAGCGCCGACACCACGCGCCGTGGCTGGGTGAACATACTGCGTGTGTCCCATTCGACCACCATCCGCGAAGGCCGGTCGCTGCGGCTCCAGACCATGGCCTTGTCGCCGAGTACATCTCCGGACTGCACACCATCGACCATTTTCGGGCGATCCTGCACCGAAGCGATCACCGCAGGCGCAAGCCCCGGCAACAGCAAACCGGCCCCCACGGCCTGGATGACACGGCGACGCTTGAGATCGAACTGGCTCACGGTTATCCCCTCGCTGACAGGCAAAAAAGTACCGTAACAGGGGAATGTTGGCGCTGTATGACAGCACAGGACCTGAACAACGCGGCTGACGCTAAAAACCGTCAGCGCCCGCTAGCTGTTAAACTCCCGCGCCTTATTCCAGCCCGAGGCGCTTAGCATGTCTTCCTTGAATCAGGCGCTCAGCGTCGCCCTCGATAATCGTCAATCGTTGCTGGGCGAACTGCATCAGCAGGGCACAGACTGCTATCGGCTGTTTCACGGCAGCCAGGAAGGCGCCAGCGGGCTGACCATCGACCGCTACGGCCCGCAATTGCTGGTACAAAGCTTTCACACCCGCCTGGATCGCGATGCATTGCTTGCGCTGCACGAGCAGGTCAACGCGCGACTGGGCCTGGAAACGCTGCTGGTCTATAACGATCGCTCGCAAGGCAACTCACGCGTGGATCGCCAGGATACGGTCTACAAGGCTGACGAAGCGGCGCTGGCCGACCACATCGGGCATGAGTGGGGGCTCAATTATCGAGTCCGCGGCCGGCATGCAGGCCAGGACCCGCTGTTGTTTCTGGACCTGCGCAACACGCGTGGCTGGGTCAAACAGCACAGCGCCGGCAAAAGCGTGCTGAACCTGTTCGCCTATACCTGCGGCGTCGGTCTCAGCGCTGCGGCCGGTGGCGCGAGCGAGGTGTGCAATCTGGACTTCGCCGAAGGCAACCTGGCCGTGGGTCGAGAGAATGGTGCACTTAACCCGCAACTACCACCCATGCAGTTCATCCAGTCGGATTATTTTCCGGCGATCCGCCAACTGGCAGGGCTGCCGATTGCAGCGCGGCGCAGCCAACAATTGCCCAGCTACATGAAGCTGCAACAGCGCCAGTATGATCTGGTCCTGCTTGACCCACCTGCCTGGGCCAAAAGTGCGTTCGGCACCGTTGACCTGCTGCGCGACTATCAAAGCCTGCTCAAGCCGGCTCTGCTGACGACGGCAGACGGCGGCGTACTGATCTGCTGCAACAACCTTGCGAAGGTCAGCATGCAGGACTGGCGTGAGCAGGTATTACGCTGTGCCACCAAGGCTGGACGCCCGGTACGCGACTGCCAGGAGATGCTTCCTGCCAAGGACTTCCCGTCTCTGGATAATCAGCCACCCCTGAAAACGCTGATCCTGCAACTCTAATCCGGCGGCTGGTATCGCAAAGCACTATCGGAAAGTTCCTACGAGCGGCGACGGCAGTGCCTTGGGAACCGAACAGGCATGCCATACTCCAAGGGCTTCCAAAAGAGAGAGACGCCGCTGCCCATGTCCAGAGGATTGAAACGCACACTTGGCTCCTTGCTGACTGTGATCGTGCTCTACAGCTTGCTGGGGTTCTTCATTCTTCCCGGTGTCGCTCTGCGGATCGCCAATCAGCAATTGGCCAATTACGCCACCGTGCCGGCGAAGCTTGAACGCCTGGAATTCAATCCTTACACGCTGGAGCTGACGCTCTGGGGCCTGAACATCGGCACGCCGGGCAAGGAACAGGTCGCGTTTGAAAAGCTTTATGCCAACCTGCAAATCAACAGCCTGTGGACTCGGGCCCTGCACCTGCAACGCATCGAGCTGATCAAACCCAAGACCGAGCTGTTGTTCGACAAGCAAGGCAAACTCAATCTGGCGCAACTGTTCAAGCTGCCAGCCAGCGAACCTGGCAAGGACGAACCCCCCGGCAAGCCGTTCCCGCTGCGTATCGACGAAATCAAACTGGCCGATGGCTACGTTCACTTTCGGGATATGCGCCCCAGCCAGCCCATCGAATTTCTCTACGACACACTCAATTTCGAACTAAAGAACCTCAGCACATTACCCGAAGACAATGCCGACATGACGCTGGTCGCGGCAGGTCCGGATGGCGGGCAGATCGACTGGGTCGGGCGTATCAGCCTGATACCGATCACCTCGGAAGGGACGCTGAAAGTCACCGACAGCAAGATGAAGCTGTGGTGGCCTTACGTGCGTGATGCGTTGCCGCTGGCGCTTGAGGACGGCGTGCTGAATTTCAGCACGGCCTACACACTCAATCTGGCCAAGGAAACCGAGCTGAAGTTGACCAATGTGTCGGCCAGTGTCGCGCCCTTCGCGTTGAACACGCCAGACGGTCGCCCTCTGGTACGCCTGCAACGCCTGGACGTGAGCGAAACATCAGTCGATCTGGCAAAGCAGCTGGTGACCGTAGGCAAGATCCTCAGCCAGAAACTGGAAACCTGGGCAGCGCGCGAAGCCGACGGGCAACTGGACTGGCAAAAGCTGTTCGCCAGCCAGCCGGGCAAGCCAGTGGCACCGCAAACACCGGCCGTGGACGACAAGGCGGCTGAACCGGCCCCAGCCACAGAGGCCTCTGCCAAAGCCAAGCCCGCCACGCAAAGCACGCCATGGCAGGTGCTGCTGCGAGATGTGCAGTTGCGCAATTACATGGTCCATCTGGCAGATCGCGTACCTCAAGAGCCCGTTGCTCTGGATGTTGGCCCGCTGAATCTGGACATCCAGAATTTCGACAGCCTGAACAAATCCCCCTTCACGCTCAAGCTTGATACCGGGCTGGGCAAACAAGGCAACCTCACTGCAGCCGGCGATGTGAACCTCAACCCGGTCAGTGCACAACTTAACGTAACTACCCGCGACATCGACCTGCGCCTCGCCCAGGCCTACATCAGCCCATTCATTCGTCTGGAAATGCGCAGCGGCATGCTGGGCAGCGATCTGGCGGTCAACCTGAAAAGCACCGAACCGCTGGCGTTCAGCGTCACCGGCAAAGCGCAGGTCAATCAGCTTCACACACTGGACACGCTCAAACAGCGCGACTTCCTGAAGTGGCAACAACTGCAACTCGAAGGGCTGGACTACCAGCACGGCACGGGCCTTTCGATTGCCAAAGTCAACATGGATCAGCCTTACGCGCGTTTCATGATCAATGAAGACCGGACCACCAATATCGATGACCTGCTGATTCCGCAGCCTGATGACAAGACCGCATCGCAGCCAAAACCAGCCAGAACACAACCCAAGGCCAAGGCAGAGAACCCTCTGGCGATCTACGTCGGCGAAGTGAATATCAAGGATGGCTCGGCAAACTTTGCCGACATGACCCTGACCCCGAACTTTGCCACCGCCGTGCAGCAGCTCAATGGTCGCATCGGCACCATCGACAACCGCAAGGCGACACCGGCACCCGTGGACATCCAGGGCAAGGTCGATCGATACGCGCCTGTGACCATCAAAGGCAGCCTCAACCCGTTCGACCCGATGGCCAGTCTGGATATCACCACCAGCTTCAAGCGCGTCGAGCTGACCAACCTCACTCCCTACTCCGGCAAGTTCGCCGGTTTCAGGATCCGCAAGGGCAGGCTCAATCTCGACCTGCACTACCTGATCACCAAAGGTCAGCTCAAGGCGCAGAACAAGGTGCTGGTTGAACAGTTGCAACTGGGTGAACGGGTCGACAGCCCGGATGCGCTGGACCTGCCTATCCGTCTGGCGGTCGCGCTGCTCAAGGATACGCAGGGACGAATTTCCCTGGAGCTGCCGATCGAGGGCGATCTGAACAACCCGCAGTTCAGCGTGATGCCAATTGTCTGGCAAACCCTGCGTAATCTTGTGCTGCGTGCTGCGCAGGCTCCGTTCAAGATGCTCGGCGGGCTGGTCGCCGGTGGAAGCTCCGAGGACCTCGGCAGCGTGAGTTTCGCGCCGGGCTCCAGTGATTTGTCGGCAGAGGCGCAAAGTGCCCTGGAAAAGCTCTCGGTGGCGCTCAAGGAGCGTCCGGACCTGAAGCTGGAGATCGAAGGCACCAGCGCTGCCAGCAGTGATGGTCCATTGATCGCCCAACAGCGGCTGGAGCGCGAATACCAGTACACGTATTACAAGATCCTCCAGCGACGCGGCGACAAGGTTCCAGCCAGGGCCGGTTTGATACAGGTCCCGGAAGAGGAGAAGGCGCCCATGCTCGAAGGTATCTACAGAACGCGCCTGAAACAGCAACCGCCTGCTGAATGGGCAAACCTGGGCAAGGAACAACGTGCAAACCAGATGCGTGCCGCCGTGCTCAAGTTCTGGAGCAGCAATGAGGTATTGCTGCGTGAACTGGGCCAAGGCAGAGCCAGCAGCATCAAGGACTACCTGGTAGACAAGGGCAAACTGGAAGACGCCCGTGTGTACTTCGTCGACGCCCACCTGGGTCAGGCCCAGCCAGATGGTAAAGTCATCAGCCCCCTCCACCTCGACAGTGAATGAAGCCTTGGCACGTACCCGAATCAAACGGCTGATCAACCTGACCCTCGCCGCCATGGCCGGGTCAGTTGCCACCTCGTCATATGCCACGTCAACCCTGCGCTGTGGTAACCAGCTGGTCAGCACGGGGGACCGGGCATTCGAAGTGCAGCAGAAATGCGGAGAGCCCGTAAGCCAGGAAGTGCTGGGCACTCAGGAGACCTTCAATAGCAACTACCGAAGGTCCGAAGCCGTGAGGATCGAGGAATGGATCTACGGACCTGATAACGGCATGTATCAGTACCTGCGCTTCGAAGGTGGTCGCTTGGTCGGGATTGAAAGCAAGCGTCGTAACTGATGCTCCCCCCTACCCCCTGCCCCCATTCTTCACCGCCATAGAAAAGGCCCCGACTCTTCAGTCGGGGCCTTTAATGGCTACATCCTTGTAGCCTCGCATGAACTTTCCATCAATCAATGACTGCGGCTGTTCATGGGCAGTATTCGATTACTCGGCTTTCAGGCCAGCAGCCGATACGTCTTTAACACCTTTGATTTTCTTGGTGATAGCGACGGCGGTGTTTTTCTGAGCTTCGGTAACTTTTACCATGGAGGACAGGGAAACCACACCTTTGTTGGTCTCAACCTTGATGTCCGAACCTGGGATGCCTTTCTCGGTCAGCAGGTCAGCTTTGACTTTGGTGGTGATCCAGGTGTCAGAAGTATCTTCTTTGACTTCTTGAGTAGTGGTGTTAGCTGCCAGAACCATTGGCGCTTGAGCCGAGGTCTGTGCGAAAGCAGCGTTGGCCATGGTCAGAGTCAGGGCAGTAGCGGTAGCAGCGGCAATAGCGAACTTCTTCATACGATAACTCCTGTTTTTCTCAAAATCTGCACCAGCGTGTGGTGGCAGGGTTAACAGGTATATCGCAAGCGGTGTGCCAAAAACCAAATATACTAAAAACCCTTTAAAATCATATAGTTGAGTTTTTTAATTTTTAACCGGGTCGTGCAGTTTGCCCGTTCCTCACTTATTGTGCTTGCAAGATGCATGTTTACACCGAGCAGTTTGCATGCCCCGTTTGTAACCCTCTAATTGCGCTCATAAAAAAAGGACTCCGAAGAGTCCTTTTTCACATGCCGCTCAGATCAATCAGACGCCCGACGCTTTCGCTGCGGCTACGTCCTTGATCGACAGCTTGATACGGCCGCGGTTGTCCACGTCCAGTACCAGTACTTCGACTTCCTGACCTTCCTTGAGGATATCAGTCACTTTCTCTACGCGAGCATCGCTCAGCATCGAGATGTGCACCAGACCATCCTTGCCCGGCAGGATGTTGACGAACGCGCCGAAATCGACGATGCGCTCAACCTTACCGACGTAGATCTTGCCGATCTCGGCTTCTGCGGTAATGCCCAGAACGCGCTGACGTGCTGCCTCAGCCGCTTCCTTGGACTCGCCGAAGATCTTGATCGAGCCGTCGTCTTCGATGTCGATCGAAGCCTTGGTCTCTTCGCAGATGGCACGGATGGTTGCGCCACCCTTGCCGATCACGTCACGGATCTTGTCGGTGTCGATCTTCATCGCGATCATGGTCGGAGCGTTGGCCGACAGTTCGTTACGCGACTGACCGATGATCTGGTTCATCTGACCGAGGATGTTCAGGCGAGCTTCCAGGGCCTGACCCAGGGCGATCTCCATGATTTCTTCGGTGATGCCTTTGATCTTGATGTCCATCTGCAGCGCGGTAACACCTTTAGAGGTACCGGCTACCTTGAAGTCCATGTCGCCCAGGTGGTCTTCGTCACCCAGGATGTCGGTCAGAATGGCGAATTTCTCGCCTTCCTTGACCAGGCCCATGGCGATACCGGCAACCGGTGCCTTCATTGGAACACCAGCGTCCATCAGTGCCAGAGAAGCGCCGCAGACCGAAGCCATGGAGCTGGAACCGTTGGACTCGGTGATTTCCGACACAACACGGATGGTGTACGGGAATACGTCGGCGCCTGGCAGCATGGCCTGTACGCTGCGGCGTGCCAGACGACCGTGACCGATTTCACGACGACCCGCGCCGCCCATACGACCACACTCGCCCACCGAGAACGGAGGGAAGTTGTAGTGCAGCATGAAGGGGTCTTTTTTCTCGCCTTCAAGGGTGTCGAGCAGCTGTGCGTCACGCGCGGTACCCAGCGTCGCAACAACCAGCGCCTGAGTTTCGCCACGGGTGAACAGTGCCGAACCGTGAGTCTTCGGCAGAACGCCAACTTCGATGTTCAGAGGGCGAACGGTGCGAGTGTCGCGACCATCGATACGCGGCTTGCCGTTGACGATGTTTTCGCGAACGGTGCGGTATTCGATTTCACCGAAAGCAGCTTTGACTTCGCTGGCAGACGGGCTGCCTTCTTCAACAGCCAGCTTGGCAACGACCTGATCTTTCAGCTCGCCCAGACGCGCATAGCGGTCGGCTTTGACAGTGATGGTGTAAGCCTGGGAGATCGCGTCGCCGAACTCGGCACGGATAGCGCCCAGCAGTGCGGTTGCCTCAGGCTTCGGCTGCCAGGCCCAGACAGGCTTGGCGGCTTCTGCAGCGAGTTCCTTGATGGCGTTGATCACCACCTGGAATTCGTCATGGGCGAACAGCACAGCGCCCAGCATCTGGTCTTCGGTCAGCTCTTTGGCTTCGGATTCAACCATCAGAACGGCTTCGGAAGTACCGGCTACGACCATGTCCAGGCTCGAAGCCTGCAGTTGCTCGTAAGTCGGGTTCAGCAGGTAGCCGGTGCTTTCGTGGAAAGCAACGCGCGCAGCACCGACCGGACCGTCAAACGGAATACCGGAGATGGCCAGTGCAGCCGAAGTACCGATCATCGCAGCGATGTCCGGATCAATTTTCTTGCTGGTGGAGACGACGGTGCAGACAACCTGCACTTCGTTCATGAAGCCTTCTGGAAACAACGGGCGGATCGGGCGGTCGATCAGGCGCGAGGTCAGGGTTTCTTTCTCGGAAGGACGGCCTTCACGCTTGAAGAAACCACCAGGAATCTTGCCGGCAGCGTAGGTTTTTTCCTGATAGTGCACGGACAGAGGGAAGAAGCCTTTGCCAGCGTCAGCCTGTTTGGCGCCGACCACAGTCACGAGTACGCTGACGTCGTCGTCAACGGTGACCAATACTGCGCCAGAGGCTTGACGGGCGATACGGCCTGTCTCGAGGGTTACGGTCGATTGACCGAACTGAAACTTTTTGATTACCGGGTTCACGGTTTCCTACCTTTCTTTGTGGCTCTTGGGGAACTGGTTTCTTGCGAATTCTTGGGCAGCGTGGGGAATCGGCCCCATCCACAGTCCAGATAAAACTTGAGGCTGGGAGCCTGCCAGAACCACCGGGAAAACCCGACGGATCGTGACAGACAACCAACCTCTAGCAACGTCGTTATTAGCGACGCAGACCCAGACGACCGATCAGGGCGCTGTAACGGCTAACGTCCTTACCTTTCAGGTAATCCAGCAGCTTGCGACGCTGGTTTACCATACGGATCAGACCACGACGCGAGTGGTGGTCCTTACCGTTGGCCTTGAAGTGGCCTTGCAGTTTGTTGATGTTGGCGGTCAGCAGTGCAACTTGCACTTCTGGCGAACCAGTATCACCAACAGCTTGCTGGTAGTCGGTTACGATCTGAGCTTTTTCTTCAACGCTGAGTGCCATGTGGGCAATCCTTTTGTTCAAGGAAGCGCTTCCGGAGAAACGTTTCCAACAGGCCGAGGACAGATCCTCGTATTAAAAAAGGAGGTATGACCGTGCCTGTTGACAGCCATCCTCATTCCACCCCGCTCGCAGGCTAGCCTGCGGACGGACTGGTTCCGGTCACTCTGACCGAATCAATCGACGCGGCGCAATACGCCCGTCTTCGGCGACTTCACCGATACCGATGAAGCGACCTTCGTGATCCTGCACACGAACCATACCGAATTTCGGTGCGTCCGGCGCGCGCACTGGCTGCCCGTGCAACCAGTAAAACGAACTGTGCTCCGAAAACTTCAGCAGCGGCCAGTCCAGCAGACCGCTGTCCGATGGCATCAGGAAGCGGTCAACCGCCTCATTGCCGCCGTCGGCATGCACTTGCTCCAGTTCTTCCAGCGTAACCGTCTGAGCCAGCGTGAAAGGCCCCGCCTGGGTACGGCGCAGCTCTGCGACGTAAGCACCACAACCGAGCTTTTCACCAATATCCTCGACCAGCGTACGGATATAGGTACCTTTGCTGCAATCGACCGACAGACGTGCTGTGTCGCCTTCGCAAGCAAGTAATTCCAGGCGCGCAATAGTAACAGAACGGGGCTCGCGCTCCACTACTTCCCCTGCACGTGCCAGCTTGTAAAGTGGCTGGCCATCACGCTTGAGGGCCGAGTACATGGGAGGTATCTGGCTGATTTGCCCACGAAAATGCGGCAACACCGCCTCGATATCGTCGCGACCAACGGTCACCGGACGCGTGAGCAAAACCTCACCTTCGGAGTCGGCAGTCGTGGTGGTTTTGCCCAACTGCGCCAGAGTCTCGTAGGACTTGTCCGAATCGAGCAGGTACTGGGAAAACTTGGTCGCTTCGCCAAAGCACAACGGCAAAACACCCGTTGCCAGCGGATCAAGGCTGCCCGTATGCCCGGCTTTCTCGGCATTGAGCAGCCAGCGAACCTTTTGCAAAGCGGCGTTGGAAGTGAAACCCAGTGGCTTGTCGAGCAGGATGATCCCGCTGACGTTGCGGCGTATACGCTTGACCTGAGCCACTCTTTATTCCTCGGTACTTTCAGGCTTTGCATCTGGCGATGCCGAGCCTTCCTGATGCTGACCGTCCTGTGCCACTGCACGCTCGATCAGTGCCGAGAGATGCGCACCACGCACGACGCTTTCGTCGTAATGGAAATGCAGTTGAGGCACGCTGCGCAGCTTCATTTCGCGTGCCAGCTGCATGCGCAGGAAGCCTGCGGCAGAGTTGAGCACCTTGATGGTCTGTGCGATTTCTTCCGCGCTGTCCTGGCCCATGACGGTCATGAAAATCTTGGCATGACCCACGTCACGACTGACGTCTACGGCGGTGATAGTGACCAGACCCACACGTGGGTCCTTGATTTCGCGACGGATCAGTTGCGCCAGCTCGCGCTGCATCTGATCGCCAATACGTTGGGTACGGCTGTATTCTTTTGCCATGCTTGTTACCTGTTACTGATCCGGGACCAAACCCTGACAGTCTGAAAGCGGCAAACGCCCGGCCTGACAATTGCCAGACCGGGCGTTGCGTTTAGAGCCCATGGGGGAAGCAGGGCATTTGCATGCGAAGCTCCCACCATGACTCCTGAGGCTCGCGATTTAGAGGCTGCGAGCCACTTGGACCTTCTCGAAGACTTCGATCTTGTCACCGACCTTGACGTCGTTGTAGCTCTTGACGCCGATACCGCATTCCATGCCTGCACGTACTTCGGCAGCGTCGTCCTTGAAGCGGCGCAGGGATTCCAGCTCGCCTTCAAAGATAACGATGTCTTCGCGCAGAACACGAATCGGACGGTTACGGTAGACAGTGCCTTCCAGAACCATACAGCCTGCGATCGCGCCGAATTTCGGCGAACGGAACACATCGCGGACTTCGGCAATACCCAGGATATTCTCCCGGACGTCGCTGCCAAGCATACCGGTAAGGGCTTTCTTGACGTCTTCGATGATGTCGTAGATCACGTTGTAGTAACGCATATCCAGACCTTCCTGCTCGACAATCTTGCGCGCGCCAGCATCGGCACGCACGTTGAAGCCAAACAGTACAGCGTTGGAGGCCAGTGCCAGGTTGGCGTCGCTCTCGGTGATACCACCGACACCGCCACCGACTACGCGCACTTGCACTTCGTCGTTACCCAGGCCGCCGAGGGCGCCCTGCAATGCTTCCAGAGAACCGCGGACGTCGGATTTGAGGACGATGTTAAGCGTCTTCTTCTCTTCCTGACCCATGTTCTCGAAGATGTTCTCCAGCTTGCCGGCATGAGCGCGAGCCAGTTTGACCTCGCGGAACTTGCCCTGGCGGAACAGCGCGACTTCGCGGGCTTTCTTCTCGTCAGCCAGCACCGACATCTCGTCGCCAGCATCCGGAGTACCGTCAAGACCCAGGATTTCGACCGGAATCGAAGGACCTGCTTCTTTGACCGGCTTGCCGTTCTCGTCAAGCATGGCGCGGATGCGGCCGAAGTTCGAACCGACCAGAACCATGTCGCCCTGACGCAGCGTACCGTCCTGAACCAGAACAGTAGCGACCGGACCACGGCCCTTGTCCAGACGGGACTCGACAACAACACCACGACCCGGGGCCGAAGGAGTTGCCTTGAGTTCCAGAACTTCGGCTTGCAGCAGAACAGCTTCCAGCAGCTCGTCGACGCCAGTACCCATTTTCGCGGATACCGAAACGAAAGGCGTGTCACCACCCCACTCTTCGGACGTCACGCCGTGGACCGACAGCTCGCTGCGGATACGATCGAGGTCAGCACCAGGCTTGTCGATCTTGTTCACCGCAACAACCAGCGGAACGCCAGCCGCAACAGCGTGCTGAACAGCTTCGATGGTCTGCGGCATCACGCCGTCGTCAGCTGCAACCACCAGAATCACGATATCCGTTGCCTTGGCACCACGGGCACGCATCGCGGTAAACGCGGCGTGACCAGGGGTGTCGAGGAACGTGACCATGCCGCGTTCGGTTTCAACGTGGTAGGCACCGATGTGCTGGGTGATGCCGCCGGCTTCGCCAGCTGCAACCTTGGCACGACGAATGTAGTCGAGCAGCGAGGTCTTACCGTGGTCGACGTGGCCCATTACGGTCACAACCGGTGCACGGGAGAACGACTCACCTTCGAACTTCAGCGATTCGGCCAGGGAATCTTCCAGGGCGTTGTCGCTGACCAGCGTGACCTTGTGGCCCAGCTCTTCGGCGATCAACTGGGCAGTTTCCTGATCCAGTACCTGGTTGATGGTCACCGGAGTGCCCATCTTGAACATGAACTTGATGACTTCAGCAGCCTTGACCGACATCTGTGCCGACAATTCGCCGACGGTGATGGTCTCGCCGATGGCAACGTCACGGATCACAGGGCCGGTAGGGCTTTGGAAACCATGTGCATTGCGCTTCTTCAGCTTGGACTTGCCGCGACCACCACGACGGAAGCTGTCGCTTTCTTCGTCGGTAGTACGAGGAGCAACGCGAGGGGCCGGAGCCTTCTCCTTGACCGAAGCGCGATGCGGAGCGTTTTTACGCTCCCCGTCGCCGCCGCGGGCATTGCGGTCGTCAGCACGAGGCTTGTCAGGGCGACGCTGTTCGTCACGCTTGCGAGCGTCAGCAGACGGCGCTGCGCTGGCAGGTGCCGGAGCAGCCGCTGCTGGTGCTGGCGCTTCACGCACAGGCTCGGCTGCAGCAACAGGTTGCTCAGGTGCCGCAGCAGGCTGGCCGGCGGCAGGCTGATTGCGCGCATCTTCTTCAGCGCGACGCTTGGCTTCTTCTTCAGCCTTTTGACGAGCGGCATTTTCTACCGCACGGCGTTCGTCCATCTCGCGCTTGCGCTCGGCTTCGATCTCTTCCGGGCTACGCTGCACAAAGACTTTCTTCTTGCGCACTTCAACGCTGATGCTCTTGCTGCCAGCAACGCGCAGGGTGCTGGTGGTCTTGCGCTGCAAGGTAATCTTGCGAGGCTCTTCCACCTTGGCCTTGTGACCGCTTTTCAGGTGCGTCAACAAGGCTTGTTTTTCGTTATCGGTCACAACTTGCTCGGCGGCGGTGTGCGGCAGACCTGCCTCACGCATCTGCTGTAACAGGCGCTCTACCGGTGTGTCGACCACTTTGGCCAGTTCTTTCACCGTGACTTGCGTCATGCACTTCTCTCCTCAGGCCGCGCCCAATTACTCGAACCAGTGGGCTCGGGCGGCCATGATCAACTTGCCGGCACGATCATCGTCAATGCCGTCGATGTCGAGCAGGTCATCTATAGACTGCTCGGCCAGGTCTTCGCGGGTAATTACGCCGCGCACCGCCAGTTCCATCGCCAAATCCTTGTCCATACCCTCAAGCGAGAGCAGGTCTTCGGCCGGATGGGCGTCTGCCAGCTTTTCCTCTGTAGCGATGGCTTTAGTCAACAAACGATCCTTGGCACGAGCGCGAAGCTCGTTGACGATGTCTTCGTCAAAGCCGTCGATGTTGAGCATTTCTTCCAACGGTACGTAGGCAATCTCTTCCAGGCTGGTGAAGCCTTCATCAACCAGCACCTGTGCCAATTCTTCATCGACTTCGAGTTCTTCGATGAAATTGCGCAGGATGTCACCGGTTTCAGCTTGCTGCTTGGCCTGGATGTCCGATTCGGTCATTACGTTCAGGGTCCAGCCAGTCAGCTGACTTGCCAGACGCACGTTCTGACCGCCACGACCAATAGCCTGGGCCAGGTTGTCCGCTCCCACTGCGATATCCATTGCATGCGCGTCTTCATCTACGATGATTGCCGCTACTTCTGCAGGGGACATTGCATTGATCACGAACTGCGCCGGGTTATCGTCCCAAAGAACGATATCCACACGCTCGCCACCCAGCTCGCCGGAAACAGCCTGAACTCGCGAACCGCGCATGCCGATACAGGCACCTTGCGGATCGATTCGTTTATCCTTGGAGCGAACAGCGATTTTCGCACGAGAACCCGGGTCACGGGAGGCAGCCATCACCTCGATGAGACCTTCGGCAATTTCCGGCACTTCAATGCGGAAAAGCTCGATCAGCATTTCTGGCGCAGTACGCGACAGAATCAGCTGAGGACCACGGTTTTCGGTACGAATTTCCTTCAGCAAAGCACGGACGCGAACACCGACCCGGAAAGTTTCCCGGGAAATGATGTCTTCACGAGCCAGCAAGGCTTCGGCATTGTTACCCAGGTCAACGATGACATTGTCACGTGTAACCTTTTTAACAGTACCAGAAATGATTTCACCCAGACGCTCACGGTAGGCGTCGACTACCTGAGCACGCTCGGCTTCACGAACTTTCTGCACAATGACTTGCTTGGCGGTCTGTGCGGCGATACGACCGAATTCGATGGAATCGATTTTCTCTTCGATCAGGTCGCCCGCAACGGCACCTGGCTTCTTGACTTGAGCCTGGTCTACGGCCAATTCGTACGCAGGATCGTCCAGATCTTCGTCTTCGACAACTGTCCAGCGACGGAAAGTCTCGTAGTTGCCTGTCTGGCGATTGATCTCTACACGCAGTTCTACTTCATCTTCAAAACGTTTCTTGGTAGCGGTGGCAAGAGCCAGCTCCAGCGCTTCAAAAATTACACTTGCCGGAACGCCCTTTTCATTGGACACCGACTCAACAACCAGCAGTACTTCTTTGCTCATCGTACGCCTCGCCTTTCGCAAGCCATTGGATCCGCGGGATCCGCAGTAACCGGCACGTCTCAGTCAAACGTGGGAATAATGTTGGCCTTGTCGATCATGTCGATCGGCAACAGGAACTCATGGTCTTCAACCTGCACCACGACATCCTGCTCCTCCACCCCGCGGAGAAGGCCTTGAAAGTTGCGTCGCCCTTCGAAAGGTGAACGCAGCTTTATTTTCACTTGTTCCCCGGCGTACGAAGCAAACTGCTCAATAGTGAACAGCGGGCGCTCCATGCCAGGAGACGATACTTCAAGGGTGTATTCAGTGCTGATCGGATCTTCTACGTCCAATACACCGCTGATCTGGCGACTTACGATTGCGCAGTCGTCGACCAGAACACCACCTTCCTTATCAATATAAATGCGCAGCACCGAATGCTTGCCCTGGGAACTGAAATCGATCCCCCAGCATTGATAGCCAAGGGCTACGACCACCGGGGCCAACAAGTCCTGCAACTGTTCTAGCTTGCTCGACACCTGAACCCCCTCGTGCATGCTTTAGAAATAAAAAAATGGGCAAAAGCCCATCCCTGAAAACGCCGCTGAACATCGACGTCATGTACTGTCCAGCTAACAAAAAGCCCCTTAAAAGGGGCTCCGCTAAAACTGGTTGCGGGGGCTGGATTTGAACCAACGACCTTCGGGTTATGAGCCCGACGAGCTACCAAACTGCTCCACCCCGCGACAAAGCTGGGGCGGAAGTATACGACCGATCCATTGCTGGGTCAATCCAACATCCACCTACAAGAAAGCCCGCTAATGCGGGCTCCCTTGTTAATTGGTACCGAGAAGGGGACTCGAACCCCTACACCCATTGGGCACAACCACCTCAAGGTTGCGTGTCTACCAATTCCACCACCTCGGCATTACAACTCTTTGGCGACCTCACGAAACATCGCCGAATTCTTTTTTACTTCTTCTCTGGGGCTTGAGGTACGTCAGCTGGAACAACAGCTGGCTTTTGCCCTTCGAGAACCGGTACATCATCTGCTGCCGGCTTTTGCTTCACTTCCAGTACTGCGGGATCTGGCAAACCTACTTGAGTCAGCTGTTGAGCTTTCTCTTTAGCAAAGTAACCTAACCCCAAGCTGGTTATGAAAAAACATGCTGCAAGTATAGCAGTAAACTTACTGAGAAAGGTAGAGGTTCCTTGACCTCCGAAGACAGTATTTGATGCACCTGCTCCGAACGACGCACCGGCGTCAGCACCTTTACCCTGCTGCAGCAATACCAGAGCGACGACGCCCAGAGCGCCCAACAGGTGAAAAACGATTACGACTGTTTCCAGCATTTTTTCAGTTTCCCGCGGCGCGACAGATCGCACCGAACTCATCTGCATTCAGGGAAGCTCCACCAATGAGCCCCCCATCGATATCCGGCATGCTGAAGAGCTCGACCGCATTGGCCGCCTTCACGCTGCCGCCATAGAGAAGTCGCACGCCTTGTGCGACTTCGGCATTCTCTTTTGCCAGTTGCGCACGGATTGCTGCGTGCACTTCCTGCGCCTCTTGAGGCGAAGCAGTCAATCCGGTGCCAATGGCCCAGACCGGCTCGTAGGCAATTACGGCATTGATCAGTGCGCTGACGCCAAACTCGGCGATGACACTGTCCAGCTGACGCCCGACAACCTCAAGCGTCTGCCCTGCCTTGCGCTCTTCGAGCGTTTCGCCTATGCAAAGCACAGGTGTCAGACCGCTTGCCTGGATCGCCGCAAACTTCTTGTTGAGGACATGATCCTGCTCGCCGATCAACTGACGACGCTCGGAATGCCCGACAAGTACCAGCTTGCAACCTGCATCAGCCAGCTGACTCGACGCTACCTCACCGGTCAGCGCGCCCTGCTCAGCCTGAATGGCTGCATCCTGCGCACCGACGATGATCGACGTTGCCTGAAGCCCTTCGATCACCTGATTGGTAAACAGACTTGCAGGCATTACGGCGATATCGACGCTGCCAGGCAACACCTGCTTGCCCAAACCCTCGATCAGCTCAGCGACGCTGGCGCGGGTACCGTGCATTTTCCAGTTACCAGCTACCATTGGGCGACGCATGCTACACCTCGTGGGTCAAAGTGGGCGCAGATGTTACCCAACACTTCCGACACTGGCAAGCCGAAATCAGGCGCAAACTTCAGCAACCAGTTTTGCGAGCTCTTCGGCATACGATCTGACCTGGGTTTCATCCTCACCTTCGACCATCACGCGCACCAAAGGCTCTGTGCCTGACTTGCGCAGCAGCACCCTGCCACGTCCGGCCATCTGCTCGGTAACACGTGCACAGGCTTGCTGGACCGAAGGGTGTGAAACCGGGTCTACACCTGAACCCGCGAAACGTACATTGATCAGGATCTGCGGGCATTTGCGCAGTTTCAGGCGCGCTTCGGCGAGGCTGATGCCGCTGCGACGCAGAGCCAGTATCACCTGCAACGATGCAATGATTGCATCACCGGTAGTAGCGTGCTGGAAGCACACGATATGGCCGGAGTTTTCACCGCCGATCTGCCAGTTGCGCTCAAGCAACTCGGCGATCACATAACGGTCACCGACGTTGGCGCGAACAAACGGGATGTTCTGTTCGGCCAGGGCCAGTTCAAGCCCGAGATTACTCATCAACGTGCCGACGACACCACCCTGCAAGCGTCCACGTTCATGCAGATCACGGGCAATGATGTAAAGCAGCTCGTCGCCATCGACGATGGTCCCGGTATGGTCAACCATCAACACGCGATCGCCGTCACCGTCGAAGCCAATGCCCATGTCGGCATGCTCTGCGACCACTGCCGCCTGCAAGGCCTCCATGTGAGTGGAACCGCAATTCTTGTTGATATTGAGCCCGTCAGGCTGCGCAGAAAGCACCACAACCTGCGCGCCAAGCTCACGAAAGACGTTGGGCGCAACCTTGTAGGTCGCACCGTGCGCGCAGTCGATGACCACCTTCAGGCCGGCAAAGTCGGTGCTGGTCGGCACGCTGCTTTTGCAGAATTCGATGTAACGCCCTGCGGCATCGTTGATTCGCGAAACCTTGCCGAGGTTCTCGGACTCCGCCACGGTCATCGGCGCATCGAGCAGCTCTTCGATCATCATTTCGATCTCGTCAGGCAGTTTGGTGCCCTGACCGGAGAAGAATTTGATGCCGTTGTCGTAGTGCGGATTGTGCGAGGCACTGATCACGATGCCTGCTTCGGCATGAAACGTACGTGTCAGGTAGGCAATCGCAGGTGTCGGCATAGGCCCCAGCAGGAGCACGTCAGCACCGGCCGCAGAGAGCCCGGCCTCAAGGGCGGATTCGAACATGTAGCCGGAGATGCGCGTGTCCTTGCCGACGAGAATCCGGCAGGCGCCCATCTTGCGAAAGGCCATGCCTGCAGCCCAACCCAGTTTCAGCATGAACTCGGGCGTGATAGGAAATTGCCCTACGCGACCACGAATGCCGTCGGTTCCGAAATATTTTCTGGTAGTCATGGATGCCCCACTGTTGTTATTCAGCTGCCTGGACAGCTGCGATCATGCGCACCACGTCAGCCGTTTCGGCGACATCGTGCACACGTAGAATTCGGGCTCCCTTGGTCATAGCCAAAGCAGCCAGGGCCAGCCCACCGGATAGACGCTGATCTACGGAGCGCCCCAATACAGTACCAATCATGCTTTTGCGCGAAACACCTACCAGCAAAGGCCTGCCGAGCACTTGCAGCACCTCCATATGCTTGAACAGACTCAGATTGTGCTCCAGCGTCTTGGCAAAGCCAAAGCCCGGATCAAGAATGATCTGCTGCTGACCGATTCCCGCCGCAACACACTGTTTCATCCGCTCAGCCAGGAAGGCACAAACCTCGCCCATCAGGTCTTCGTAGTGCGGGTCATTCTGCATGGTTCCGGGCTCACCCAGCATGTGCATGAGACACACCGGCAAACCAGTGCTTGCAGCCGCCTCAAGCGCGCCTGGCCGCTGAAGCGAGCGGACGTCATTGATAAGCCCGGCACCCAGGCCAGCCGTCGCCAGCATGACCTCAGGCGTGGAGGTGTCCACAGAGATGATCACATCCAGCTCGCGCGCGATGACCTCAACCACCGGCGCCACACGCTCGACCTCTTCTGACGCAGACACCGGACGCGCACCAGGGCGCGTCGACTCTCCACCAACGTCGATCAGTGTGGCACCTGCCAGCACCATCGCCTCGGCATGACGCAAGGCAGCATCAAGCTGGCTGTAGCGGCCGCCATCCGAAAACGAGTCTGGGGTTGCATTGAGGATACCCATCACATGCGTACGGGCCAAATCAAGAACCCGATTGCCGCAAGGCAACCGGGTTGGGTACAGCGCAGATGTCATGTCAGACCTTAGTGCTCGGCAGCAGGGCCGCCAATCGGAGTTTCCGGACGAGGGTCAGGTGTGATCGGAGTACCGCTGGTACCCGAACCACCGCCCCAGTCACGCGGTTCACGAGGCACGCGACCGGTCATGATGTCGTCGATCTGATCGGCATCAATGGTTTCATACTTCATCAGCGCATCGGCCATCGCTTCAAGCTTGTCACGATTGTCCGTCAGCAACTGCTTGGCAGTGCCGTAGCAGTGATCGATGATGCTGCGCACTTCGGAGTCGATGAGCTTGGCAGTATCGCCGGAAACACTGGAGTTCTGGCTGCTGCCGCGCCCCAGGTAACCTGCATCTTCGTCTTCCGAGTACATCAGCGGGCCGAGTTTTTCAGACAGCCCCCACTTGGTGACCATGTTCCGGGCAATCTGGCTGGCACGCATGATGTCATTGGAGGCACCGGTTGTGACGCCATCGAAGCCAAGGGTCATTTCTTCCGCGATACGGCCACCGTACAGCGAGCAGATCTGGCTGATCAACGCACGCTTGGACAGGCTGTAACGGTCTTCTTCCGGCAGGAACATCGTCACACCCAGCGCACGACCGCGCGGGATGATCGAGACCTTGTAAACCGGATCATGCTCAGGCACCAGGCGTCCGACGATAGCGTGTCCTGCTTCGTGGTAAGCCGTGTTGCGTTTTTCCTTTTCGGACATGACCATCGATTTGCGCTCAGCGCCCATCATGATCTTGTCCTTGGCCAGTTCGAACTCTTTCATCTCTACGACGCGCTTGCCGGAGCGAGCAGCGAACAGCGACGCTTCGTTGACCAGGTTAGCCAGATCGGCACCGGAGAAACCCGGCGTACCGCGAGCGATAACGCCTGCGTTGACGTCTTCGCCCATCGGAACCTTGCGCATGTGAACCTTGAGGATCTGCTCGCGGCCACGAATGTCCGGCAGACCTACAACTACCTGGCGGTCGAAACGACCTGGACGCAGCAGCGCCGGGTCCAGTACGTCAGGACGGTTGGTTGCGGCAATGACGATGATGCCGTCATTCATTTCAAAACCGTCCATCTCGACCAGCAACTGGTTGAGAGTCTGTTCACGCTCGTCGTGACCACCACCCATGCCAGCGCCACGATGGCGACCGACCGCATCGATTTCGTCGATGAAGATGATGCAAGGAGCATGTTTCTTGGCCTGTTCGAACATGTCACGGACGCGGCTTGCACCAACACCCACGAACATCTCGACGAAATCAGAACCGGAAATGGTGAAGAACGGCACTTTCGCCTCGCCAGCAATGGCCTTGGCGATCAGTGTCTTACCGGTACCCGGAGGACCGACCATCAGCACACCACGCGGGATGCGGCCGCCCAGACGCTGGAACTTGCCCGGATCACGGAGGAACTCGACCAGTTCGCCGACTTCTTCCTTGGCTTCGTCACAACCGGCAACATCGGCCAGAGTGGTCTTGACCTGATCTTCAGACAGCAGACGCGCCTTGCTCTTGCCGAAGCTCATCGGGCCGCCCTTGCCGCCCGCCCCGCCCTGCATCTGGCGCATGAAGAACATGAACACCGCGATGATCACCAGTATCGGGAAGCTGGCCACCAGCAACTGGGTCCAGATGCTCTGCTGCTCAGGCTGCTTGCCTTCGATCACGACGTTGTTGCTGACCAGATCACCGATCAGACCATTGTCCGGGATGTTCGGCCGGATGGTCTTGAAGGTGTCGCCATCACTGCGCTTGCCCGTAATGACGTAGCCGTCGACAGAGACCTTCTCGACCTTGCCATCCTTGACCTGCTGGATGAACTCGGAATAGTTGAGGTTCTGCGGCTCGTTAGGGCTGGAGAAGTTGTTCATCACCGTCACCAGGACAGCCGCGATGATCAACCACAGGATCAAATTCTTTGCCATATCGTTCAATTAGCTACCCTCTGAAGCAAGCTCCACGCAGCAAGCGTGCCTCGCATGATATTCACCGGCCTAACTTACTACAGAACCTACAGATACGGCAGACACCGTCTGTAACCCTTTGTGAAACTTTGACAACACAATGTTCAGTCATGCTGCATCGGAAACGCCATTTGAAAAAAGCTATCGCGCCCCTTCAAAAGCGCTCAATGCTGGCTGCCCCGTCGATTCCACGAAAGCCGCGAGCCAGCAGATATTGCTCACGTGACCTGTCGCGGGATGACGAAGGCTTGCGCATCTGCACCTTGTCAAACAGCTTACGAATATCCTTGTGGTAGACATCGAAGCCTTCACCCTGGAAGACCTTGATCAGAAAATCGCCACCGGGACGTAGTACCCGACCGGCCAGATCGAGCGCCAATTCACAGAGAAACATCGCACGCGGCATATCTACAGCGCTCAATCCACTCATATTGGGGGCCATATCGGAAATCACAAGGTCTACCTGCGTATTACCGACTGCCTCAAGGATCTGCTCGAGAATCTTGTCCTCGGTAAAATCCCCCTGAATGAAAGTCACATCCGGGATGCTGTCCATTTCAAGGATGTCGGAAGCAATCAGACGACCTTGACCGCCGATCAGACGACTGGTCACCTGCGACCAGCCTCCCGGCGCAGCACCAAGGTCGATAACGGTCATGCCCGGACGGATGAGTTTGTCCTTTTCCTGGATCTCGAGCAGCTTGTAGCTGGCACGCGAACGGTAACCGTCCTTCTGCGCCATTTTGACGTATTTGTCGTCGAAGTGTTCTTTGAGCCAGTTATGGCTTGTCTTGGAACGGGCCACGGGGCACCTCAAAAATAAACGAGTCGTGATTAACTGGGCGGTCCCGGACTCGCTCGGGTAAACTGGCCGCCGCTTTTAAAAGATCAGACGCAGAGGTCAGATTATGCCGCTCACTCCAGAGCAGAAGAAACAATACAAATCCATTGGCCACCATCTGAAACCGGTGTTGATCGTGGCTGACAATGGTTTGACTGAAGGTGTACTTGCAGAGCTTGAACGCGCATTGAGCGATCACGAGCTGATCAAGATCAAGCTCAATATCCTTGACCGCGAAAGCCGCCTGGGCGCCGTTGCAGAACTGTGCAAGGCCGGTTCGGCGGACCTTGTACAGGTCATCGGCAAAATGGCGCTGATCTACCGCAAGAACCCAAAGGTAAACAAGCAGCTCTCCAACGTCCATCGCGCACACGGATAAAAACAGAAGTCAGGGCCGCCAAAAGGCGTGCCCTGACTCTTTTTTGCTGCTGACTGTGCCCGCCAAAGCGGGCGACAGGCATCAGATGTGACGCACTTCGATGATTTCGTATTCGATAACGCCGCTAGGCGTTTTCACGACGACAACATCGCCCTCTTCCTTGGCAATCAAGGCACGAGCAATGGGCGAACCCACTGAAATCTTGCCCTTCTTGATATCCGCCTCGTCCTCACCAACGATCTGGTAGACAACGCTTTCGTCGGTTTCGACGTTGGCGATTTCGACTGTCGTGCCGAAAATCACCTTGCCAGTGTGCGGAATAGTCGTAACGTCGATCACCACAGCGTTCTGCATGCGGCCTTCGATATCACGAATACGCGCCTCGACCATACCCTGCTGCTCGCGGGCAGCGTGGTATTCGGCGTTTTCCTTGAGGTCGCCCAGTTCGCGCGCAGTACCGATGTCCTGGCTCAACTTGGGACGGATCACCTTGGTCAGGTGAGTCAGCTCTTCTTCCAGGGCGCGAGCGCCCTGAACAGTCATTGGGTATTTGATCATGCCTTCAATCCTGCATGTAGATCCTGCAAGCGACGTACGGTCTTCTCGGGACCGAATTTGAGCGCTTCACAGATCGCTTCGCCTGCTGCAATGGTAGTGGTGCAGTAGATCTTGTGCTGCAAGGCGTTGCGACGGATGGAGTAGGAATCCGCGATCGACTGACGACCTTCGGTGGTGTTGATGATCAGGGTAACTTCGTCATTCTTGATCATGTCAACCACGTGTGGGCGCCCTTCGGTCACCTTGTTCACGCGACGTACTTTCAGGCCTGCCGCTTCGATCAGCTTGGCAGTACCTGCGGTAGCAACAATCTCGAAACCCAGATTGATCAGGTCACGGGCGACCGCTTCAACCAGAGGCTTGTCATCGTCACGCACACTGATGAAAGCAGTACCGCCAGTCGGCAGCACTTCGCTCGCGCCCATCTGGGCCTTGGCGAACGCTTCACCGAAGGTATCGCCCACGCCCATCACTTCGCCGGTCGATTTCATTTCCGGACCGAGGATCGGGTCAACGCCAGGGAATTTGGCAAACGGGAACACTGCCTCTTTCACGCTGTAGAAGTTCGGGATGATTTCCTTGGTGAAGTTCAGCTCTTTCAGGGTTTTACCTGCCATCACGCGAGCCGCGATCATGGCCAGGGAAACACCGATGCATTTGGAAACGAACGGCACGGTACGCGATGCACGCGGGTTGACTTCAATGACGTAGATATCTTCGCCCTGAAGTGCCAACTGTACGTTCATCAGGCCGACAACGCCCAGCTCCAGGGCCATTTTCTTGACCTGCTCGCGCATTTCGTCCTGGATGTGTGCAGGCAGCGAGTAAGGCGGCAGCGAGCATGCGGAGTCACCGGAGTGAACGCCCGCCTGCTCGATGTGCTGCATGATCGCGCCGATCACCACGTCAGTTCCGTCGCAGACCGCATCGACGTCCATTTCGATGGCACAGTTCAGGAAGTGGTCCAGCAGCACAGGGCTGTCGTTGGACACTTGAACCGCTTCACGCAGGTAACGCTTTAGCTCGTCTTCCTGGTACACGATTTCCATCGCGCGGCCGCCCAGTACATAGGACGGGCGCACCACCAGCGGATAACCGATCTTCGCCGCAGCACGAATGGCTTCGTCTTCGCTGCGCACAGTGGCATTTGGCGGCTGACGCAGGTTGAGGCGCTCGACCATCTGCTGGAAGCGCTCACGGTCTTCCGCACGGTCAATGGCGTCAGGGCTGGTGCCGATGATCGGCACACCGGCTGCTTCAAGGGCACGCGCCAGTTTCAGCGGCGTCTGGCCACCGTACTGAACGATCACACCTTTAGGCTTCTCGACCCGGACGATTTCCAGCACGTCTTCCAGGGTGACAGGCTCGAAGTACAGGCGGTCAGAGGTGTCGTAATCGGTGGAAACGGTTTCCGGGTTGCAGTTGACCATGATGGTCTCGTACCCGTCTTCACGCAGCGCCAGGGCGGCGTGTACACAGCAGTAGTCGAACTCAATACCCTGGCCGATACGATTAGGGCCACCGCCGAGAATCATGATCTTGTCGCGCGTCGAAGGGTTGGCTTCGCACTCTTCTTCGTACGTCGAGTACAGGTACGCGGTGTCGGTTGCAAACTCGGCAGCGCAGGTGTCGACGCGCTTGTAGACCGGAAACACGTCCAGCTTGTGACGATGCGTACGCAGGTTCTTTTCGGTGACGCCGACCAGCTTGGCCAGGCGCGCATCGGAGAAGCCCTTGCGCTTGAGGCGGAACATCAGGTCACGATCGATTGCCGACAGGCCCAGCGTCTTGACCTTCTCCTCGTCCTTGACCAGATCTTCGATCTGCACCAGGAACCAGGGGTCAATCATGTTCATGGCGAAGATATCTTCAACCGTCATGCCCGCGCGGAAGGCGTCAGCGACGTACCAGATACGCTCGGCACCCGGCACAGTCAGCTCGCGCTTGAGCGTGCTCATGCTTTCAGGGTGGCTCAGGTCCAGCTTCGGATCTAGACCGCAAACGCCGACTTCCAGACCGCGCAGGGCTTTCTGCAGGGATTCCTGGAAGGTACGGCCGATGGCCATGACTTCACCGACCGACTTCATCTGAGTGGTCAGGCGGGCATCGGCCTTGGCGAACTTCTCGAAAGCAAAACGCGGCAGCTTGGTGACGACATAGTCGATTGACGGTTCGAACGATGCCGGGGTCTTGCCGCCGGTGATTTCGTTCGACAGCTCGTCAAGGGTGTAGCCGACTGCCAGCTTGGCGGCAACGCGGGCGATCGGGAAGCCGGTCGCCTTGGAGGCCAGCGCCGAGGAGCGCGATACACGCGGGTTCATCTCGATCACGACCATACGGCCGGTGTTCGGGCAGATGCCGAACTGAACGTTGGAGCCACCGGTTTCAACGCCGATCTCGCGCAGCACTGCCAGCGAGGCGTTACGCAGGATCTGGTATTCCTTGTCGGTCAGGGTCTGTGCCGGAGCAACGGTGATGGAGTCACCGGTGTGCACACCCATCGGGTCGAAGTTTTCGATCGAGCAGACGATGATGCAGTTGTCCTTTTTGTCGCGGACAACTTCCATTTCGTACTCTTTCCAGCCGATCAGCGATTCGTCGATCAGCAGTTCTTTGGTCGGCGACAGGTCCAGACCGCGAGCGCAGATTTCTTCGAACTCTTCACGGTTGTAAGCGATACCGCCGCCCGTGCCGCCCATGGTGAACGATGGACGAATGATGCACGGGAAGCCGAGCTTTTCGAGAACCGCGTTGGCTTCATCCATGCTGTGCGCGATACCGGAACGCGGGCACGCCAGGCCGATGGACTTCATGGCCTTGTCGAAACGCGAGCGGTCTTCAGCCTTGTCGATGGTGTCGGCGTTGGCACCGATCATCTCCACGCCGAACTTCTCCAGAACGCCTTCGCGCTCCAGATCCAGTGCGCAGTTCAGAGCCGTCTGGCCGCCCATGGTTGGCAGCAGTGCGTCAGGACGCTCTTTTTCTATGATCTTGGCAACGGTCTGCCACTTGATCGGCTCGATGTAGGTGGCGTCGGCCATGGCCGGGTCGGTCATGATGGTGGCCGGGTTGGAGTTCACCAGGATGACGCGGTAACCCTCTTCGCGCAGTGCCTTGCAGGCCTGGGCGCCGGAGTAGTCGAATTCACAGGCCTGGCCGATCACGATGGGGCCGGCGCCGAGAATCAGGATGCTTTTAATATCTGTACGTTTTGGCATGGGTTGTCACTCAAATCCGCAGGTCAGTCGGCAAGCCGTCTTGAACATTTCTTTGAGGTGGCCTGGGCGGCAGCAACCGGACACTTGATCCGGGGCCGCCCAGGGCACCTGCGTATTACAGTCTCAAGGCAACCGGTCAGCGTCGCTTGGCCATGGCTTCGATAAAGCGATCAAACAGAGGCGCGACGTCATTCGGGCCCGGGCTCGCCTCAGGGTGACCCTGAAAGCTGAATGCGCTCTTGTCGGTCAGCTCGATACCCTGAAGGGTGCCGTCGAACAACGACTTGTGAATGGCGCGAACATTGCCCGGCAGCGTGGCCTCATCAACAGCAAAACCGTGGTTCTGGCTGGTGATCATGACCACACCGGTGTCCAGATCCTGAACAGGGTGGTTTGCACCGTGGTGGCCATGGCCCATTTTCACGGTCTTGGCACCGGCAGCCAAGGCCAGAAGCTGGTGACCCAGGCAGATACCGAATACCGGCACTTCGGTTTGCAGCACTTCCCTGATCGCCTTGATGGCGTAGTCGCACGGCTCGGGGTCGCCAGGGCCGTTGGACAGGAAAACACCGTCGGGTTTGTAGGCAAGCACGTCGCTGGCAGGCGTTTGCGCAGGCACCACAGTCACCCGGCAACCGCGCTCGACCAGCATGCGCAGAATGTTGACCTTGACGCCGTAGTCGTAAGCGACCACATGATAGGGCAGCTCGGAAGCAGCGATTTCAGGGTGGCTGTCGGTCTTCAGGTTCCAGACACTGGAACGCCACTCGTAGGTGTCCTTGGTACTGACTTCCTTTGCCAGGTCCATGCCCTTGAGGCCGGGGAACCCGCGAGCAGCAGCGATGGCTGCTTCTTCGGAAATGTTGTCGCCAGCCATGATGCAGCCGTTCTGGGCGCCTTTCTCACGCAGGATGCGGGTCAGGCGACGCGTGTCGATACCGGCGATGGCAACGACGTTATTGGCTTTCAGGTAATCACCGAGGGACAGCTTGTTACGCCAGTTGCTGGCGACCAGCGGCAGGTCACGGATGACCAGGCCAGCGGACCAGACACGATCGGACTCTGCGTCTTCAGGCGTGGTACCGGTATTGCCGATGTGCGGGTAAGTCAGGGTAACGATTTGCTGGGCGTAGGAAGGATCGGTAAGAATTTCCTGATAGCCTGTCATTGCGGTGTTGAACACCACCTCACCAACGGTCTGACCGTCGGCTCCAATGGCTTCGCCGCGAAAAATGCTGCCATCAGCAAGGGCGAGTATGGCTGGCTTAGTCAAGAAGACCTCCCGTAAATAAAACCTGAAAGGGCGATCGCAGGCTGCAAAAAAGCGGAATGACGTAGTTACGTCACCCCGCTTTCTTATGGAATCATCTGCGCGCTTTTAGTGGACACACTAAAGCTGTAGCTTACAGAAAAGGCCCTTTTTGGTCTACCACCAATGAGCCTGAAGTGCGGGAAAATGCGACAGGGCCACGAATGGCCCTGTATGAAATCAATGCAGGCCCAGTACATCCTGCATGTCGTAAAGCCCTGGCGCCTTGCCGTCGAGCCACATTGCAGCCCGTACGGCCCCCTTGGCAAAGGTCATGCGACTGGATGCCTTGTGGGTGATCTCGACCCGCTCGCCGTCTGCTGCGAACAGCACGGTATGGTCGCCGACAACGTCACCGGCACGAATGGTCGCAAACCCGATGGTCTGACGATCACGCGCGCCGGTCTGGCCTTCACGGCCGTAGACAGCGACTTTTTCCAGGTCGCGACCCAGCGCACTGGCAACCACTTCCCCCATGCGCAAGGCGGTGCCGGACGGCGCATCGACCTTGTGCCGGTGGTGCGCCTCGGTGATTTCGATATCGACCTCATCACCCAGAACACGCGCGGCGGTGTCCAGCAACTTCAAGCAAAGGTTTACACCAACGCTGAAGTTGGCAGCGAACACAATCGGGATGTCTTTACCCGCTTCGACCAGACGCTGCTTCTCTTCGGCACTGAAGCCAGTCGTGCCGATAATCATGGCCTTGCCGGCCTTACGGCAGAACGCCAGATTTTTCAGCGTTACTGAAGGGTGGGTGAAGTCGATCAAAACGTCGAACTCATCCGCCACTTTTGCCAGGTCGCCCGACAACGGCACACCGATACGCCCCAGCGCAGCCAGCTCGCCTGCATCCGCACCCACCAGCGTGCTGTCAGGACGATCGATAGCGGCGGTCAACCCGGCACCCGCTGCCTGCTGAACCGCCTCGATCAAGGTCTTGCCCATGCGCCCGGCGGCGCCCACTACAGCAATACGTCGCATGCCCTGCTCCCGTTGATAAGCCTTACAGATCGCCGAAGAAACGCTTCACACCCTCAAACCAGCCACTGGCCTTGGGAGAGTGGGATTCGTCGTTTTCAAGCGAAGTGCGGAACTCTTCAAGCAGCTCGCGCTGACGCTTGCTCAGGTTAACCGGGGTTTCAACTGCTACACGGCACATCAAGTCACCGGCACCGCCGCCACGCACCGGAGCGACACCCTTGCCACGCAAGCGGAACTGCTTGCCGGTCTGGGTACCTTCGGGGATTTTCAGTTTGACGCGACCATCGAGCGTCGGCACTTCAAGCTCGCCGCCCAGCGCCGCATCGGTAAAGCTGATAGGCACTTCGCAGAACAGGTGCTTGCCGTCACGCTGGAAGATCGCGTGTTCGCGCACATTGATCACGACATACAGGTCACCGGTAGGCCCACCCTGAGTACCCGCCTCGCCCTCGCCAGACAGACGAATGCGGTCACCGGTATCGACACCTGGCGGCACCTTGACCGAAAGCGTCTTGGACTCTTCGACACGGCCTTCGCCGTGGCACGAATCGCACGGGTCGGAAATGATCTTGCCGTGACCATGGCAGCGTGGGCAGGTTTGCTGCACAGAGAAGAAACCCTGCTGCATGCGCACCTGACCGATACCACCGCACGTAGGGCAGGTAACGGGCGACGAGCCTTTCTTGGCACCGCTGCCATCGCACGGCTTGCAGTTGACCAGTGTCGGAACGCGGATATTCACGTTAGTACCGCGAACCGCTTCTTCCAGATTCAGCTCCAGCGTATAGCGCAGATCGCTGCCGCGCTGGGCACCGCCACGACCACCGCCACCACCGCCGCGGCCACCGCCAAAGAAATCACTGAACACATCACCGAAGATATCGGAGAAGTTGGCACCACCGGCACCGCCACCAAAACCACCGCCGCCACCCATGCTTGGGTCGACACCGGCATGGCCATACTGATCGTAGGCCGCGCGTTTGCTGGCGTCGGAAAGCACTTCGTAGGCCTCGTTGGCCTCTTTGAACAGCTCTTCCGATGCTTTGTCATCAGGGTTGCGGTCAGGGTGATGCTTCATCGCCAGACGGCGATAAGCCTTCTTCAGGTCCGCCTCGCTGGAGCCTCGCTCCACTCCCAACACTTCGTAATAATCACGCTTTGCCATAATTCTTCCGCACTCTTGAGGACGTTCGGCAAGACCCTCCTGAGCCCTGCCAAACTCGTTGAGCCCCATACAGGCCCCGGACCCAACTCACGTCAATTCAACGATCCTGGTCTTCGTTCAACAACCAGATGGATCTGGCCGAGAAAGCGGCAGAATGATTCGCCACGCAGGAGCGTAGCGATCTTGCCACATGGCTTGCGGAGCAAATCCGCACGCCGAAATTTTGCTTGTTCCAGACACGCCAACGCGGGAGCAAGCTCCCGCGCGGCGACATCCTACCAGTCAGCGCTCGAAAGAGGTCAACCGGCGTTCAAGTGAGCCTGCGCTTACTTGTGGTCTTTCACTTCTTCGAACTCGGCATCGACAACGTCGTCAGCCTTGGCGTTCTCTTCAGCAGGCTTGGCCGCTGCTTCAGGGTTTTCGGCCTGCTCGGCGTACATCTTTTGAGCGATTGGCGCGGAAACCTTCGACAGCTCTTCAACCTTGGCTTCGATAGCAGCCTTGTCGTCGCCCTTGATAGCGGCTTCCAGAGCAACCAGTGCAGCCTCGACAGCAGTCTTCTCTTCAGCAGTGACCTTGTCACCCGCATCAGCGATCATTTTGCGAGTCGAGTGGACCAGCGCATCACCCTGGTTACGGGCAGAGGCCAGCTCTTCGAACTTGCGATCTTCTTCGGAGTTGACTTCAGCATCGCGGACCATTTGCTGAATTTCTTCCTCGGAAAGACCGGAGTTGGCCTTGATCACGATGGACTGCTGCTTGCCGGTCGCCTTGTCTTTCGCGCCAACATGCAAAATGCCGTTTGCGTCGATGTCGAAGGTTACTTCGATCTGTGGCACGCCACGTGGAGCAGGTGGAATCTCGGCCAGGTCGAACTTGCCCAAGGACTTGTTCTGACCGGCTTGCTTGCGCTCACCCTGCAGTACGTGGATGGTTACCGCGTTCTGGTTGTCATCGGCAGTCGAGAACACCTGAGATTTCTTGGTAGGAATCGTGGTGTTTTTCTCGATCAGCGCAGTCATCACGCCGCCCATGGTTTCGATACCCAGAGTCAGCGGGCTGACGTCGAGCAGCAGAACGTCTTTGACATCACCGGCCAATACAGCGCCCTGGATAGCAGCACCCATTGCAACGGCTTCGTCAGGGTTGACGTCTTTACGTGCTTCTTTACCGAAGAACTCGGTTACCAGCTTCTGCACCAGCGGCATACGGGTCTGACCACCGACCAGAATCACGTCGTTGATCTTGCTTCTGTCGATGCCAGCATCTTTAAGCGCCATTTCGCAAGGAGCGATGGTGCGCTGAACCAGGTCCTCAACCAGCGATTCCAGCTTGGAGCGCGAAATTTTCACGACCAGGTGCTTTGGACCGGTTGCATCTGCAGTGATGTACGGCAGGTTGACTTCGGTCTGGGTGCTGGAAGAAAGCTCGATCTTGGCTTTCTCGGCAGCTTCTTTCAGACGCTGCATGGCCAGCGGGTCACCCTTAAGGTTCATGCCGCTTTCTTTCTTGAATTCGTCGACGAAGTAGTCGATCAGACGAATGTCAAAGTCTTCACCGCCCAGGAACGTGTCGCCGTTGGTGGCCAACACTTCGAACTGGTGCTCGCCATCAACTTCGGCGATCTCGATGACCGAGACGTCGAAAGTACCGCCACCCAGGTCATAAACGATGACAGTGTGGTCGCCCTTGGCCTTGTCCATACCGTAAGCCAGAGCGGCCGCGGTTGGTTCGTTGATGATGCGCTTGACGTCCAGACCTGCAATACGGCCGGCGTCCTTGGTAGCCTGACGCTGACTGTCGTTGAAGTAGGCCGGAACGGTGATGACCGCTTCGGTAACCGCTTCACCGAGGTAGTCTTCGGCAGTCTTTTTCATTTTCTTCAGGATTTCAGCGGAAATCTGAGGAGGCGCCATTTTCTGGCCATTCACTTCAACCCAGGCATCGCCGTTGTCAGCCTTGACGATCTTGTAAGGGACCATCTGGATGTCTTTCTGAACGACATCCTCTTCGAACTTACGACCAATCAGACGCTTTACCGCATACAGCGTGTTGTGCGGATTGGTAACGGCCTGACGCTTGGCGGACTGCCCCACCAGGATCTCGCCGTCATTGGCATAAGCAATGATCGAAGGTGTAGTACGAGTACCTTCTGCGTTCTCGATAACCTTGACGTTACCGTTTTCCAGAATGGAGACGCAGGAGTTGGTAGTCCCCAGGTCGATACCGATAATTCTGCCCATCTTGACTCTCCCGAAACTTGCAAAACTTGGATTTGGTTGCCGCCAGTGCGCTTACACCGTGCGGTAGCTCTTAAACGCTTGACCTCTAAATGGGGGCCTTACAGCTGATTTCAAGCCTGCTCGTTGATTGACGGCGTTGCAGGCGACGGTGCCTTGCTGACCACGACCATGGCCGGGCGCAACAGGCGACCATTAAGCTGATAACCCTTCTGGAATACCTTGAGCACAGTATTAGGCTCGACGTCGGCACTTTCCTGCATGGCCATCGCCTGGTGCTGGTCGGCACTGAACGGTTGACCATGTGGATCAATGGCTTCCAGCTGATAACGCTTGAGGGTGTCCTGAAACATCTTCAAGGTCAGCTCGATGCCTTCACGCATCGGGCGAATGCTTTCATCGTCCGGACTGGACAGATCAAGGCCTCGCTCCAGACTGTCGATGATCGGCAACAGATCACCGGCAAATTTTTCCAGCGCAAACTTGTGCGCCTTTTCAACATCCTGCTCGGCACGGCGGCGGACATTCTGCAGATCCGCAGCCACGCGAAGGGATTGGTCCTGCGCAGCAGCCAGTTGCTCTTCGAGCACCTGCACACGGGTTGTCAGTTCTTCACCCGCGCCCGCCTCGGCAGCCTGATCCTGAGCCTGCGCATCCAGATTCTGTTCGTCAGCCATACATGTTCTCCTCTAAAAACGTCCGCGATCCCGATTCGCGCTTCTGTCCACCTATATGGGATCGGAATTTCCGGCTTCAAGGGTTTCATGCAATCGAGATACGCATTCCCTGACAAATAATGCGGATTCCGGACGAGCGAAAAATTGCGGACCGACACAAGAGCGACTAAAAACCACTGCAAACCGATCAAATCGAGCTAAGCGAAGGCATTGTCAGCAACAAATAAAACACTGTATAAATAACCAGACAAACAGCCCGGGAGCCGCTCAATGCTGGTGCACCTTTCCGTACACAATTACGCCATTGTCGAACACCTTGACCTTGAACTGGATCGAGGCATGAGCGTCATCACCGGCGAAACCGGCGCTGGCAAGTCGATCATGCTCGATGCCCTGGGCCTGACGCTGGGCGACCGTGCCGACAGCGGCGTGGTCCGGCCAGGCGCTGACAAGGCCGACATCCTGGCCACATTCGACCTGGGCGACATTCCCGAGGCACAGACCTGGCTCAAAGAGCGCGACCTGGACAACGACGGCCCCTGCATCCTGCGCCGGGTCATTACCGCCGAAGGTCGGTCACGCTCCTACATCAATGGCTCGCCCTGCCCTCAGGGAGATTTGAAGGCACTGGGTGAACTGCTCATTGATATCCACAGCCAGCATGAGCATCAGTCGCTGCTCAAGACCGATACCCACCGACGCCTGCTGGACGAATACGCTGGCGCTACCGACCTGGCCCGTCAGGTCCATCTCGCCGCACAGCGCTGGCGGCAGACGCGACAAGAGCTGGAGCGCCTTTCCAATTCAGGGGACGAGCAGCGCGCACGCCATCAACTGCTCAGCTATCAGCTCGAAGAGCTGGAAAGCCTGAGCCTGGGCGAAAACGAGCTTGAGCAGCTCGAGCAGGAACACAAAGATCTGACCAACGCCGAAAGCCTGCTGAGCATTTGCCGACAAGTGGTCGAGCAGTGCAGTGAAAGCGATTCCGGCAACGTGCTCAATGCCCTGACTGCCAGCCTGCATCGGCTGGGCAGCGTCGACCATTCGCCGTCCGCACTGAGCGAGGCCACTGGTTTGCTGTCCAGCGCGCAGATACAGGTAGAAGAAGCGGTAGGCGAACTGAACCGTTTTCTGGATCACTTCGATGCCGACCCGGCCAGACTGCAACAGCTTGAAGAGCGTCTTGATGCAATCTATACACTGGCGCGCAAGCACCGCATTCAGCCAGGTAAAGTGGCCACGCTGCAGCAAAAGCTGCTGGATGAAATAGAAACACTGAATGCCAATGATGAATCCATCGAACGCCTGGAGCACGAAGTGCAGGCATTTGCCCGGCACTATCAGGAGAAGGCCCGCGAACTAAGCGACCTGCGCCGCAATTCGGCAACGACACTGGCCAGCGCCGTAGAGCAGGAAATTCATCGATTGGGCATGCCGGGCGGTCGTTTCCAGATCGACCTTAAAGCCAATGCCAGCGTAGAACCGTCGCCTCACGGTCTTGAGCAGGTAGAGCTACTGGTCAGCGCCAACCCCGGCCAACCACTGAAAGCGCTGGCGAAAGTCGCGTCGGGTGGCGAGCTGTCGCGTATCAGCCTTGCAATTCAGGTCATTACTGCACAAACCTCGCGGGTGCCGACGCTGGTATTCGACGAAGTCGATGTGGGCATTGGCGGGCCGACCGCCGAGATCGTGGGGCAATTGCTGCGTCGTCTGGGCGAGCGCGGGCAAGTCATGACCGTCACCCACCTGCCGCAGGTTGCCGCGCAGGGCCATCAGCATCTGTTTGTGCACAAGGTCCGCGACAACGACGCCACGCGTACGGCGGTTTCCAAACTCAGCAAGACCGAGCGCATAGAAGAAGTGGCCCGAATGCTGGGGGGCATCGACCTGACCAAGGAATCTCTGGCGCACGCCAAAAAGATGGTCGTTACCGCTAAAAGCTGAAGCGCAGAAAGCACAAAGGCGACCCGGGGTCGCCTTTGGTGCTGGTTTTTACGCCGTCTGGCTTACGCCTTCTTGTTGCGGACGTAGAGCACCAGATTGTGGTCAACCAGGTCAAAGCCGTGTCTTTCGACAATAGCCTTTTGAAGCTTCTCGATTTCTTCGTCGAAGAACTCGATTACCTCACCTGACTCCACGTTGACCATGTGGTCGTGATGGCCGCCATCAGCCAGCTCAAACACAGCATGACCGCCGTCGAAATTGTGGCGCACCACTAATCCAGCGGCTTCAAACTGGGTCAGAACACGGTAAACCGTGGCCAGGCCGACGTCCTCGCTTGCCTCCATAAGCGCCTTGTAGACATCCTCGGCACTCATGTGGCGCTGCTCGGCAGAATCGAGCATTTGGAGTATTTTAACCCTTGGTAGGGTTACCTTTAGTCCTGCTTTACGTAGTTCGCTATTTTCAACCATGGTCAGCTTTCTCGCAGACGCTGCTTCGCAGCTTCTCTTAATGCAGGTATGATCGGGGTTTACGTTGTCCCAGCCAAGATAGTGGAAGTCGCCCACCGATGCAAAACACCAAGCTCTTGCTAACCAGTTTCACCTTCGTGGGACTGCTCGCACTCGCCGGTTGTTCATTCCCCGGGGTTTACAAAATCGACATCCAGCAGGGTAATGTCGTCACGCAGGACATGATAGACCAGTTACGCCCCGGAATGACCCGACGGCAAGTACGGTTTATCATGGGCAACCCCCTGTTGACCGACACTTTCCACTCCGATCGGTGGGATTACCTGTACAGCCTGCAGCCAGGTGGCGGTGAACGCCAGCAGGAGCGTGTCAGCCTTATATTCAACGGCAATGACCAGCTTGTAAGCCTGTCTGGCGACTTCATGCCCGGTGTCAGCCGCGATGAAGCCATTCTCGGCAAAGGCAGCGATACCACTGTCCCGGCAGAGAATCAGCCGGTGCAGAAGCCTGAAGAGCCGGCCAAGCCAGGTTCGTTGTTGGACAAGATCCAGAAAGACGTGGACAGCGTCGAGACCGTACCTGTCCCGACCCAAGAGCCTCTGGACACCAACTCTCGTTAGCCCTCAGCGCTCAACAAAAAGCCCGGCATGCCGGGCTTTTTTGTGCCTTTCGTTCAGTCAGCGTTCAGCCGGGAAGCGTCCGTTTCTCCCGCGCCCTGGCGGCACGCAGACGCCTGATCTCCATGGGATCGGCCAACAGCGGACGATAGATCTCGATTCGCTCACCCGCCTCCAGCACCCGTGTGGAAGGATCAGCCACCACCTTGCCGAAGATGCCCACGGCACACTGCGTCAGATCCAGCTCCGGAAACTGCCTGTCCATGCCACTGAGAGCCAGTGCCTGACGCACCGAAGAGCCTGCCGGAACATCCAGCGTCATTAACACCTGACGCTGCACAGAGGCGTACACCACCTCAATCTGAATCACTGCTTCAGCCATGCAGCTCTTTCGCTCGCTGGCAGAACGCGTCCACCAACGTATTGGCCGCCTGATTGAACAGCGGCCCGAGCGTGGCGCGAACGATAGAGCCGGCATAATCGAAGGACAGATCCAGGCTGATCTTGCAGGCCTTCTCGCCCAGCGGCTTGAATGTCCAGACGCCATGAAACTGCTCAAAAGGCCCCTCAACCAGGTCCATCACGATCGACTCGCCTGGGGTAAGCGTGTTGCGCGTCATGAACTTCTGGCTCAGACCGCCCTTGGCAATTTCCAGGCTGGCGCGCATCTGCGCTTCGCTGGACTCGAGCACGGTGGCAGAGGAACACCACGGCAGAAACTCGGGATAACGGGCCACATCATTGACCAGGTCATAAAGAAACCCGGCCGGGTACGGCAGTAAAGCAGAGCGTTGTATATGCGTAGTCATGTGAGCGTCATTTCCAGAGCTGAGCGGCAAACACCACAAGAATGCCGAGCGGCGCCACGTAGCGCATCAAAAAGAACGTCAGGTTGAAGAGCAACGGACTGCGAATCGACAACTCGTCACGCACCGTCTCACGGCTCATCACCCAACCAGCGAATACCACAAAACACAACCCACCCAGCGGCAACATGATCCGCGAAGTGAAGAAATCAATGACTCCAAAGAAGTCCAGGCCAGTCGATGCGCCCCACTGGTAGAGGTGGAATACACCTCCATCGTTCACGAAAAACTTGGCTTTTTGCCAGATATTGAACGAGAACACCGTTCCCAGCCCCACAAACCAGCAGGTAAATGCCAGCCAGAACGTCACCCACGCGCGGCGAATACGGGTGCGCTCAACCAGATAGGCAACCATGGGTTCAAGCAGCGAAATCGCCGAGCTCCAGGCCGCTACAGCCACCAGCACGAAGAATACGACGCCCATCAACTGCCCGAATGCCACGTTGCCGAACGCGTATGGCAACGTTACAAACATCAGGCCCGGCCCCTCACTCGGGTTCAGGCCGGCAGCAAAAACGATAGGGAACAGTGCAAGGCCCGCCAGCAGCGAAACAAAGGTGTCGAGCAACGCGATGCCAACAACCGTGGTGCTGATGGATGCGCCCTTGGTCATGTAAGCGCCGTAGACCATGATCGAGCCGACACCGACGCTCAGGGAAAAGAACGCATGCCCCATCGCAGGCAGCAAACCATCGAGTACCTTGTCGGGATTGAAGTCGAACATGAAATGCACGCCTTCCATGAAATGCCCGGTGGTCAGGCTATAGCCCAACAGCGCCAGCATCAGCAGGAACAGCATCGGCATCATGATGCGCAGGCTCTTCTCCAGACCGGCCTCGACACCCTTGCCGATCACCACCGCCGACAGCAGCATGAAAATGGTGTGCCACAGAATCAGACGCCAAGGGTCTGCAATCACCGCGCCGAAATAGGCACCGACCTGATCCGGCGAAACACCCTGAAAATCGCCGCGCCCCATGTCGATGATGTAATCCAGCGACCAGCCGCCCACCACACTATAAAAGGAGAGAATCAGCAAAGCCGTGATCATTCCGGCAAAAGCCCCCCATGACCACCGCGCCGAATGCCCCGCTTCCAGCGCCAGCGTCTTGAGCGCATTCGCAGGACTGAGTCGGGAACGACGGCCAATCAGCGTCTCGGCGATCATCACCGGAATGCCGATCAGCGCGATGCACGCCAGAAAAACCAGTACAAATGCACCGCCGCCATAGGCACCGACCATGTACGGAAATTTCCATATGCTGCCCAGCCCCACGGCAGAACCTGTGGCAGCCAGGATGAACACCCAGCGGCTTGCCCAGCTACCGTGGACTGAAACCTTGTCCGTCGACATTATCGAAACGCCCAGCCAAAAAAGATCGCGCATTGTCCGGGATTCAACCTTTGTGCTCAAGCACGCGCTTTCCCATAGCCGACATTGATGCAACTCCCTATAATGCGCCCCCTATGGCTAAGCTCAAGAAAAACCCTACAGGGACCATCGCGCAAAATAAAAAGGCGCGTCACGATTACTTCATCGAACACAAGTTCGAGGCCGGTCTGGTCCTGGCTGGCTGGGAAGTAAAAAGCCTGCGTGCCACCAAGGTACAGCTGGTCGACAGTTACGTGCTGCTCAAGGATGGCGAGGCCTGGCTGATGGGTTGCCACATCACGCCTCTCAAGACTGCCAGCACGCACGTCATCGCTGACCCGACACGCACCCGAAAACTGCTGCTGAACAAGCGCGAGCTCGAAAAGCTCACCAGCTCGGTTCAACAGAAAGGCTATGCCTGCGTGGCCCTTTCCGTTTACTGGAAGGAGCACTTGATCAAGTGCGAAATCGCGCTGGGTAAAGGTAAAAAGGAATACGACAAACGCCACACCGAGCGTGAACGCGACTCGGACCGTGAGCTACAGCGTGCCGTGCGCTCCAAGGGCAAGGACGACTAACTTCCTGCCTGTGCCAAATGCCTGTAACGGGCATTTGGCAGTGCGCACTTTCAATCCATCTGCCCCTTATCCCACCCCGCACAATCACAACCTCAACGCGAAGATCGCCCCACTTTGGTGCCTTAACCGCCCAATGTGGCTTTTTCGCATCTGTCTGAAAATAAAATAGAACGCCTGCGCTACAGCACAGTCAATCCTTTAGGCCCTGAACATGAACGGGCTTTCAAACCCTCGGGCGACGGCCTCAACGACCGGCCATACCGAGTCCACAGGTTATAAGGAGAGACACATGATGCGTACCGCCCTCACTGGATTGTTCCTCAGCGCCGCCCTGTTGGCTTCGCCGGTTTTTGCCGCCGATGATTTGTGCGCTGCAAACATCAAAACGATTGAAAATGCTCAGGTTTCTTCCGGCACCAACCTGAGCCCGGAAAACAAGACAATGCTACAAACCACTGAGCAAAACGCCAAAGCGGCTCAAGCTCAGAACGACGAGAAAAAATGCGTCGAAATCACCACCAAGGTGATCACCTCGCTGAAAAACACCGGCTCGGGCAGCGAAGGCACCAAGTAACCCCTTCGATCAGGCTCGCCACCCGGCTAGCCTGATCGATTGCAGCAAACGGGTCGACGTGGCACGCCAATCGGCGTACACTGCGCCCCAGCGACTGCGAAAGCAGTCTCGGGGCCGATTTGGATTCGACGCCGGTGATGAAACTTTAGGTGCATGCCGAGTTGGTAACAGAACTCGTAAATCCACTGTTGCAACTTTCTATAGTTGCCAATGACGAAAACTACGGTGCTCAACTAGCTGCGTAAGCAGCCTAGCCGCACTTCTGGTAGCTTCGGCTCCAGCAATCATCAGGGGATGTCTGTAAACCCAAAATGATTGTCATATAGAACAGAATCGCCGTGCAGTACGCTGTGGACGAATCGGCTAAAACTTACACAGCTCGCCCAAAGCACCCTGCCCGTCGGGTCGCTGAGGGTTAACTTAATAGACACGGCTACGCATGTAGTACCGACAGCGGAGTACTGGCGGACGGGGGTTCAAATCCCCCCGGCTCCACCATACAAGCGTTACAAATAAAGCACTTCGCGTTCATCGCAAGTGCTTTTTTTGTGCCTTTTTGGGCCGTATTGGCTCAGTAATGCCAGCTTTATTACAGCCTTGGCTGCCCGGCGGGCCTGATTTTCTACTGAAAATTTTTTGCCCCCCTCTCTGCACAATGCGCGTCCTACACCACAGACTGAGCGATTCACATCAAAAATGCTTCCGTGTAGTATCAAAAGCTCTGGATCGCATTAAAAGGAATTGAAGATGTCATTAGAAGCATATCTGCAGATCGAAGGAGTTCCCGGCGAGACTCTCTCAGAAGGCTACGAAAACTGGATCGAGCTGCAAGACTTCGACCTTTCGGCTAGCCAGACTGCCTCAGCTACCTCCACATCGGCCGGCGGTGCAACCTCGGGCAGGGCCTACATGAGCGACATGCTCGTTCGTAAGGCTGTTGATAATGCCACCCCAAAGCTTCATGAGGCATGCTGCAGCGGTAAGCACTTCAAGCAGGTATCTGTGCATCTTTTCCGTGCTGGCGACCCAAAAGTCAAATACCTGGAGATAAAACTCGAAGAAGTTATTATCAGTTCTTTTTCATTAACGGGCAATGGCGACCAGGATAACAGTTTCCCAAGCGAACTTATCGCTCTGAACTATGGAAGAATTCAACTTATTTACTCCAAGCAAAGTCGAAAAACAGGGCAAAGCGCTGGACAAATTGCTGGCGGCTGGGATGCTATCAGTAACAAGATATTTTCATAACTACTCATTAGATTTCGCAGGGACAGGCGATGAATTACGAAATGCCAGCAGTCATTCCTCCCGGAGTCAATGTAGACGTCCACATGAAGCTCGCGAACGATCAGTGGAAAAAAGATCCTAGCACGGGTGCGTTCATGAGTTGGTTTTACTACAAAGTACGTAACAAGAGCCCGTGGGACTACAAGCAGAAACATCCAGAGTGGGAAGACTTCGGCAATTTTCATTACGGCGCTGTTGGGACAGCCGGTCAATTAACTGAACAGCTTCTACTGAGAGCCGCTGGGTTCGCCCAAGGAGAAGCCAAAACACGAAAGCATAAGTGGGGCCATTGGTTCTGGCTGCCTCCATACGGGGATGACCCTAAAGACCAGAAATGGATAAAAATGGGGATCTTGTATGCAAAATCCAAAGGATACTAACTTCAGATTTACTTACAAGAATTCATTTTGGATACTTGTGATCTTTTTAATAGCCAAGACGTTTCTTGGTGACTTTTTTGATTTCGGTAGTGACGCAGATGAAGTAGTGTTAAAACGGCGGCTTCCTCAGGGTGATTGGCTGTATGTTACGCGCTACGGCGCCATGGCTACCGACGTGGACACACTACGCTTTTTCATTAGCAAACCGCTTGAAGGCGATGATTCAGAAGTATTACATAAACTTAATAAGGAAAGCGAATTCCTCATCACGGATAGCTCTTTAGAAAACGTCGCAATACATGACACACCCAATGGCGTAGGAATCACGGTAAAGGGTGCTGTCTACCGTTACTTTAGCAAGGAGTATGTCACTGAAGGCGACGACCTTAGAAGTTACAGAATTACGCTAACTCAAGAAGATACTACGCCAAGGGACTGACAGATAAATCTTAACTTTAGAGCTAACTGTATCGATAATTTCCGACAAGCCCTAGCTAGAACTTGCTGTTCCGAGTCGAACGAAATTGGACGTTAGACTCTTAGTTAAACCAGCGGCTAGGTACAGCCACACTCGGCTAACGTCCGTTATCGGAAGGTCTTATACCGCATGCTAGCCCAACAAGATCGGAGACATAACGCTGAACACCTACAACTTTATCGAAGATAAGCAAGGTGCTATTTTAAAATGGATAAAAACGATCTGAACCATGACATCCTTAATTATCTCATAGAGAGAATCTACTTTTATGTTGGGTTCGGCAAAAAAGCATTTGAAATTCTCAGCCTCGCCACCAGAGTCAGTTGGGATCTAGGTCTTGACGGTGACGATGCCAGTGACTTCATGGAAGATTTTTTCGAACACCTTGGCGTCGACCGCGGCGACTACGACCACTATCGTTATTTCAAGCCTGAAGGGACTGACATTTTCGTGTTCTTCAGATCTATAGATCGGCGTGCAAAGACAGTACTGACGTTAGGCATGCTTTATAAAGCAGCCCAAATGAAGGCATGGAACTGCGAAACTCTTGAGAAAGCAAGCTTTAGTAGCTTGCCAATTTATAATAAAACCGAAGAAATCCCTATTGATGGATTTAGTATAAAAACACGATAACCTTTATACTGAGGGGATAACTGGGTAGATATTCGAGTGAATCGTTTTTTCGAGGAATCAACTGTAAGCGGCTCATTATGCGACCCGACGCCAAAGTCGAAAAAGAGTACCTCTAACCCAAGCCTGTGTAATTCCGAAAATCCATCCACGGACTTGCTGCGCAGGTCGAGCTGGAGATCAAAGTCGCCTTGTTCGACCCCGTGCTTTTTTGTTTTTCTGACTCGCCAACGTAACCGGGTGTAAATCCTTTATTGGGAGGGCAACGGCTTCTACCTTCGGCTCAAGCGCCTAGAGTCCGAGCGTTTCAAAACGCCTCCCAATGAGGCGGACGAGGCCATCGTGCTGACGGCTCAGGAACTGCCAGAGCACGAACTGAGCTGTGCCTGCGGTTGCCGCAAGCATGTCATCAGCGAAGAAACCAGCGAGCAGCTGGATATCGTGCCGATGCAGATCCGGGTGATTAAACATATCCGCAAAGTCTACGGTTGCCCCGGTTGCGAAACGGCACCGGTCACGGCTGACAAACCGGCTCAGTTGATCGAAAAGAGCATGGCCAGTCCGAGCGTATTGGCCATGCTGCTAACCACCAAATATGTCGACGGTTTGCCTCTGAATCGTTTCGAAACGGTGCTGAGTCGACATGGCATCGAGATACCGCGCCAGACGCTGGCGCGCAGGGTGATCCAAGTGCAGCGAGCACTTACAGCCGCTCTTGAATTTGATGCGTTGTCGATTATTCGAAAGCCCGTTTATCCACTGCGATGAAACCCGAGCCCAGGTACTAAAAGAGCCGGATCGTGACCCGACCAGCCAATCCTGGATGTGGGTACAGGCCAGCGGACCACCAGACTGAAAAGTCGTCCTGTTCGACTACACCACCAGCCGTGCGCAGGAAGTGCCGCTGTGCCTGCTGGAGAGTTATCGGGGCTACGTGATGGCCGACGATTACGCGCGCTATAACACTTTGGCGTTGCAACCGGGTGTGGAACGTCTGGCGTGCATGGCCCATGTACGGCGCAAGTTCGTGGAGGCAAAGAAAGTGCAGCCTCAAGGCAAAACAGGCCGCGCTGATGTTGCACTGGCATGCATTAACAAACTGTATGGCATCGAGCGTGAACTCAAGGATGTCAGCGATGAGCAGCGTTACATCGGTCGTCAGGAAAAAAGCCTGCCTGAGCTGACGAAGCTCAAAGCATGGATGGAAACAACGCAGCCGCAGGTCACGTCACAAAGTGCCTTGGGTAAAGCGGTGAACTACCTGGCTCACAACTGGAGCCGGATAGAGCGTTATATCGAAGCTGGTTTTCTACCCATCGACAACAACGCTGCCGAAAGAGCAATCAGGCCGTTCGCCATCGGACGAAAAGTCTGGCTGTTCACCGACACGCCCAAAGGCGCCAAGGCCAGCGCCCAGATCTACAGCTTGGTCGAGACCGCCAAACTCAACGGCCAAGAGCCTTATACGTGGCTGCGCCACGTACTTGAGCGGTTGCCGCATGCTGCATCGGTAGAAGATTAGGAAGCCTTGCTGCCGTGGAACTGCTCGCCAGAGATGCCTCGCTAAAGCCAATCCTTATTTTTTGCTCGATGGGGTTTGTGGCGCGGATACAATGATATTGGCCTGTGGTACGGCAGCGGCATGCGGACAAAATGCTCCTAGAATGGACGATGATTACTGGCATATATGGTCGGTGGATGCCTATTCAGGTCATAGAAACTGGCTTCAAAGCGAAGTCAGCCTACGGGGAAATTTTCTGTAATTTGCATATTTCAATATCAAAATGACACTATAAGTGATAAAACTCATATTGGATCCGATCCAGGCCGGTGAATTGTTCCCGCAGCCCAAGGAAGGTAAACAAGATAGGAATTCGCAATGCTACAAAATGGTTTTTTGAATTTTTTCTCAGTGACTAAATGCGGTCTTTATCGCTTCGCAAAACCAGAGGCCCAAGCTCTCGACCTCAAAGAAACACTGGCAAATCTAAAAGGCTGGGCTGAAGACCGTAATTTTGATACTACGAACCCTTGGGATTCTAGAGCACATCGTAATAAAACCATATGTTACGCTCATAAAATACATTTCGATGCAGCTACTGGTGATTATCTCCTGATCCTTTTCAAAGGCGACAGCGACAAACAAGGTCCGCTGTATGGAATATCTATAAACCCCGACGGCTCCGCCGACAAAGCCATTAAAAAAACAGAAGTTAAAGTTAACAAACCTACAATCTGGGGACGCCCTTGTTACTACTGGGTAATCCCCGACTTGAACACTGTGGCCTCGCTAAAGTTCGAGAATTCACGCTGTGACTCGAAAATGTTTCAAGAATGGATAACCGGGTGCATTAATCTCAAGGTTCCGTTGCCGGAATATAAAAAAATTGAGACAGAAAATGGATTGGTTAGAATCCAGTTTCCTGAGCCAACTCCATTACCCGCGGAAAGCGATGAGCAAGCTGTGCTAGCGGATGCTATCGAAGCCTCGATAGAGCCGTTGGAAGACATGTCAAAAAAAGAGGAAGAAATAGCGATCCAAAAGTACAAAATGTATTATAAGTTTGAGATGACCTTGAGAACCATATCTACTTCTTCAGCAAAATTAACAGAACTCGCAAGCCGGGTTACGCATATCATTAAAAGAGAAACAGTATCTATTACTAGAACAGACAAACGTGTCGGATGGCATCGTCTTTTTAAGAGATTTGACGTTCCTTTCGCATCAGCCGCAGATGAAACAAACCGCAAAGTTGAGTTTCGAGTTGAAGCGAAGCCGACCGTGGAGGAAATAAAGGAAATCATTGATGCTCATGCATCGGATAACAACCCATCTAGCTGGGATGACACGGGATTTATCACTGACAAATCCGGTCGAATTGTTTGGGCGGAATCATTCCGGCTGAGTGATCTAATATCAGTCGATGATCTTGGTGAGGATATTATTCCTGGAGAACACCTTTTTCGCAAGATAAATGAAAACAGAGCTAGATATCTAGCGCCAATCATTAAAGACAATTTAAACCCTAAAACAGGCACAGCATAATCATGCTCAAGCTTATTACTTTCTTACTAATAGGAATCGCCACAGGACTCGCAGCGTACTTCTTAAACATCCAATATAGCTACGCTGATTTCAAAGACTACGGATACACATTACTGACAACGTCAGGCATGGTGTTTACGATCATGGGTATTTGGATAGCATTTATATATCCGAACGCCTTAATGAAGCTAAAGGCTCCTCAGAAAATCCAGACCGCTGATTTTTCCAAATCATTACAAGACACTAGAAGACTAGAAAAGATCGTGGGCTCGATCATGGCTTCTGCTGGTGTAGCAGTAGGAGTATCAACAATATACTTCTTAAAGCTTGTCCTCTATGGGCTACCGTATGCGTTGGAATACAGGCACCTTTTAAAGTCGGGAGCGATGGGGTTCATCACTTTCCTAAGCCTCGTTCAAGTTATGGCGATATTCTATGTAATGTACTCAAATTATCTGTTCATTGAGGATCTACACGTCAAACGTGAAGATCGAGAGGCTGATGCCGATTTTTGAGGGCGTTTCCATGGATAAATGACAGTGCATGCCAGCTTTCTGTCTGTAGCACGCTCCGTTGCGGCCTCGGCTTCGGTACTGCCGTCCTGAATAATATAGGCGACTAAGTCCGCACAATTGAGCGACTGCTAAGCGGCCTGTCAGCCCACGCACGAACGAGGGTTTCTTCCCGGGGCTACGGCTAGCGTCGATGGCCTCAAACTGCAGACGCCCTAAAGCGTCTTTTTCGCCTCCGCTCGCCTACCGCCCCCCATATCGAACGAGCATATGGAC